>JAHBWI010000022.1 GCA_019637075.1 Nitrospiraceae bacterium | reverse complement strand
GCCAGGCGGCGGAGTTTTTCCTCCACTTCCTGATCCGAGAGAGGATGTCCCGGATGGCCGAGTGGCTGGTCGATTTGCCGGCTATACGTCGATCCTTTGGCCGTTCTGATGGTGAGGCGGGTCGGCATCGTGGTCGGGTAGCGATATTCGAGTTCCGGCACGTTCACGACATGGATCTTTTTCATGAGCTCGTGGAGACGTGGATCTCGCAGCCGTTTCGGGCTGAAGGAATTCATACTCACGCGGCCATCGACCAGGGCGACCGCCACGCAGTAGGGGAAACTGTGATCGGCCGTTTCTCTTGTGGCGGGCTGCCATTTCTCAGGATCACGCCCGATGATTTCGATGGCGACATCGTAACTGCCGATTTCCACATCGGCCAGCTTGTCGAGCCAGCCCTTTCCTTCTGTCGCGAGCAACTCCGCTCGCAAGGCCAGGGCGGCTTCGACGGCGCTTTGCGCATGATATTCCACGGGAAAATGTTTGATGCAGGTCTTGAGAATCTTGAAGGGAACCGGCTCTCCGCCCGGCATCGCTTCTCCCCCCAGCATCGGCAGTTCGAAGTGACCGGAGACGAGCTTCATGAACCCTTTGTCGCCTTCGAAAATCGGGGCGGGCCCGGTCATGCCTCGCCTGGCGAGCAGGGCGGCAAACATGCCGTTCCGCGCCGCGTTGGAAAACGCGCAGGCCTTCCACATCGACATGTCGCCGACCCTGGTTTGGCGCAGGGTAATATTGGCCACGCCGGCCAGATTGACGGCCTGCCGGGTTTGCGCGGAGGTAAGCTCGAGCACGTTGGCGACGCCCAATGCGGATGAGATCGGCCCATAGGTGACATGGTCCCAGCCGCGAGGCCGCAAGGCGGCGGCGTCGCAGAGACGGCATTGGATTTCATAGGATAGGGTGAGGGCTTGAATGACGAGCTTGCCGGAGGCATGCGCCGTTTCTCCAGCCGCGAGGACTGCCGCGATATTGTCGGACGGATGGGCCGGCTCTTTCGAGAGATAGGTATCGTTGAAGTCGAGGTATCGGACCATGGCGCCGTTCGCGAAGGTCGCGAGGTCGGGGAGGGTCTTGTGATTGGTTCCCCACACCGTCGCCCCGCCGGGTACCTTCACGGCGAGCGCCATGTCGCGGGCGATCCGGCAAGGAGGTGCCGTCCATGCGCCGAATGCACAACCGAGGCTGTCTATAAGGCGTCGCTTGACTTCATGGATCACCTCGCCGGGCAGGTCATTGAACCGGAACGACTGCGTATAATGAGCGAGGCGATCGGCCAGCATGTGCTACCTCACGGCAAATGCCACAATAGTTATCCTGCTCGTGAACCTCGATCGATGAAGAGCCCTCTCCGCTTGTGCAGTTCCGGGCTATCAAGATCCCGCCATCGTTCGTGTTCGGCGATGACCGCAATCAGCTCTGCGATGCCTTCCCCCTTCACTGCCACGGTGCGAATCACCGTCTTGCACCATTCACGTAAATCCCGCAGGGCTGCATCCGCCCCTTCGCGATCGCCCTTGTTCACCACGACGATGTCCGCGACCTCCAACAGTCCCGCCTTCATGGCCTGAACATCGTCGCCGAGCCCCGGCGCGACTACTGCGACCACCGTATGGGCGACCTGCATGATGTCGACGTCGCTTTGGCCGACGCCCACCGTCTCGATCAGAATCACGCCAAAGCCGGCGGCGTCCAAGACCCGTACTGCCTGCCGCGTGGCGGCGGCGAGCCCGCCCTGGTGCCCGCGTGTCGCCATGCTGCGGATATAGACCTGGGCATCATCCGTATGGCGCTGCATTCTGATGCGATCGCCGAGGACCGCGCCGCCTGTGACGGGGCTGCTGATATCCACCGCCAGCACGCCGACCTTCTCTCCCAGTCGGCGGTAGGCTGTGATGAGCTGATCGATCACCGTACTTTTTCCGGTGCCGGGATACCCGGTGATCCCGATCACCAGGGCGCGATTCAGAGACGGAGCTACATGAGTCAGCACCGCCGCTCCGAGCGGATCCCGGTTTTCCAACAAGCTGATGACACGCGCCACGGATCGAACCTCCCCGGCTTCGACCTGTCTCGCCAGCTCGGCGGCATCGTGCGGGAAGAAGGATCGATGCGCAGTGACGTGGTTCACATCACACCTTCAGGGCCGGTTGCCCGATACGGGGCCGCGATATCTGTGACAGCCGCGAGTGGAGGGGATGTCCGATCACTGCGCTCAACTGACGCGCACAGTCGACGATCAGTTCTTCGTCGACCGCGACCGTCGCCCCGGAGGCCTTCAGGGCAAACACCACATCTTCCGTCGCGACGTTGCCGGACGCACCGGGCGCATAGGGACAACCGCCCAGACCGCCGGCTGAACAATCGAAGGCCGTGATCGCATAGTCTTCCCAGGCCGTCAGCACATTGGCCACAGCCATTCCGTAGGTGTCATGGACATGGAGCGACAGGCGAGTCGGTTCGATAT
>JAHBWI010000021.1 GCA_019637075.1 Nitrospiraceae bacterium | reverse complement strand
AACACGTCGCTATACTGAAAATCCATCTCCACGGGATGCGTCTGCGCCCGTGTGCCGGGGACTCGCGAGATGATGCGCAGGGAGAGGCCTTCGTCCGGCTGAATGCGCAAGGTCAAGACGTTGGCCGGTTGAGGATTGGCGGGGTTGGCATTGAAAAGAATCTGCGGAATGTCTTTGAATTGCACGGCGATTTCACTCGCCCGCTTCGGAAGGGCTTTCCCGGTGCGAAGATAAAACGGCACGCCGGCCCAACGCCAGTTTTCGACGAACGCTTTGACCGCGACAAATGTTTCCGTGGTGGAGGTCGAGCTGACGCCTTTCTCCCGTCGATATCCTGGAATCGGCTGGTCATGCGCGACACCCTCGGCGTATTGCGCCCGCACCGTATACTGCTCCACATCCTTGCCGACGATGGGCCGGAGACAGCGCAGCACCTCCATCTTGGCGTTGCGCACCACGTTCGGGTCGAGCGAATAGGGCGGCTCCATGGCCACAAGACAGAGCAGCTGCAGTAAGTGATTCTGAATCATGTCCCGCAGCGCGCCGGCCTCTTCGTAGTAGCTGGCTCTGGTCCCCACGCCTTCCGATTCGCTGACGGTGATTTGGACGTGATCGATATATTTGTGGTTCCAAATCGGTTCGAAAATGCTATTCGCGAACCGGACCACCATGAGATTCTGGACCGTCTCCTTCCCCAGATAGTGGTCGATCCTGAAAATCTGAGATTCATCGAACACTTTTCCCGTCACTTCATTGATTTGTCGCGCGGAGGCCAGGTCACGCCCGACCGGCTTTTCGACGATAATCCGCGAGTAGGGCGAGGCGGAGGCCGCTGAGGCGGCCAGGCCGGCCTGGGCCAATCCTTCACACACCGAGGCGAAGGAGCTGGGTGGAATACTCAGATAAAAAATGCGGTTGCCGGGCAACTGCATCGCTTGCTCCACGGCCTCCGCTTTGGCGCGGAGCGTGGCGTAGGTCTGTGCATCCTCATTCTCTCCCTGGATATAAAAGAGATGAGACTGGAAGGTGGACCAGGTGTCCTCCACCAGGGCCTGTCGCGAGTGTTTGACGATCCCTTCTTTGACCAGATTGCGAAATTCGTCATCAGTCATCGGCTTGCGTCCCAGGCCGATCACGGCGTATTTGGCCGGCAGGAGCCCGTCCAGCAGGAGGTTATAGACTGCCGGGATGAGGCGGCGGCGCGCGAGATCGCCGGAGCCGCCGAAAATGACGAGGGTACAGGCCTCGACCGGGGTGACGGTTTCAGGAACAGGCTTGATATCGACTGGCGTTGTTGGCGAAGGCATGGTGTTGGTGTCCGTTGGGTTGAAGCTCAGCGCCGGACGCTATGTCCGCCGAAGGCGTTGCGCAATGCGGCCAGCATTTTTTCCGCAAACGATTCTTCCTGCCGCGACCGGAAGCGGGTGAACAGCGCCGCCGTAAGAGTCGGCACGGGCACATCCTTATCGATCGCATCTTGTATCATCCAGCGGCCCTCGCCGGAATCCTGCACATACCCTTTGAGTTTTTCGAGCTTGGGATCCTGCTTCAACGCGCCGACCGCCAATTCCAGCAGCCAGGAGCGGATCACGCTGCCATGCATCCACACATCGGCGATCTTCCCCAGATCGAGGCGATACTCGCTTTTCGCCATGAGCTCAAACCCCTCGGCGTACCCTTGCATCATGCTGTATTCAATGCCGTTGTGAACCATCTTGACGTAGTGGCCGGCGCCGTGCCCGCCCATATGAGCCCACCCCTGTTCGGGAGCCAGCGTCGTGAAGACGGGGGTCAGGCGCTGAACCGGTTCGGTCTCGCCGCCGACCATCAGGCAGTACCCAACCGTCAGCCCCCAAATGCCGCCGCTGGTGCCGACGTCGATATAGTGGATGCCTTTCTTCTGTAATTCGGCGGCGCGGCGAGTATCGTCGTGGAAGCGGGTGTTGCCGCCGTCGATAATCGTGTCGCCTGGCTGCAGCAGCGCGCTGATGGCTTGAATCGTTTCTTCAGTCGGCGCTCCCGAGGGAACCATGACCCACACCGCGCGAGGGGCGGCGAGTTTCGAGACAAGGTCGCTCAAGGAGGCGGCGCCCATACAACCCTTGCTCTCGGCCTGCTTGACGACATCTGGTGAACGATCGTAGACCACGACGCGGTGCCGGCCCTGCTGCAGGCGCGTCACCATATTCATGCCCATCTTGCCGAGTCCGACGAATCCAAGTTCCATAGATCACCTCTCTGATGAAGACCGGTAAACGATGACTTGCGCGGCGCAGGTTCTGGACAACGCGCCGCTCCATTGGTTCGGTGAAGTCCCGATGCGATTACGGTCGGGGCTCCGTGCACACGAATGCCACCTTTGAACGGGATGACGGAGCCCTGTTAATCCACCCGGGGCGGAAGGGGGATATCGCGGAACAGGGTCTCGGCAAACCGTCGGCCGGCCATCAGCCGGTCGTGAAGGGTAGCCGCGCTCAGGAACTGGCCGGCTAATTCCCCGAGTGCCGGGTCACGGGAAGCCAGGAACCGGAGGGTGTCTACCGGCGCGGTGAACCAGAGTCCACGGGTTCGAAAGAATGCGGCTACGCACTCCTCGAAAAAGAGGTGCAGCAGGTATTGCGCGGTGTTGGGCTTGTCGCGCAAGTCCTCGACTTTTCCGAGCCAATGCAGGCACTCCGCCTTCAGGCGGATGCGTTCGTGCATCGTGGCCGCAGGCGGACCCTGGCGAAAACGTTGCGCAGCTTTAGCGATGAGTTGCGCGGCGATGTCTTCATGGTCATAGAGAACCCGTCCTTTGCGAAGCAGGGGCGCGAGACGAGGAGAATAGGCCAGATCCTCGGAGACGGTCTTGTATTCCCCGTAGCGGAGATCGACAAGCCGGTCTCCCACGCGAATCATTTCCTGTCCATCGGTCGGGCCTTTGACCAAAACAATGAGATCGATATCGCTGTGCGCGGTCACGGCGCGCCGTGCGCCGGTCCCGACGAGGATGATGCCGACCAGATCGCCGCCGCGTTTGGCCCGCACGTACTTGACGGCGCCAGCGAGGGCTTCGTCGTAACCGGGCGGCGTCACTGCCGGAGGCATCTCAGGCGGTTCGGGAATATCCAGTAACTCGGCCTTCAGTTCCTCTGACGAAGGGAGTGCCGAGGAAGACTGCGGTGAAGAGGCTGCAAGGGGTGATTCCATATCTATCCTTGAACGTGGTCAGGCGGCCTGCACACGGCGTATCTGTTGCTCAAGCGTGCCGAGCCAGGTGTCGAACGGCTGGTCGGCATCGACGACAATCTCAAGCTTTCCATTAGGGAGTTTGCGGACGATGCCGGGATGTTCCGGCGAGAGGGGAATTTCCACCCACTCGCGATTGAGTCCTAGGGCATCCGTCACGTCAAGAATGCGACTGATCTGTTGAAACGACACTGCCTGAAACGACACGCATTCCTCTCTGCTCGAATCGGCTGGTGGGCATTGTAGGAGGGGGAACACAGCCTGTCAATGTGAGGCGCCGGGCCTATGGGTTGAGCACGCGCGCGATATGGTCGGCGGCCTGCTCGATGGCCTCGGACGATACGTCGAGATGGGTCACTGCGCGACACGTGAATCCGCCGACGGCGTTGATCAGCACGCCTTCCTGCTTGAGAGCGGCCACGAAAGCCGGTGTGGAAAATTTCGGGCTGTGTACGTCGAAGAACAGAATGTTCGTCTCGACCAGGGTTGGATCGATGGTGACGGCCGGAATCTGTTGGAGTCGGGCAGCGAGACGCTTGGCGTGTGCATGGTCGTCACTGAGGCGTTGAATGTGATGTTCCAAGGCGTAGAGGCCCGCCGCCGCGAGAATGCCGGACTGGCGCATGGCGCCTCCGTACATGCGGCGAAAACGGCGGAGTCGCTCCAGCAAGCCGGGATCATCGGTCGCAATCAACGAGCCCGCCGGCGCTCCCAGTCCCTTGGAGAGGCAGAAGGTGACCGTGTCGAAATGCCGCGCGTATTCCGCGGCTGACACTCCCGATGCCACGACTGCGTTGAAGAGGCGGGCGCCGTCGAGGTGCATGGGCAAGCCATGCGCGGTGGCGACGGCGCGAATGGCGTGAATGGTTGAGAGCGGGTAGACCCTGCCACCTCCGGCATTGTGCGTGTTCTCAATACAAATCAGCGCACTCTGGATACTGTAGGGATCCTTCGGACGAATAGCGGCTTGCACCTGTTCCGCTGTCATGAGCCCCTGCTTGCCGGTCACCCAATGGAGTTGCACTCCGGCCAATGCGGCCGCTGCGCCCTGCTCATACCGAATGATATGCGACTGACCTTCAACAATCACTTCATGTCCTGGTTGAGCCTGCGCGCGCAGAGACAATTGGTTGCCAAGGGTGCCCGAGGGCACAAAGAGTGCGGCGCGTTTTCCCACGAGGGCGGCGCCGACCTCCTGGAGACGGTTGACCGTGGGGTCTTCCCCATAGATGTCATCACCCACTTCGGCGCGGGCCATGGCTTCGCGCATGGCGGGGGAGGGTTTGGTGACCGTATCGCTCCGGAGATCGATCATGGATGGGCCTGTGTTCAACAAGAAGGGCCGAATGATTCACGACCAGCCGCGGGCCCCATTCTAACAAATTTTCTTCGTGCCGGTGGTCATCGGCCTGGTACACTGACACACAGTTGGAGTCTCATGGAGAGATCGCATTGGTCAGTGCTCCGCTTTGTGCAGGCTGAGCCGCAAGAAGTGCGGCCGTTGGCCTGGTCGTTCGGATATTTTTTCTGTCTCCTCTGCGGCTACTACATTCTTCGCCCCGTGCGCGATGAAATGGCGATCCAGGGCGGGGTGCACAATCTGCCCTGGATGATGACAGGCACGTTTGTCACCTTGCTTGCCGTCACGCCGTTGTTCGGATGGTTGTCTGCGCGGTATTCCCGCTATCGATTGCTTCTCGCCGTCTATCTCTTCTTTATTGCCAATCTTATCGGCCTGTATTTTTTGATGACGAGCGGTGTGTACATCGAATGGGTTGCGCGCGGGTTTTTTGTCTGGCTCTCGGTATTCAACCTGTTCGTCGTGTCGGTGTTCTGGAGTTTCATGGCCGACCTGTTTACGCCGGCGCAGGGGGCGCGCCTCTTCGGAATGATTGCGGCAGGCGGCAGCACCGGCGCATTGTTCGGTCCCCTCATCACGACCGGCCTCACCTATCTCTTCCCGGTGCCGGTGTTGATGCTGGCCTCGGCCGCGTTTCTCGCGGCCTGCATCGGATGCATCTACCGATTGGAAATGTGGAGCCGCAGCCGGTCTCTGTTCCACCGAGAGAACAGCGGTGCACCATTGGGCGGAGGCTTTCTGGCTGGTGTTCGCCTCGTGTGGTCGTCGCCGTATCTGCTCGGTATCTGCGGCTACCTAACCTTTTTGACGATGACGGCTACCTTCTTATATTTCGAACAGGTGCGTCTGGTGGCGCAACAGTTCGATACTCCGGAAGCCCGCACGCGCCTGTTCTCCATGCTCGACTTCGCCACCAACATCCTCACCTGGCTGACGCAGCTCCTGCTCACCAACCATGTGGTGGCCCGGTTCGGCCTGGCTGCAGCCTTACTGTTTCTGCCGGCGGTGAGCCTCCTCGGGTTTTTAGGCATCGCCCTCTGGCCGGGATTAGTCGTGTACGTCAGCTTCTCAGTGCTGCGTCGAGTCGGGGAATATGCGCTTTCGAAACCGGCGCGCGAGGTGCTGTTCACAGTGGTGAGTCGCGAGGAAAAGTATAAGGCGAAGAACTTTATCGATACGGCGATCTCGCGCGCGGGGGATGCCTCGACCGGCTGGCTGGTCTCCGGCCTTAAAGCGTTGAGCGTTACCACGGCACAGATCGCCTGGGTCCTGGTCCCGCTCATGGTCCTCTGGGGTTGGCTAGGCCAATGGCTGGCTGCGCAACAACGCAAACGGATTGGGCCGGGTTAGGCCTCCCTTCCTGGCCTCTGTCGCCTCCAGAGATTGGACCACGCTGCTTTGACTCACAAAAAAATCGCATGGTATAGTCCGGCGCGGATCGTTGAAGGCCTGTAATGATGCTGTCCTGACGATTCCCGGCACCCTGTGACGATTCACCGGACGCCCACTCACCAGCTCACCAATTGGGGACATGATGGTTGAAGTTCCAGTTAAGCTCTACCTCGATAAAGTATTGAAGACGGCGCGTGAAGCGGTACGTCCCACGTCGCTTCTTTCCGGTCCCATACGAGATAAGGCGTTACGCGGTATGGCGACGGCTCTGGCAGAAGCGGAGGAGTCCATCCTGGCGGCGAACGAAACGGATGTGGACGCGGTTGGAAAGTCGATGACGGGATATGAAAACCGTGAACGTGTGCGGGACGCCGTGGCCCGGATCCGTATGACGGCCGATGACGTTAAGGCGCTCGTGGATCGATTGCATCACATTGCGGATCTCCCTGATCCGCTTGGAGAGGTGTTGGGGCGCCACGAAGAGCCGAACGGTCTTCAGGTAAGCCGGGTGCGGGTCCCCATTGGCGTGATCGGCATCGTGTCCGAGCTGTCACCGCTGGAAACAATCGATGCGCTGGCCCTCTGCCTGAAGTCGGGCAACGTTTGTGTCTTCCGCGGCTCACCGGACTGGACCCATACGCAGCACGTGATTGCGACCGCTCTGACGAAGGCCATGCATGACGCCGGTATCCCGAAGGGCGCCTGTACGATCATTGACCGGCAGGAGAAAGAGGCGGCCTTGGAACTGATCAAGTCCGGTAAGGCGTTGGATGCCATCATCCCGCGTGGCGGTGCAGGGCTGAGGAAGGTGGTGCAGGAGCAGGCCAAGATGCCGATCCTTTGCCATGACGGCGGAATTACGCACGTCTATATCGACGATGATGTGGAAATTCCCCTGGCGCAGAATATTGTCGTGAACTCCAAGGTGCAGAATCCCTCGGCGCCTAACTCAGTGGATACGCTGCTGGTTCATCAGGGGATTGCCCGCCCGCTCTTGTCGGCGTTGATCCTTCGGTTGCTGGATGAATTCAAAATCGATATTTACGGCTGCCCGAAGACCGTATCCTTGATGGGCCAAATGCTCATGACGGGGCATAAGGCGGTCAAACCGGCGCAGGAGACGGACTGGAACAAGCAATTTCAGGGGCCCAGCATGGCGATCAAGATGGTGCCGGGCTTCGACGAGGCGCTGGCGCATATTGCGCAGCATGGTCCCAGCCACACCTGCGTGATCGTGACCAAGTCCTATGAGTCCGCCATGCGGTTCAGCAAAGAAGTGGATGCGGGGTCGGTCCTGGTCAATGCCTCGTCCCGATTGAATGCCGGAGACAGTCTGGGATTCGGCGCGGATATCGGCTTGAGTTCGGCCCGCCATCACGCACGAGGGCCGATCGGGCTCAACCAACTGACCTGTGAAAAATATGTCGTGTTCGGCAGCGGGCAACTTCGGCATCCGCATCCTGTTCCGCTGGCCTATGAAGATGCCATTATGCTCAAGCGGCCGTAACGCACTGATCGTGATGGCTCTTCCGGCAAGAGGGCGTTGTGCCTGCTGACCGGAATGACGACATCGACAAAGCGCTGCGTGAGCATCTCGCGTGGTGGGGACTCCGGCACATCGAATCCGATGCCGCGTATTTTGCCTGGCAACGGGAGGTGTTCACCCCCGAAGATCTGGCTGCCCTGCACCATTCCATCGAAGCGAAGCGAGCGGCGACCGACGGGTCTTCCGCTGAAGTCGCTTTCTACGATTTGACGGCGCAGGCCCGATTCATTCCCGCCCTCTACAGTCAACGCTACGAATATTATCTTGAGGTCGGCTCACGGATTGCCGCGCAACTTCCGGGCGCCCAGACCATCCTGGACGCCGGATGCGGTATCGGCCTGCTGACCACCTTCTATGCACAGCGCTGTCCCGATGCGACCGTGGTGGGCATCGATCGTTCGTCTGTCTCTGTCACCCTCGCGCGCCAGCGGGCGCAAGAATTGGGACTGAGCAATGTGCGCTTCGAATGTCTCGATCTCGATCAGCATGAGCTCAGCGGCCGCTATGATCTGATCGTCGCCACGCATACGCTGCTCCAGGCCGAACAGGATCCGGGCCTTCCCAGCCGTGACTGGCAGGATTTCACCCGGGCTTTGGATGCTCAGGCTCAGTTGGAGTTCGAGCAGCGGACCGGGGTGGGGCTCCGGTTGGATCGGCTGCGCAACGTGCTGGCCGGGAACGGTCGAATGATCCTCTTTGAGAAAACCAGACAACTCGCTCGGCGCATTCCCTTTCAGCGGGCGTTGGCGGCGCGTGGCCTCGCACTGCACCTCCCGCCTGAACCGATCCGGTATCGTTCCATCGAAGAAGTGACCGACGACGGTCCTCTGTACGTGACGGGTTTGGCTTCCCCGTCGAGCGCTCTGCCATGGAATGAAGCGCCCGAGCCGGACGGTGCCCCGCCACTTCATGTGCAACAGTTGCGGTCTGTTCGAGTAGAACCAGAACAACCGTTATACGAAAACCACGAGGCCTCCGCGCAGCAGGCCTGGCTGAATCTGCCCGCGAAACAGGTCGTGCATCAGGTGACCAGGAAAGAAGCCGATGGGCGGCAGCTGCATGTGGAGTGGGGACGGGCAGGCGAGTTTGCCTATCTCTATTGCGCCAACACGTTCGATCAACGTCAGCTTGTCGTGGTCGACCAGGCTCGGGCTGCTATGGTGGAAACGTACTACAAGGAAATCGTCGGCGAGCAGTCTACGAGCCAACAGAGGATGATGAAATGAACGATCCGCGTGAGCACTCCGACCTGCCTCCCCATGTGCCGTTAGAAGTGGTAGGCCTCGTGCCGGCGGCGGGAATGGCCAAACGCCTGCAGCCGTTTCCTTGTAGCAAGGAAGTCTATCCGGTCGGGTTCGCAATGGATCAAAAGAGCGGGCTGCCGCGTCCCAAAGTGGCCGCACAGTATCTGCTGGAAAAATTCAAGACGGCCGGAATCACCAAGGCCTTCCTCGTGATCAAGGACGGCAAATGGGATATCCCCAATTATTTTCGAGAGGGCGACCTGGTTGGTCTGTCGCTGGCCTATCTCGTGATCGCCGGGTCGCTCGGACCACCTGATACGCTCGATCGTGCCTATCCATTCCTGGCCCAGAAGCGAGTGGCCTTTGGATTTCCGGACATTCTGTTCGGGCCTGACGATGCCTATGTCCGGTTGATCCAACGCCAGGAGGAAACGGGGGCGGACGTCGTGCTCGGGTTACATCTGATTGAAGATCCGCGCGTGTGGGATATGGTGGATTGTGACGAGGAAGGTCGCATCCATGCTCTCGTCATGAAACCAGCCTCCACGACTCTGACCTACGGGTGGTGCTGCGCGGTGTGGACGCCGGTGTTCACGGATTTTCTCCACCGCTTTCTTCGGGCCGATGAGAC
>JAHBWI010000020.1 GCA_019637075.1 Nitrospiraceae bacterium | reverse complement strand
CAATATCGGCGACGAAATGCTCGCTGGGAGTGATCTTCACATTGGGCAGGGGAGACGTCCGGGCTTCGATGGCGCCGCCGAGCGCCATGATCAGGGCGACGGTCGATGAACCCGGGTATTTCTGAAACACCTGACGCAGCATCGGAAGCCTGGTGGAAGCCATCGGTCCATCATGCAGGCGAATCATCACCCGCGAGATGCCCTTGTTCTGGAGCTCGGCCAGCGGTTCGATCTTGGTCCCGCGCAACTTGGTGCCCTTGTCTCCGCGATCCACGGTGCCTGTCAACCGCACGACCCGTTCCGGCACGATCATCTCGGCATGGTCTCGATAGAGGTCGGGGAAGGCTATCACTTCTATCACGCCGTGTAAATCCTCGAGGGTGATGTAGGCCATGCGATCGCCCTTTTTGGTCAGCATGGATTTCACCGCCGTGATGATGCCGCAGAGTTTCACTTCGCGGCCGTCCGGCACATCGGCCACCTGCATGCTCGTCGTGTTGGAGAAGAGTTGGATGGCGGCTTCGTAGCGGGCCAGCGGATGCGCGCTGATGTAGAAGCCGGTCAACTCGCGCTCATACTTCAACAACTCACCCTGGCTCCACTCGGGCACATCGGGCAAGGCCGGTTCATCGAGCGTTTGCGGCAGGCCCGGCATCTCGTCGCCGAAGATGCTGGTTTGGCCGACCGCGCGTTCCTTTTGAATGCTCACCCCTTCGTCCATCGCCTGATCGAGGACGGCCAGATATTGCGAGCGCCGCCCGCCCATGGAGTCGAAGGCTCCCGCCTTGATCAACCCTTCCATCATCCGTTTGTTCAGCTTGCGGAGATCGACGCGGCGGAACAGATCGAAGAACGAGCGGAACGGTCCGCCTTCGTTGCGCGATTCGATGACCGCCTCGACGGCGCCTTCGCCGACATTTTTGATCGCCGCGAGCCCGAAACGGATACTCTTGTCGACGACGGCAAAATCCTTTTGGCTTTGATTCACGTCCGGCGGCAGCACGGGAATACCAAGCCCGCGGCATTCGGTGAAGTAGCCGACGATCTTATCCGCGTTGCCCATGTCGGTCGTCATCAGGGCGGCCATGAACTCCGTCGGGTAGTGTGCCTTCAGATAGGCCGTGTGGTAGCACACCACGGCGTAGGCCGCCGCGTGCGACTTATTGAACCCGTAGCCGGCGAACTTTTGAATCAGCTCGTACAGTTTGTCGGCTTTTTTCTCCGGGATTTTTTTCTGCTTCGCGCCTTCCAGGAACTTGACCCGGAGCTTTTCCATTTCCTCCGGCTTCTTTTTTCCCATGGCGCGACGGAGAATGTCCGCTTGCCCCAGCGAGAACCCGGCCACAGTGTTCGCGATGGCCATGACCTGTTCCTGGTAGACGATGACGCCATACGTGTCCTTCAGGATCGGTTCGAGCTCAGGCATCTCGTAGGCGATCGGAATTTTTCCCTGTTTGCGTTTGATGAAGTCTGGAATCAGATCCATCGGACCGGGACGATACAGCGCGATGATGGCGATGATGTCCTCGAACCGGTCGGGCTTGAGGCCCATCAGCAGGTCGCGCATCCCGGAACTTTCCAACTGGAACACCCCGGTGGTTTTGCCGGACGAGAGCAGCGCGAAGGTGGCCGGATCATCGAAAGGCAATTGTTCAACCTTGAGAGGCGGCTGGCCGGGGCGGCCCTGGTTGACGAGGGACTCGGCCCGCTGAATCATCGTCAAAGTCTTCAACCCAAGGAAGTCGAATTTCACCAGGCCGATTTTTTCGACATCACCCATGGAATATTGGGTGACGATTTCGTCTTTGGGACCTTTGTAGAGCGGGACATGTTCCGTGAGCGGCTGATCGGAGATGACAATGCCGGCCGCGTGTGTGGAGGCGTGGCGTGCCAGCCCTTCCAGCGACTGCGCGACCGACATGAGTTCCTTCACCTTGACATCTTTGTCGACGAGTTCCTTGAGGCGCGGTTCCTGCTCGAGCGCCTTGTCGAGGGTCATCTTCAAATCATCCGGCACGAGTTTGGCGATCCGGTCCACTTCCGCGTAGGGCATCTCGAGGACGCGGCCCACATCGCGAATGGCCGCCTTGGCCTTCATGGTTCCGAAGGTAATGATTTGCGCGACGTGGTCTTCGCCGTATTTGTGGATGACGTAGTTGATGACTTCGTCCCGGCGATCCATGCAGAAGTCCATGTCGATGTCGGGGAGGGACACGCGCTCGGGATTCAAGAATCGCTCGAACAGGAGCGAGTAGACCAAGGGATCGAGGTCGGTGATGCGCAGGGCATAGGCGACGAGGCTGCCGGCGGCGGAGCCGCGCCCCGGTCCCACGGGGATGCCGCGCGAGCGCGCAAACTTGATGATGTCCCACACGATGAGGAAATAGCCGGCGAATCCCATCGAGCAGATGACCGCGATTTCTTCTTTCAGCCGGACCTGATAGGCGATCTCGGGAATGGAGCTCGGGCGTTCCTTGAGGCGCGCCGCCAGGCCTCTTCCATTACAAGCGCTGCTCGACGTAGGTTTTGTAGTGAACCTTCCAGTACTTTTGAACTGGGGAGATAGGTTTTGTTGAGCGCCAGTTCAGTGCAGGCTTCGCGCTTGATCTTGACGGTGTTGGATACGGCCGTCGGCATTTCTTTGAACTCGACCAGCGCCTGCTCCGTGGATTTCACGTAGAGCTGGGTCCGTGTCGAACTTCGCCGCGAGTTGGGATCGTTGATCGTTTTGCCGGTCTGCAAGCACAACATGAGGTCGTGCGGGCGTTCATCTTCTTTCTTGAGGTAGTGACAGTCGTTGGTCCAGCCAGAGGGGATGCCGAGCTTCTTATGGATGTCGAAAGCAGCCCGTCGTTGGCGATGCGCTGATGTTCCAGTCCGTTGGCGGCACAGTTCGAGATAATAATTGTCCTTGCCGAAGATCTCGTGATACTCACCGGCCGCCTTGGTGGCGCCGGCCAGATCTTTTCTGTCCGATGAGATGGGCGACTTCTCCGCTCCAGAGCCCTTCTGACAGGCCGATGAGACCTTCCTTAATTGCTGCTGTAAAATTTCCTTATCCATCCGAGGCTTATATTAGAAACCTTCAAAGTGGGTTTGCTCACCAATTTGATGAGTTATGGTATCCCTTGAGTTGTGGCCAGGGATGAGGGTGGCAAAGTCGTTGTGCGCGAGGTGTGAATTCTTCTCCAGCCGGCTGCCCGGCACCATGCTTAGGCTTCACGCCGGTAATCTGAGTTTGACGCCAGCCACAAGCGCTTCCAGTCTAAACTCCACCGCGCCGAACATGTTGCCCGTGATCGGTCATCGCAACGGCCGGTTGCTGGCGAACGACTTCACCTGCTGCATCAGGGGGTCGATCTGATTGGCGCCGTCGAGAAGGCTGTATTGGGTGTGGAGATGGAGATGAACGAATTGTGATGCCACGGGGTCCGATTGTAGTGAGGGGGAAAGTTGAAGTCAAACGAAAGGGGGAGGAGGAGGGCGGGTGGCCGGGAGAGCCTCCGTGCTCGCGCAACGCGCGGGCTCAGAAGCCCCTCGTTGGACGCGCGCAGTTGGAGGCTCCCCCCGGCCACCCGCCTGTGATGAATATGAGCGGTCGGTGAGAGCGATAGGCCGCGCACAGTCGGAGACCACCAGACCACCCGCCTTGAACAGAAGGAGAGGATTCGGAGGGCGTTCAATGCACCGATAGACTAGATGCGTCACCCGCCGGTCCCTCATTCTCTCCATTGACAGTTTTCGTTGCCGAGACTAGCCTGTCGTTGATTTTGCGTAGGCGATGTTCGGCGGCTTACTTGTGAAGATCCGAGTCTCGACAACCCGGCTCGTGAACAGGTTGCTTCAATGGCGGAACCAAAAGACGAGAAACCGAAACTGCCGCTGGCCGGTCTGATGGCGTTGCTGTTGGCCGCAGTGAGCAGCCTGATCATTTATCAGGGCCCCATCAAGACTTCGCGACCGATCGACAAGGAGGCGGAGAAGTCTGCCTTGGTTGTGCGCGATCGGGTCCAATCCCGCCTCTGGCAGGATCCGTTCGAGGCGGTGGCGACCCATCAACAGAAAGAAAAAACCGCCGGAAGCGGTAGGGAGCATGAACACCATGCCTCGCCTGGTCTGGTCGATGGCGCCCAACTCACCAAGGGATCATTCTCGTTTGTGTTACTCCCGGTGTTTGTGGATGGGAGTCCCTATGCGAGTGGTGTGGAATCGAGGTTGCGCGATCGCTACGCGTTGGTGTCGGCGCTGGGCGCAGCCGGGTACTTGCCTGAATCCGGAGAATCCATCCGCTACTTCGAATGGAACTCGGCGGTGAATGCGCACACGATCGTGCCTTCCGAGTGGTTCCTTCCAGGGCCAGGCTTGTCCAAGCCCGACGAGCAGGGCAAGCAGGAGGCGCAGCATATTCTGGTCCTCTGGCTCAAAGAGCAGGATCTCGGTTCGAAGCCATTGCACGAACTGACGAGCTTGGTGGGCCATCTCAAGGAGAAGCTGAACGCAACCCCCTCCGCCTATCGGATACTCGGGCCTCGCACCTCCGGGTCGCTGAGCGCCATGCTGGAGGAACTCAAACCGACTGCGGCAACGCCCAAGCCGGTCGCATCCACCCTGTTGAAGGACGCGCAATTTTATTCTTCCTGGGCCACGGCTGCCGACCCGATTCTCTTGGATGAGGCGTCTGGTCCGCCGACGGCCAAGCCGGTCGAAGATCGGTTCGCCGCTGCAGGCCTAAAGTTGATCCGCACGATCGGCTCCGACGATGCGCTGGCGAAAGAATTGGTGCTGGAGTTGGCGCGTCGTAAGATCGATCTGACTGCATCCGCGGAGACCCCTCACATTGCGCTGATCTCAGAATGGGACACCCTCTATGGGCGATCCTTGCCACGCACCTTCGTGGCGGTCGCTAAGGGACTGGCGGAAGAAGCAGCCGCGAGGAAGGCCAAAACAGCAGCAGAGAGGAAGCCCGTTCAGACATTGGCGCAGCACCTCGATGCACTTCGTCAGGAGCGGTATCCGGACTGGGTGCATCGCTATTCGTATTTGGCCGGCCTTGACGGTGAATTGCCACCCAAGGAAAACGGAAAGGATGCGGGGAGCGCTAAGGGCAAACCGGGTGAGAAGGGGCTGGGGGCTGAGCCGGTCGAGGACGCGCCAGTGGGACGGAGTCAGCTCGACTATTTGCGTCGTCTGGTGGAGCAATTGAAGCAGGAAGAACTCACCGCCGATGGCGAGTTCAAGGCCATCGGGGTGCTGGGCAGCGACGTCTATGACAAGCTCATGATCTTGCAGGCGTTGCGAAAAAAATTCCCTCACGCGCTCTTTTTTACGACCGATCTCGATTCCCGGTTGACCCATTCGAGTCAATTGCCCTGGACGCGCAATCTGGTCGTGGCTTCCCATTTCGGGCTTGAACTGGCCCCCCGCCTTCAGACACCCATCCCGCCGTTTCGCGACAGTTACCAAACCGCCCTCTTTTATTCGGTGCTGCGGGCTGTGGGTCATCTCCAAGTAGTGGATGGGACACAGGAGCTTCAACGGCCTGGGCGGCAATCCTTTTCGGCTGACGTGCTGCCGCGCCTCTATGAAGTCGGCCGACATGGCGCCGTCGATCTCAGTCCTGATCCGGTGCATCAGTCCAGTGCACCGTCCAGCATTCATCCGCCGCGTCCTGATGTCGATCCTGTCAGCGGGGCACTGCGGCTTCCCTCGTGGCGCACGATTCTGTTGCTCCTGACTGCCGTCGGCCTGATGTTCTGGTGTGCGATCTTGATCAACAGCGAACTCTGGGCGATGTGGCGACGCTCCAGGCTGAGTTTTTTTGCCGGCCCGCTGCTGGTGGGCCTGCTTGCAGCCGGGCTGCTCTGCAGTGCGAGGCTGGACGGCACGAACGGGGAACCGTTTTCGTTTACCGACGGAATCAGCGTCTGGCCGACGACGAGTTTGCGCTTGCTCGCGTTTATGCTCTGCGTGATCTTCTTCGCCCATTCCTGGTGGCGGTTGTGGGAAAGCGATCGGACATTGATTCGGAGATTTCGATTGCTACGGCTTGATGCGCTGCTATCGCGCCGGTTCCGTTCGTGGATCGGCATCCACCGTTGGTTGCCTCCTCTCCTTGGTCATGCGGAGGCACGGGAGCTCTGGCACGAGTATCGTCTGTTAGGGGCGTGGAGAGAACGACTACGGCGCGTGGTGCCGCAGGTCGTGGTGTATGGATGCTTCGGGTTCGTCTTGCTGTTGCAGTTCGGTTTCCCCGTCACGCCCTGTCGGGGCGATGCCTGTTTCACACTCAATTCGCTCATTCTGGGGGTAAGCGTCGTCGCCATGACCTTGCTGATGTTTTATGTCGTGGATGCGACTCGACTCTGTCGTCGTCTGATTCTGATCATGATCGGCACGAGGATCGAGTGGCCGGAACGGCTGCTCGCGCGGGAGGCCGCCAAGCTTGGCGTGGAGCAGGCCTACGTACACGAATGGCTCGGCATTCAGTTCATTGCAAAGCGCACGGCGGTCATCAGCGCCATGATCTACTATCCGTTTGTGATCGTGTTTTTGATGGCCGTGGCGCGGCACAGTTATTTCGATCGATGGGATTTTCCGGCGGGCTTGCTTGTCATTTTTACCCTGAACGCGCTCTATGCGTTCGGCAATGGTGTGTTTCTGCGGCGATCAGCCGAGGAAGCGAAGCGCGAAGCGGTTCGGCAATTGCAACACCGGCTCAAAAGCTTGTCCGACGAGCCCGTCAGTAAACAGACCAAACGCCGCCACATCGAACGCATGGTCGAGCTGATCGAACAGACCAGGGATGGGGCATTTCTGCCCTTTACGCAGCATCCATTGTTCGGCGCGATCGCATTACCGACGGGCGGCACGGGCCTGGTGTTCCTGCTGGATTACCTGGCCACGCTGTTCTGACGGAGAGCTGTTGGCGGATCGCCCGCCAGGGCCGCTGGAAGGAGCCCCGTATTCATGCATAGAAAATCTCCCCGCTCCGGCAAACGATCTGCCGCGCCGGCGCTCGCGAAGGCGGTCCGCACACAACGCGAACCGCTGGAACAGTCGCAGGTCTTGATCTCCAAAGCGTGGGAGGCCACAACCGCACGACAGGCGGCGTCGTTGGCACGTCAGGCATTGGAGATCTGTCCCGATTGTGTGGATGCCTACACAGTATTGGCAGAGTCCGAAGCGCGTTCGGCAGAGGAAGCCTGTCAGTGGTATCAGCAGGGAGTGGAGGCCGGACGACGCCGTCTCGGCGAGACAATGTTTGCGCAGCAGTCGGGCCACTTTGGGCAACTGCCTGAAACGAGGCCCTACATGCGTGCGCGTCAGGGCTTGGCCGACTGCCTCTGGGCGCTCGGCCGGAGAGCGGAATCTCTCGCCCATAGCGAAGCCCTCTTGGAACTGAACCCAGACGATGACCAGGGGATTCGACACGGCTTACTGAGCCGATATCTGACAGCGGGACATGTGGCAGGAGCAGAACGTCTCTTGCATCGGTATGCGCAAGATTCGTCCGCGGCATTTCTCTGGAGCCGCGTTCTCCTTGACCTTCGACGCGAAGATCAGGCCGCGGCAAAGGACGACTTGCGAGCGGCGATGCAAGGCAATCCCCATGTGGCCGACTTGTTCAGCGGGAAACGGACACCGCCGGCCCGATTGCCGGAACGGTTCACGCCGGGAGACCGGCATGAGGCGGCCCTCTATTTTGCGGGGTTTGCCGAGGCCTGGCTCGCATCTTCAGATGCGATGGAATGGCTGATGGATCAATTGACGAAGTGATTCACCCCACAAAGGTCTCATCAGCATCGGGAGACTTCTCGCAACCTTCCCGTCCTTGCGTCGCGGTAACAGACCTGATACAGTGCAGCTGTTCGCGTAAGACCTTCTGTAGCTGGGGGCAGCAGCCCTTCAATCTCTGAAGTCTTACGCGATTGTTGTTTGTACCCGCAGATGTGCCGTTTCCGCTGAGCCTACTGCCGAAGGTTGCTCCTCCGTCGTTCGCACTGCCAGCCCGTCACTGCCGTGGGAATCTTTTTTACCTGTCTAGAGGTGTTTCGTTGGTTCATGAATTCTGTTTTGGTTTCCGGGCATTCCTTCGCCATGCGGCAGGGAGCCTGTATCACATGATCATCGTCGCGATGGGCGCGGGTATTGCGCTCCTCCTGCCGGCCGGCGCCAGGCAGTTCCTGTCGTTCTGGTCGCAGGTCGAACATGATAAATTCTCGCTGATCGCCGTGGAAATGACCGCCGCCGTTGTGTTCATGGCCTGCTTCACCGCGATTCATCGCAGTGTGCGGGATCGATCGCTGGCGGCAGCTGCCAGGGGGGCGGGGCTGGTCTCTTTTTTCCCCCGTCCTGCGCCCGAGGCACAGCGACGCATCGCCGCGTTGAAGGAAGGGCAGGGGGCCGGTCGCACGGTCATGGTGATCGGGTCCAGCGGATCCGGGTCCCTGGTGGACCAGGTGGGAGATCTGTCATCCGTGCTCGACAAGTGTCTGGAGGCGAAAATCTTTCTGGTGAACCCGTTTAGTCAGGATGCGCGTACGCGGATGGAGGCCCTGACGTCTCCTCCCGCCACGCTGCCGGCCTTTCGTGAAGAGGTCCGGCAGAGCATCGCGCTGCTCAAGCGACTGAAGGCGCTGGGTAAAGTTGTAAAGTTGAAACTCTATGCTGATCCTCCATTGGTGAAACTGGTGATCCTCGGTGATTACATCTGGCTCCAGCATTACCATGCTGATCTGGACGGGCAGAACATGCCGGAGTATGTATTGCAGCGAAATCCTGCAACGCATGGGCTCTATTCGTTTTACGCGCACTATTTTATGCAGCGCTGGGAAAGTGTCGATAGTCCGGAATATGATCTGGATCGGGATGAGCTGGTCTACCGTACCCGAACGGGTCAAGAGATCCGGCGCGAACCGGTTGAAATTGGCGCGGCACCCGCCGGGAGTTCGATCGCGGAATCTTCGTCGGTCGGAACTCGCGGAGTGTTTCAATTGCGGCATGCCCCGGGACCGTATCTCCCGGTGCGCGGGTACGATCTCGACTAGGTTGACTCGTCCGCCCAGGCCACACACCCTTGATGAAACATGGGCGGTGGCTAGAAGATGAGAAATAGCCGCACAGGTGGTATGACTATGGCCTACTTTTACAAGAGAGGCTGTCGCAACTCATGCGAAGACGGTCGAAAGACTCACGCCTATGAGTAACGGAATCGCATCCGGCGCAACCAGGTCGGAGATGGCACTGTTTTCCTATGGCTTCAGGCCGTTTTTTTTGGGGGCGGCCTTGTTCGCCGGTCTCGCGGTCCCTGCCTGGATCGTGATGCTTGCGGGTGGCGGTGGCTCAACTGCTCTGGCTGCCCCTCGTGAATGGCATGTGCACGAGATGCTGTTCGGATTCTTACCCGCGGTCATCACCGGCTTCGTGCTGACGGCCGTTCCGAATTGGACCGACCGGCCGGCAATTAAAGGACGCCTGTTGATCGGTCTGTTCTGCCTGTGGGCGGCCGGTCGCGTGGCACTGGCGTTGCCATGGTTCACACCGGGGGTGAGTGGCCTGATCGATGCCGCCTATCTCCTTGCCTTATCAGGAGTGATCTGGCGCGAAATCGCGGC
>JAHBWI010000019.1 GCA_019637075.1 Nitrospiraceae bacterium | reverse complement strand
GGGTCAGCAGGTAATAATTTGAATCGTTCTTTAGGGCTAAGCCGAACATCGGCACGGACTGTCCCTGGCTGCGTAGCCGGTCGATGAATTGCGCGCGCACCTGCGATTCATTGCCTGCTTGAAAGGGGAGTGCAGTGACCTCAAACACCGGATCGAATTTCCCCAGCAGATCCTTCGTCGCCGGAACCGGTGTCGTCAGGACACGATGGGTCGGCAGCACGGTCAGGCCCTTGTCCTCCAGGCTCGCGAACAGCATCAGCACGTTGTCGTAAGGTTGTGGTGAGGTGGCGGCTCCAGCCTGTTGCCGTCTGGATTTGCGGTAGTTGAGAGCCGTTTCGTACCGATGATGGCCGTCGGCGATGAACAGTTGTTTCGTGTGCATGATCTGGACGACCTTTGCGAGGACCTTCGCATCGGTGACACTCCACAACTGCTGCCGGAATCCCTCGTCGTCCTGGAAATCGATGCGCGGTTTCTCCGTAGCGATCGACTGTTCGAGCAAGGTGAGGACCTCGTTCTGGGGGTCCGAATACAGCGAAATGATGGCGCTGAAATTGGCGCGGCAGGCTTCGAGGAGATTGAGCCGGTCGGTTTTCGCCGCCGCGCGGGTGTTCTCGTGCGGATAGATCTTGCCCGAACCGAATTCTTCAAGCTCCACCGTCGACAGGAATCCTTTGAAGACCTTGGTCGGTGTGCCGGGTGCAGAGTAGGGCGGCCGGTATTCGATGGTGTGGTAGTAGACTGCCGGCTGGGAGTCCTTGCGGAGGGCCCCGGTCTTCAGCCAGTCGGTAAGGGCAGCCGTGGCGCGGGTGTACTTATTGTTGCCAGGCATGTCGCCCGCTTGTTCGTAGCCGAGTTCCAGGCGGATGACATTGTTCGGGTGGCGGTCGTGCAACGTCTTTTGCAGCGTGCTGTCGATAATGTCGTAAGGCGGTGCGACCACCTGCTTGACGTCGCCGATCGTCGTGGGATTATAGAGGGTGCCGTGAAAGGGGATGACGTGTGCCATGCGGTTCTATCCTTTTTTCTCTATGGGTACGGTGTGGCATGCGGGCTGTCGGGAAAAGCCGCCGGCGGAAAGTTGACGGACAGCCTTTCCGAACAGCCTGCGGCGGTTGCTGTGCAAGCGTGTGAGTCTTCGAGCGTCATATAACCGTAGTGGGTAGGGACTTGCCATTTTTTATGGGTTCATCCGGCGGCGAAATACAACCGTCACGGAACGAATTCACACGGTCAGCAGAGCGTGGGCGTTGTGAAGCCGGACGGCGGCAACTCAGCGGTCGCGAGTCACCATATAGTCGGCGGCGATGGACAGGGCGCGTTTGGCGGTGTTGTCGTGGAACAGGTCGAGATCCCGTTTGGCGGCGGTGACAAACGCGTGCGCCCGTTCCATGGCGTAGGCGATGGACCCATACTCCTGCATCAAGGCGACGATACGGCGCAGTTCCTCATCAGTCAAGGTCCTGGTTTCCATGCGATCTTTGATCAACTGCCGGTCCGGTTCCGAGC
Source organism: Nitrospiraceae bacterium (assembly GCA_019637075.1). Lineage (NCBI taxonomy): Bacteria > Pseudomonadati > Nitrospirota > Nitrospiria > Nitrospirales > Nitrospiraceae > Nitrospiraceae bacterium. Next base: position 8,231 of record JAHBWI010000019.1, on the reverse strand, counting down.
AATGTTGCAAGAGATGCAACAGCGGCAGCGTCGCTTTGCCTTGCCGAAGGTCCTGCCCGAGCGTTTTGCCCAGATGTTCGCCGTTGGCGGTGTAGTCCAGTGTGTCGTCCGCCAGTTGGAACGCAATGCCCAGCCGCTGTCCGAAGCGGAACAGCGCCTCCTGTAATTCCTCCGTCGCTCCGCCGACGATCGCGCCGATTTTGCAGGAGGCCGCAATCAATCCGGCGGTTTTATGCTCGATGATGCGGAGATACTCCGGTTCCGGCATCAGCGGATTGCCGTTGTAATACAGTTGAAGGACTTCGCCTTCGGCCATCTTTCGGCAGGCTTCCGAGAGCGCTTCGTTGATCCCTTGATTGCGGAAGTCGACGATCTGGCAGATGGCCCGGGAATAGAGATAATCACCCACGAGGATGCTGATTTGATTGCCCCAGACTTTACTCGCGGTACGGCGGCCCCGTCGCAGATCGGCGTCGTCCACGACGTCATCGTGCAGCAGGGTGGCGGTATGGATAAATTCAACGAGACTGCCGAGGGCTTGGTGGTCCTGGCCGGCGTATCCGCAGAGATGGGCGCTCAGGAGAACAAAGAGGGGACGGACGCGTTTACCGCCACTGTTCAAGATGTGGGCGGCGACCGTATTGACCAGGTCTACGCTGGAGTCGAGATTTTTCCGGATCTGTTCCTCGACCCCCTCGAGCTCTTCACGATACACGTCCCAGACATCGGCCATGCTGTGGAGTGTGAGAGTGGACGGTCCGTTCGACATGGGGCGGATAGTAGGGCAGGAAACTCCACTAAGTCAAGCGCTGGTCGGCGGGTTTGTGCTTCGGTTTGCGTCGCCGTTCTCTTGACAGTATAACGGCCCATCCAGTAAGGTGACCCTTCGCTGATTTCCCCAACTGAATGGTAGCAGTCACCGTGGTCGTGCGACAGCTTCAATGTCCCCGAGAGGGGAGTCTGTTCCCCGGTTCATTGCCTGCCTCTAGACGAGAATACGTGCCATGAATGTACCAGGGCTTCCTCCCAAACAAGGGCTTTATGATCCGCAGCACGAGAAAGACTCGTGCGGAGTCGGATTTGTCGTCGATATCAAGGGCCAACGCTCGCATCGGATCGTGGAGCAGGGACTTCAGGTTTTAGAAAGCCTGACCCACCGCGGCGCGCAGGGGTGCGATCCCTGTACCGGAGACGGCGCAGGCATCCTGCTTCAAGTCCCGCATGAGTTCTTCAAGCGTGCCGCAAAGGACAGCGGGATCAAGTTGCCCGGAGCGGGAGAGTATGGCGTCGGCATGGTGTTTTTGCCACCCGATGCCGATGCCCGCGCGCAGTGCGAGACGGTGTTCACTCGGGTGATCAAGGACGCGGGCGCGAAGCTGCTGGGCTGGCGCGATGTGCCGGTCAAGAGCGATGCCATCGGACCGGTTGCGCGCAGCACTGAGCCGTTCATGCGGCAGGTCTTTATCGCTCGCGGTATTTTCACGGATGAGGAATTCGAGCGGCGCTTGTACGTCATCCGCAAGTGCGCGGAGCGGGCGGTGCGCGAATCCGCCATTGAAGGCCGCGACTATTTTTATATCCCGAGTTTGTCCAGCAGCACCATCGTGTTCAAAGGGCTCCTGCTCCCGCACCAGATCCCGCAGTATTATCAGGATCTCACCGACAGCAGCCTGACGAGCGCCATGGCCCTCGTCCACTCCCGCTTCAGCACGAATACGTTTCCCACCTGGCCGCTGGCTCATCCCTATCGCTACATTTGCCACAATGGCGAGATCAACACGTTGAAGGGCAATGTCAATTGGATGCGCGCGCGGCAGGGGCGGCTGAATTCCGAGCTGTTCGGCGAGGACATGAAAAAGCTCTTCCCGATCGTCTACGAGAATCAGAGCGACTCGGCCAGCCTGGATAACGCCTTGGAATTTCTGGTGCTCGGCGGCCGATCACTGCCGCACGCGATGATGATGTTGATCCCGGAACCGTGGGTCGCCAATCCGCAGATGGATCTGGATCGCCGTGGGTTCTATGAGTACCACGCCGCGATGCAGGAACCCTGGGATGGCCCCGCGGCTGTCTGTTTCACCGACGGCAAACTGATCGGTGCCACATTGGACCGGAACGGGTTGCGCCCATGCCGGTATCAAGTGACGACCGATGGATTGGTCGTGTTGGCTTCTGAAGCCGGTGTCTTGCCGATGGACCCGCAGCGCATCCGTCAAAAGGGCCGTTTGATGCCGGGCCGCATGTTCCTGGTCGATACCGAGCAGGGCCGCATCATCGACGACGAGGAAGTCAAAGCCGATATCGTTCGTCGCAAGCCGTATCGGTCCTGGGTCACCGAGCATCGCATTTCCCTGGATGAGTTACCCGATCCGATCAACGTGCCGCAGCCTGACCATCCCACGATTCGGCAGCGTCAACAGGCGTTCGGGTACACCATCGAAGAACTGAAGATGGTCATCACCCCGATGGTGGTGGAGGGGCAGGAAGCCATCTCCTCGATGGGCACGGACACGCCGCTTGCGGTGTTGTCTGAACGGCCGCAGCTGCTCTTCAAATACTTCAAGCAACTCTTTGCGCAGGTCACGAATCCGCCGATCGATCCGATCCGCGAAGAACTCGTGATGTCGCTCACCACCAGCATCGGCCCCAAGCCCAATCTGATGGACGAGCATCCGGAATCGGCCCGCCGTATCCGGGTGAAACAGCCGATTTTGACGAATGCCGATCTGCACAAGATCCGCGAGATTGCCGATCCGCATTTCAAGAGCAAGACGTTGAAGATGTTGTTCCGCGTGGCCGAAGGTCCGGAAGGACTGGGGGCGGCGGTGGACGATCTCTGCCGGCAGGCGTCGCAGGCGATCCGTGAGGGATACAAGTTCCTGATCCTCAGCGACCGCGGCGTGAATGCGGAATGGGCGCCGATCCCGAGTCTCCTCGGTGTGGCGGCGGTCCATCACCATCTGGTGCGGGAATGCACGAGAACAGAGGTCGGCCTGACGGTGGAAACCGGCGAGCCGCGCGACGTGCACCATTTCGCTTGCCTGATCGGCTTCGGAGCCGGGACCGTGAATCCATATCTTGTCTTCGAATCGCTGGTGGATTTGGAACGCGACGGATACTTCCCGGAAGGCTTGGACGCGGCGACCGCCGAAGGCAAGTTCATCAAAGCCATTAACAAAGGCTTGCTCAAGATTTTCTCGAAGATGGGTATCTCCACGGTGCAGTCCTACTGCGGCGCGCAGATCTTCGAGGCGATCGGCCTCAATCATGAACTGATCGACCGATACTTCACCGGCACGCCGTCGCGGATCGAGGGTATCGGCATTCGGGAGATCGGGGAAGAAACGTTACGTCGCCATCGCGTGGCCTACGAACCGGTGCCGATCCGACAGTTAGATTTCGGTGGCGAGATTCACTATCGGATCCAGGGCGAACACCACAACTGGAATCCGGACACCATCTACAAGTTACAGCACGCGACGAGAAACAACGATCCCAAGACGTTCGCCGAGTTTTCGCAGCTGGTCAATGACGAGAGCAAACGCCGCTCGAACCTGCGCGGTCTGCTGGAGTTCAAGTTCCTGCCGGAACCGATTGCGCTGGAAGAAGTCGAGCCGGCCAAAGACATCGTCAAACGCTTCACCACCGGAGCCATGTCGTTCGGCTCCATCAGCAAGGAAGCGCACGAGACCCTGGCCATCGCCATGAACCGGCTGGGCGCCAAGAGCAATACGGGTGAAGGAGGCGAGGATCCGGAGCGATTCGAGCCGCTCCCGAACGGCGACTCCCGCAACAGCTATATCAAACAGGTGGCATCCGCGCGGTTCGGGGTCACGAGCCATTATCTGGTGAATGCCAAAGAACTGCAGATCAAGATGGCTCAGGGCGCGAAACCGGGCGAAGGCGGTCAGTTGCCAGGCCACAAGGTGGACGAGAACATCGCGCGGCTGCGCTACTCCACCCCGGGCGTGCAGCTCATTTCACCGCCGCCGCACCACGACATCTATTCCATCGAAGACTTAGCACAGCTCATTTTCGACTTGAAGAATGCCAATGCCGATGCGGCCGTCTCGGTGAAACTGGTCTCCGAAGTCGGTGTTGGCACGGTCGCCGCCGGAGTGGCCAAGGCCCATGCGGACAAGGTACTCATCAGTGGCGATTCAGGCGGGACGGGAGCCTCTCCACTGTCATCGATTAAGTACGCCGGTGTGCCGTGGGAGTTGGGGTTGGCGGAAACGCATCAAACGCTGGTCCTCAACGATCTACGCGGCCGGATTCGTGTGGAGACAGACGGCCAGATGAAGACCGGGCGCGATGTGGCCATTGCGGCGTTATTAGGGGCGGAAGAGTACGGGTTTGCTACGGCGCCGCTCATCATCGAAGGCTGCATCATGATGAGGAAGTGCCACCTCAATACCTGTCCCGTCGGCATTGCGACTCAAGATCCGGTCTTGCGCAAGAAGTTTACCGGGCAGCCGGAACATGTCGTGAATTTCTTCTTCTTCATCGCCGAAGAATTGCGGCAAATCATGGCGAAGCTGGGATTCCGCACCATCAATGAAATGGTCGGGCGTGTCGACAAGCTCAAGATTCACAAGGCCGTCGAACATTGGAAGGCCAAGGGGCTGGATCTGGCGCCGCTGCTCAAGATGCCCGAGGTTGGTCCTGAAGTCCCACGGTATTGCGTGCAGAAGCAGGATCACGGCATCGCCGAGATTTTGGACCGCACGCTCATCGAACAATGTGCCCCCGCAATTGATCGTGGCCAAAAGGTCACGCTCGAACTGCCGATCCGGAACTTGAACCGGACGGTGGGCACGATGTTGTCGAGCCAGGTGTCGAAGAAATATGGTCAGGATGGATTGCCTGCCGACACCATCACGATCAAGTTCAACGGATCGGCCGGCCAGTCGTTCGGCGCGTTTCTCTCGCGTGGCATCACGCTGATCCTCGAAGGGGAGTCCAACGACTATATCGGCAAGGGCCTGTCGGGCGGCAAGATCATCGTCTTTCCGCCGAAGAACGCGATTTACACACCGGAAGAAACTATTCTCGTCGGCAACACGTCGTTGTATGGCGGCACCCAGGGTGAAGCCTATTTTTACGGCATGGCCGGTGAACGGTTTGCCGTGCGGAACAGCGGCGTGCGCGCCGTCGTCGAGGGAACCGGCGATCACGGGTGTGAATATATGACAGGCGGAGTCGTGGCGGTCCTGGGCCGGACCGGCAGAAACTTCGCGGCCGGTATGTCAGGCGGCGTGGCGTTTGTGTTGAACGAGTTGGATAAGTTCCAGTCTCGTTGCAACTTAGGCATGGTGGAGTTGGAGCCGGTTGTCAGCGATGAGGACAAGCGGCTGTTGCACGACATGATCACGTCGCACTTCCTTTATACCGGCAGCCGGAATGCCAAGCGGATTCTGGATGGTTGGGAGGCGATGCTGCCCAAGTTCGTGAAGGTCATGCCGATCGATTACAAGCGTGTGCTCGCTGAGCGGAAGGCCGCTGCAGCCAAAGTGCAAAAATAGATGGCGCGCGTCTGGTGACGCGCACGTGTGAGCAATCCAGTCGATAGACGAGTGACGAAGGACGAGAGACGAATTAGCGATGGGTGATCCAAAGGGCTTTCTGAAATACGCGCGTGAGGGGCCGAAGCGGAAACCGATCGAGTTGCGCGTGCTCGATTGGAAAGAAATGTACGAGCCCATCCCGGAGGAGAAGCTCAAGGTTCAAGGTGCGCGCTGCATGGATTGCGGTGTGCCCTTTTGCCAGGGGAATACCGGCTGTCCCGTCGTGAATTTGATCCCCGAATGGAACGATCTCGTCTATCGCGGCCGTTGGAAAGACGCGCTGAAGGCGTTGCACACCACGAACAATTTCCCGGAATTCACCGGCCGTCTCTGTCCCGCGCCCTGCGAAGGGGCCTGCGTGCTCGGCATCAACAGCGACCCGGTGTCGATCCGCGTGCTCGAATGGAACATCATCGATCGCGGCTTCAATGAAGGCCTGGTCGAGCCGGCCTTGCCGGTGAGAAAGACCGGCAAGACGGTTGCCATCATCGGGTCAGGTCCCGCCGGTCTGGCTGCTGCGCAGCAACTCGCGCGCGCCGGTCATAGCGTCACCGTATTTGAGAAGGCCGATCGTATCGGCGGCTTGCTGCGGTACGGCATCCCTGATTTCAAGATGGAGAAGTGGGTCATCGACCGCCGGCTGGAGCAGATGAAAGCCGAAGGGGTGGAGTTCAAAACCGGCGTCACTGTGGGTAAAGATGTGACCGGCGAACAGCTACGGCAGGAGTTCGATGCGGTGGGGCTGACGATGGGTGCGGAAATGGCCCGAGATCTGCCGGTACCGGGGCGTGAACTCAAGGGCATCCATTTCGCCATGGAATATCTCACGCAGCAGAACAAGCGGACGGCAGGGATCTCCGTATCCGAAGAACCGATCACCGCCAAGGGAAAGCGGGTGGTCATCATCGGCGGCGGCGATACCGGGTCCGACTGTTTGGGAACGGCCCATCGACAGGGCTGCAGTGAGGCGCATCAGTTCGAAGTGTTGCCCGAGCCACCTCCGTCCCGATCGAGCTCGACGCCCTGGCCGCTGTGGCCGATGCAGCTTCGTACGTCCCATGCGCACGAAGAAGGCTGTGATCGTCAATGGAGCGTGTCTACCACGAAGTTCACCGGTCACAACGGGCATGTGACGAAGCTGCATGCCAACCGGGTGAAGTTCGAGGGCGGTAAGTTCGTGGCGATCCCGAATACGGACTTCGAGTTGGATGCCGACCTCGTGTTGCTCGCCATGGGCTTCACGGGCCCTGTTAGAAACGGCTTTCTCGACAGCCTCGGCGTGAATTACGACGCGCGTGGCTGCGTGACCGTCAACGAGAACTTCATGACCAACCTCGACGGCGTCTTTGCCGGCGGCGATACCAAGCGCGGCGCGTCTCTCATCGTCTGGGCCATCGCCGAAGGCCGCAAGATGGCGGCGGGTATCAATCAGTACCTCGAAGCGGGCAAGACGGCAAACCAGTCAGTAAAGTAATAAGGGCAACTCGAGTCTCGCCTGGCCCTAAGGCCCATCTTGTTACGTTATCTCCTTCCTTGCCTTTCGGAGCGTCCCATCCGAGTTCATACGAACGGGAGCCTTCAAGATTTCCCTCTATTACGGTTCCAGACCGCAGGCTTTGTTCGCAAGTTTTCTGGTGTGTCATGGCAATACATGAAACGACCGCTCAACTTCTAAAAGAATCGCTACCAGAATTCCTGGAGGCGGCTGAGTATTGCATTAGGTTTCGCAAGCAGGATGGGGGCTGTCTTGGGTATCCTGGAGCTGCGGTTATGTTCTCTATTGCGGACAGCCTTGGTTCGTATCATCGAGGCCGGCCTGACTTCACAGTCTCCATAGATGGAAGGAATGCGCCTATAAAGACGGACGGGTACCACCATCTATTCATCTTCAACAGCAGCTTCTACGGACTCGACTTGTCAGAGGCGGTTATAAAAAGGCTGTATGAAAACTATCGGTGTCTGCTCTTGCACAACTCGGCCTTGGCTACGAATCATTTCATGTTTCCGGGTAAACCAGACGACCCGCCTTTTGTCTTCGACGAGGCGGGGGTGCATGTTAACGTCGCGGGGTTTTTCAGAGTAACTCGAATTGCGGTTGACGCTTTTTTAGAAGAAGTAGATCGAATTGTGCCGAGCAGCAAGCAGGCAGGAATTATTGGTCGCAAACGTTAGAGATGTATCTGGAAACAGGTGCCAGAAAGCACTGCTCAAGAAATCCGCGAAACATTATTGTAGAAGGTGGGGCGCAACGGTGCCGCGTCAGCACACATCGCCCTGCTAGATTTATCTCGTCCTCGGCTGTATCTTCTTCGAAATCACCATTCTGGAGAATTACAATGACTCAGCAAACCTATCCCCGCAGTCCCAAGGCCCTCCTCGGCGGCATCGCCCACCTGGGCCGGTTCATCGATAAAGTCCGCTTGCGCCACGCCGGCAAGATTCAGGACTACAACTACATCACCGTCGGGTTCGATAAGTATCTGATTGATTTTTTACAGATCGATGCGAAGGCTTTCGAGCAGCAGGTGTTGGCGGGTGAGAGCGATGAGAAGTTGTTGAGCTGGGTGAAGACCCACGGTCGGAAACATTCCGAGGAAGAAATCGCGCAATGGTCAACGGGCCTTCTGGCGGGCGGCCCGAAGGACGATGCGGCGAAGCAGCGAT
>JAHBWI010000018.1 GCA_019637075.1 Nitrospiraceae bacterium | reverse complement strand
CGCGTCCAGCGACGACCGGCGCGGACCGCCCGTCCTCCTTCGCGATGTGGCCCAGCTGAAGTTCAAGACCGGGCCCGATTCAGTGGATCACTACGATCTCTCGCGTTTGATCAACGTGCTCGTCACCCCTGTCGGGAACGATCTCGGCCATGTCGCGAAAGATATCGAGCAAGTATTGGCAGGCATTCAGCTCCCGAAGGACGTGACCGTGCAGTTGCGTGGCGAAGTGGCCAACATGCGCGGCGCGATTCAGAACTTTGCCTTGGCCCTGCCATTGGCCGTAGTGTTGATTTATCTGGTGATGGTCGCGCTGTTTCGCTCCTTTATCGATCCGCTGATCATTCTGGTGGCGGTCCCGCTTGGCTGGATCGGCACGGTGTTGACCCTGCACTTGACCAACACGTCGGTCAACGTGGAATCCATGATCGGCACGCTCATGATGATGGGCATCGTGGTGTCGAACAGTATTCTGCTCGTGGATTTCGCCAACCGCATGGTGCGCAACGGATCGACTGCGGCGCATGCCGTGCTGGAAGCCGGGCGGCGGCGGATCCGGCCGATTCTCATGACGGCGCTCGCCACGATCCTCGGCCTGTTGCCGCTGGCGCTTGGATTCGGCGAGGGCAACGAAACCATGGTGCCATTGGCTCGCGCAGTAGTCGGCGGCTTGGCGGTCAGCACGATCATGACGCTGCTGGTCGTTCCCGTAATGCACAGCCTAGTCTTGATTCGTCGGGAACGTGCGCCGGTCTCCACCACCGCTCCCGCGACTTCGGAGGACATTTAATGGAAGCCCCGTCAACGACTCCCCGCCCCGTCAGGGCCACGCGCCGGAAGATCCGCTGGATCGCTATCGCCATCGTGCTGACGCTCGTCACCGGCGGACTGCTGTATTGGCGAGAGATTCATGACGTGGGGCACCCGGTTCCCCCTCCATCCCCCACGGTTCCCACCCCGCCACAACCACCAGAGGAGTCCGTGGCGGTACCGGACAGTGCTCCCGTGGATGTGCAGGTGACGAAGCCGACCCGGCGCGATCTGGTCTATGCGGTCAAACTGCCCGCCAATGTGTCTCCGCTCTATCAAACCACGCTGTACGCCAAGGTGTCCGGTTATCTCAAATGGATCGGACCGGACAAGGGCGATGCGGTGAAGAAGAATGACGTCGTGGCCGTCATCGATGCCCCGGAAGTCGAAGAGCAGTACCAGCAGGCGGTGTCCGATTACAAAATCAAAAAATTGACCTACGAACGCCTGGCCAAAGTATGGAACGAGTCTCCGGACGTCATCGCCAAACAGGACGTGGACGTGGCCGAAGCCGCCTATCAGGGAGCCAGGCACCTGATGGAACAGCGCGTCGTCATGCGGGATTACACCAAGGTCCGCGCGCCCTACAATGGCATCGTGACGGCCCGATTCGCGGACCCCGGAGCCTTGATTCAAATCGCCACGTCCTCGGCCACCAACGCGATTCCGCTGTTCACTATCATGGATCTGAACACGGTGCGCATCTATGCCAACGTGCCGCAGGACGACAGCCCCTGGATCGTGCCGGGAAAAACCCGGGCGACCGTGAAGGTCACCGAACTGCCATCTCGCTCATTCACCGGCCTCGTCACGCGATCCACCATGGCGCTCGATCCGGCCACGCGCAGCCTGCTGGTCGAAATCGATTTACCCAATCAGGACCATGCGCTTCGGCCCGGCACCTTCGCCGAGGTCACGCTGGGTTTGCGTGAAATTCCACAGGCCCTCGTCGTTCCCCCCCAGGCCGTGACCAGCACACCGAAGGGCAAGTCTCTCTTCATCGTCGAGGACGGCAAAGCCAAACCAGTGGCGGTACAAACCGGCATCAGCGACGGCCGCTGGATCGAGATCACCTCCGGCTTGCGGGGCGACGAAGATGTGGTGGCCGTGGGCAAGCGGCGTCTGCTCGAAGGGATGCCGGTCGTGGCCTCGCCATTCAATTTGCCGGACGCCAAACTGTCCCAACAGAAATTTGAACGGCGTGCGCCGGGCGGCACCCCTCCACCCCCGACCGCCGCGCCTACCACAAACAGTGCGACACCGACACAGGGAGATCGCCCATGATGTATCTCTTGCCACTCAGGACAGGCCTCATGCTGGCCGTCTTATCTCTAGCCGCAGCTTCAGCCTCCCTCACCCATGCCGCCGAAGCGGACCAGCCGGTGCCGTTGTCGCGCGGCAGTTTTCTCGGCGTGCAGCAGGCCGTAGAAATTGCTGTGAAGAATCACCCGATGCTGATCGAGGGCCAGGCCAACTTAAAAGCCTCGGAGGCGCGTACGGAACAGGCACGCTCCCTGTATTACCCCCAGGTCTACGCCAACGCGAACACCGTAGCCGGCGCCGGCGTGAGCAATCCCCGGTTTCTGGTCGGAGGAGGCTTGCTGCGCGAAAATCAAACCACCTTCACCGGCGGCGTGATCGCCAACCAACGCTTGTACGATTTCGGCTACACCAGCAATCTGGTCGAGTCGAACAAGCTCGCCGAACGCGCCCAAGGGCAGGATGTGAATGCGAGACGCGCACTGGTGCTACTGTATGTGCAGCGCGCGTATCTGAACAGTTTGAAGCGGCATCGTCTGGTGCAGATCGCAGAGGAGACGGTGCGTGAACGCGGGATCATCGCCGGCCAGATTGAAACGCTCTATCGCCAGCAACTGAAATCGAAGCTCGACTTCGACCTGGCCCGCGTTGAGCTGGTGAACGCCCAATCCCTGCTGGTGCGAAGCCGCAATGATCTCAAGGCCAGTTTCGCCGACTTGAACCGAACCATGGGCATTGCCGGAGCGGACGACTATGTCCTGGAAGATATTTCCGTCGCCGTTCGCCCGCAGAAAACGCTGGAGACACTGATCAACGAAAGCCTCTCCCATCCGGAGGTCAAACGGGCAAAGGAGCAGACGGCCTCCGCCGACGCACGACTGACGGCCACGAAACGCCAATACCTGCCGACGTTTTCCGCGATCGCCAGCGGCGGCACCTTCGATCCCTTCGATCCACGCCAGAACCAGCAGACCGGCGGATGGTGGATGGCTGGCGCCATGGTCTCCATGCCGCTGTTCACCGGGTTCCTGATTGAAAATCAGGTCGTGGAAGCCAATGCCAATCGGCAGGCCGCCTCCGCTGCCACGAGCAACATCGAGCAGGCGTTGACGCAGCAGGTCACCAATGCCTACCTCGACACCCTGACCTTCGCGCAACAAATCACGCTGGCGGAAGAACAAGTCAAGACGGCGCAGGAAGCGTTACAGCTCTCCAAGCAGCGCTACAAACTCGGGTTGGGTACGGTAGTAGAAGTCACCCAATCAGAAGTCGCAGTAACGGCGGCGCAAACACGACTGGCGGACACACAATACGACTATAAGATCGCAGAAGTCACGCTGGCCTACACGTCGCAAGGCGACGACACAGGCCGCATTCTGTTGCTGAGCCGCGCATCGACGGCTTCCCGCCCGACTGACGCGGCGAGCCAGACGGAAGGACCGCCCGTTGCGGCATACTAGCCCATCCATGGAGCGAGGACGCGCACGATGTCGATTGTTAACGCTCGCTAACCACCAGTCTCCGACAGGTCACAGGATAGGTTTTACAAAGGACGGGAGAATCAGATGCTCTGGCCGGGAAAAACAATGGCGAGATCGATGACCAACTCGTCTTTTGTATTGGCGAGCAACCCATCCCAGATGCTCGTGGTTTGATGGACCAAGGCCTGGTCAAGGTCGAAGAAGAGATCGAACCCTTTCGAGATGATCGGGTTCATCGGGTACCGGCGATCATAAATCATCCCGTAGGCTGGAATACCGTACAGCGTCTGCCAATTCCCTAAGATAAAATGCAGCTCGGTGCCCCGGATGTACAGGCCCCCCGAGGTGATCGTTCGCTTCACGGACGTTTGTGGTTGGCTCAGATAATACGTGACGCGCTCATTTTCCCGCGCTAACCGTAACGCCTCGACCAGCTGCGGCACGAGGATCACGATCTCCGCATCGCGGAACATGGGTAACCGTCGAGAGTCGCCGCCGATCCAGCGCTGGACCATGGTGCGATGCTCCTGAACCGTCAGGCCCATGAGCACCCGCCTGACCTGCTCATGGGAAAACCGGGCCGGATGCGTGAAATGCCCTGGCGGCCACTCCGGCAACACATTGGCATCCAACTCCAACCGCACGAAATTGACGGGATCTTCGTAGACGGTCCGCGACGGGACCTGAGGAATGGCGCAGCCCGCAGCGGTAAATACCGCTGCGGCCAACACCACGAACCGTGAACGGTGAAACGCAAAACGGCGGAGCCGCCCTTCTCGCTTTAAGTTTTCCCTCTTCACCTTTCACGTCTTACTGTTCACGTGTGACGTCTATCACTCGGTAATCGTCACGGTCATTTCCACGCGCTCCAGCGGGTTGTCCCGTCCGTCACGCTTGGCCCCGACGACCTTGTCGACCACGTCGAGCCCGCTCTGTACTTCCCCGAACACCGTATACTGCCAATCCAGGAAATTGGCGTCGTTCACGCAAATGAAGAATTGCGACCCGGCGCTGTCCGGATCGTTCGCGCGCGCCATGGAAAGGGTTCCCCGCTTGTGCGGCTTGCTATTGAACTCCGCCTTCACGTTGTGGCCGGGGCCACCCATCCCGTGCGACGCACGATCCGGATTCTTGCTGTTGGGATCTCCCCCCTGGATCATGAACCCGGGAATCACTCGATGAAACGTGGTGCCGTTGTAAAAGCCCTTCTTCGCCAGGTCCGTAAAATTCTTCACATGATTCGGCGCCACATCCGGGAAAAAGCGCAGCACGATCTGGCCCCAGGGCTCGTTCTTGGATGTCACGGTAATCGTCGCGGTTTGTGCGGTCATCTCATATCCTTTCCTACTCAGTTAAACTTGAAGGGCGCGACGCTCTCACCTTCTAATCCCTGGCTGACTGCCGTCCAGGTGAGACCGTCGTCATCGCTCCTGAACACGCCGGAACTGGTGCCGGCATAGAAGCCGCCCTTATCGCCCTCGATCAACACCTGCACGGAGAGATTGCTGAGGCCCTTGTTGAGCGGCATCCATTGCCGTCCCTTGTCGACGGTCTTGAAAACCCCCCGCCCCGTCGCCACATACACGCCACGCTCGTTGCTGATCAAGCCGCGGATGGAATCGTTCGGTAAGGCGCGACTGATCGGCAGCCAGGTTTTACCGCCGTCGCCGCTACGGAACACTCCGCCGTCGAACGTGCCCGCGTAGACGCCCTGCTCTTTATCCACGGCTAGCACGCGGATAAAATTCTCCACCAATCCTTCGTGGTCTTTCAGGCCCTGCCGCAGGCGCGTCCATCCAGGCGTGCGCTCCTTATAACTATGCACACCCTTGCCGGAGGTGCCTGCGTACAACGTGCCATCGTCCGTTCTGGCCAGCGCGTGGACGAGAATTTCATCCAGCCCCGTGGTCACGACTTTCCAGTGATCCTGCGCTGCATTCAACAAGTAGACGCCATCGCCGGTCCCTGCATAGAGACCCTTGGCATCCATCATCAGAACTTTGATCTCCAGACGTTTGAGTCCCTTGTTGATCGGCTGCCAGGTTTTGCCGGCGTCGCGGGAGCGGAATACCCCGCCACGAAACGTGCCGGCATAGATGGCTCCATCTTTGCCGGTCGTAAGACAGAGCACGAAGGGATCGGTGAGCCCCTCGTTGGCCGACATCCAGGTGCCGCCCCGGTCGCTGCTTCGAAAAATGCCCATACCGAATGACCCGGCGTAGATGACGCCGCCGGCACCTGACGTCAAGGCTTGAATACTCGTGTTCCCGATATCGGCAGGCGAGGACGGATCTTGCCCGGGATGTCCCTGTTCAAGTTTCAGCGGGCCGCCGCTCTCATTCCCGATTGGCAATGATGCGGCATGCACCATTCCTTGGAGACTGCCGACCGTCAACGCCGTCAACACCAATACGTGACGCAGCATAAATGATCACCCTTTAAAAATTGTGAACCCGGGGTCATCGAACGCGATGACCAGCGGTACCGATGGGTATATCCGGGTTGAGGGGCAAATTCATGTCGGGCGCCGGTCCTGACGAGCGCCCGAAGATCTTCGCGCCGATGATCCCGATCTCATAGAGTACCATGAGCGGGACCGCCATCAGCAACATGGTGAACAGTGTGGCATCCGGCGTCACGATGGCCGAGATGATCAAAGCCGCCATAATGGCGTGCTTTCGATAATGGGCCAGCACGGCCGCTGAAACCACGCCTACGCGGGACAAAATCGTCAATACCAGGGGCAATTCAAAGGCGCACCCGAAGATCAGCAGGAATTTGACGTTGAAATCAATATAGGTGCCCACCCCCAGCGCAGGCGTAATGTCGCGATCCATACCGAAGCTGACGAAAAAGTCGATGACCAGCGGCAGGATGACGAGATTACAAAAGATCAGGCCAAGCGCAAACAGAAGCGCCGCCAGCAGAAAAATCGGGATTGCCCAGCGCTGCTCCTTGGGGAGCAGCGCTGGTTCGATGAATTTCCAGAATTGATAAAACACGATCGGCAGGCTGAGAATAATGCCCGCCAGAAACGACACCTTGATGGAGGCAAACAACGCTTCGGTCGGTCCGTAGAACACCAGCTGATTGGGGAACGGACGATTGAGCCAGGCGACCATCTCGGTCGAGTAGGCAAACGCCGTCGCAAACGCGACCCCCAAGGTGACCGCGATGATCAGCAGCCGCTTCTTGAGCGACTGAATATGGGCGGCCAGTGGTGCGAGCATTCCCGGTCTGAATCAACGCCTCGGCGCTCCGGCTACTCCCTGTCCGCTCGCTCGCAAAGGGGCTCTGCGAGAGGAGATAGGGACGCGCCCTCCCGACCTACGTTACCGTGAGGATCGGATGAGTTCGGCGATCTTATCCTTCGTGGCCAGTTTCTCTTTTTGCAGTTGTTTCTTCAGCACTTCTTCCGCCGGCGTCAACACATGCCGTCGTTGTAAATCAGCCAGCTGCGCGTCGAGGCGATGGTGAGATTCTTCAAGAGCACGGAATTCTGTGTTGGATTGCCGTAACCGCTCAGTGATCGCCGTCTCCGTCTGCATGTCGCACCTCCTGGTTGACTACATACGTTCGTGGATGACCGTCGTGTTACCAAGCTCCCGGAGGTTACGCTCCGGATTGCCTACACAACACACTCACCTGCAGCGGCGCCATTTCCATGAGCACCGCATCTTCCTCCGGATTGACATAATAGCGCACCCGTTTGGCCGTCTGACGAAACCCCAGCCGGTGATAAAGCGCCTGCGCCTCGTGATTGGAGACCCGCACTTCCAACATCGCCCTGGTTGCGCCGCGTTCCAGACCGGTCTGCAGGGCAGTGCAGATCAACTTCGTCGCCAGGCCCTGCCGTCTGAATGGCGCCAACACCGCCAGGTTCATCAACCGCACTTCTTCAAAGACGATCCAAAAACAAAAATATCCGGCCACCACAAGGGAGCCAGACTGAGGGTCGCAACACTTCGCGACCAAAAACTGTGCAAACGGGTTGCCGGACAATTCGGCTGCTAACATTTTGCGCGTCCAGGGGGCTGAGAAGCAAGCCTGTTCGATGGCGAGCACCTCGTCGAGGAGGGCGGACGTCGCCGGTTCAATCAGGACCGAAGTTGATGTCATGTTAGCGGAACGGCTCCACGTGATGCGTTATGTTTTGCGTCGAGAATCAACGCCTTTGGGGATCGTTCGCCGCCGTATCCTGCTCAGTTTGCCGGCCACCCGCTGACGCCGCCGCTCGAGCGCGGATACTCCCTGCTGTTCGTCAAATTTCACTTCCGCTTCCGTGCGTTGGACATAACGAGGAACCAGTTCTTCTTCCGCTATCTGCCCCGCATCCAGACGCTGTCGCGCAGCAAGACCGATACTCACGGCTGAGGGACGTTGTTGCTCCAGGCTGACTTCCCGTATCTCTCCCCCGGCTGCCTCAACGGCTTCCCGGATATCTTTCCCATAGGCCTGCCATCCGTCACCGAAGCAGGTACAAACTTCGGCCACTTGTAATAGCCGCGCCACAGAACCCGGTGGGCCAACCTGCTCGGTAATGAGGGTACGTAACCCCGATCTTGGCAGCCACTCATAGGCGGCCCAGTACAGCTCATTGTGCCGGCTTTTCAGGATCGGCACCAGTAAGCCTTTCACGTCGCGCAGGGTCCAGGCCATGGCTTCCAAAGTCGGTACCGGTGCAATCGGCAGACCCAATACCGCACGAAACCCTAGCATGGTCGCGAGCCCGACCCGCAAACCGGTGAATGAACCTGGGCCGATGGACACCGCCAGTCCCTGAAGTTCCTTCAGCGTGACGTTTCCCTCGCACAGCACACGATCGATGGCGCCCAGTAACGAACGCGCATGCGACCCATCGGCGTCCTGCTCGACCAGGGCCAACACCGTCTCGCCCTGCAACAATGCCACGCTTTGCCAGGCCGTCGCGGTATCGATGGCTAACAGATAAGTATCCGGCTGCTGGTTCATACCCGTCCAAGTTCACTCGGCTTGATCGGCTCATTCGGCACCAGCTCGTGAAACGTCACCTGAAGACTACCCGAGCCCTGCCCGTCGGTCATACGAATGGCAAAGGGGCGCATGATACGTGGGCCGCCATCAGGATTTTGCCCATTGGACGCGAGAGAAGCCGGCGGCACGGCACCGACTGCGCGATAGTCATCAAATTGCATCGTCGCCTCGATGTCGCCTGCCGAGGTCAGCCGTTCCTCCTGCACCACCAACAAATTCCGCCGATCAAACCAGATTCGCCGACTGACAAAGGGTGCCGCACCATTCGAGGTCGCCGCCGTCAGCACATCGAGCCGATAGCGGGCCCCATCTTCCGACAATCGAACCTGGTCCTGCGCTCCCACAGCCTGTGTACCGATAATGCCGCTCATGGCCCAGACGCTCAGCTGAAACGGACGCGTCAGCTGCCCGAGTTGATCGGCCTCCGACGGACGACCGGTGACTTCCCTCCCCATGGTCGGCAAACGAAGCCTGAACTGATCCTCGATTTGCACAAACTCGAATATTTCGCTGCCAACCGCTGAGAAGCCGCGCAATCTGATAGCGTTGGGGCGTTGATAAAACACCGTGCCCTGGACGCGTTGGCCGATGGGCAAGATGCCGCCTGTGATCTTCGCGCTGAAGAGGCCTTTGATCGTACGCACTTCTTCCGCCTGCTCGTGCAGGAGCGCGGTCAATTGCGCCGCCGTCGCCTCTTTCAATGGAACGGTATCCGTCGGGCCGAACAGGGCGCAGCCGGACAGGGTAAAGAGACCGAATAGGAGGACGCACAATAGGTGGCGCGCTCGTATGACATGATTCCGACTACTTCTCATGTTCGTCACGCCAGCACGGCATCCAGCGCGTCTCCGACTTCACGGATGCCGATCAATTCGATCCCGTCCACCGGGTCGAGTTTTGCCACGTTACGCTCCGGCAACAGGCAACGTTTGAAGCCCATCTTTGCGGCTTCACGAATCCTCAATTCGGCCTGGCTGATTGCCCGGACCTCGCCCCCCAACCCGACTTCCCCCATGACCAAGGTCGTAAAATCGATCGGACTCTCACGCAAGCTCGACGTCACGGCGGCGACAATACCTAAATCGATGGCCGGCTCGTCGATATGGATTCCGCCGACCACATTGACGTACACATCCTGCCCCGAGAGATGCATGCCCAAACGTTTTTCCATCACAGCCAGCAGCAACGATAAGCGATTCGGTTCCACCCCGTTGGCCATCCGCTTGGGCATGGGATAATTGGTGCTCGACACGAGCGCCTGCAGCTCGACCAGAATCGGCCGCGTTCCTTCCAGACTGGACACCACCACGGAGCCGGTGCTGCGTTGCGGCCGTTCGGCCAGGAACAACTCGGAGGGATTGCTCACCTCCTCGAGGCCGCCGTCTTTCATTTCGAAGACGCCGATTTCATTCGTGGACCCGAACCGGTTTTTCACCGCGCGCAAAATCCGGAAACTATGGCTCTTATCGCCTTCGAAGTACAACACCGTATCGACAATGTGTTCTAGCAACCGCGGCCCGGCGATCGCGCCTTCCTTCGTGACATGGCCGATGATGAATACGGGGACATTGTTGCGCTTGGCAAACCACATCAATTGCCCGGCCACTTCCTGCACCTGGCTGATACTGCCCGGCGCCGAGGTCAGTTGCTCGGTATAGACGGTCTGAATCGAATCCACGACCACCGCTGCCGGCTTGATCTCTTGAATGGCTTTCAGAATTTGTTCGAGGGAAGTTTCTCCCAGAATGAGCAGATGCTTGCCGCCGATGCCAAGCCGTTCACCTCGCATCTTAATCTGCCGCGGAGACTCCTCGCCGGAGACATACAACA
>JAHBWI010000017.1 GCA_019637075.1 Nitrospiraceae bacterium | reverse complement strand
GGAGGTGGCACAGGCCATTGCAAAGGCTCATCGTCGAGGCCGGCCGGTCATCGTCGGGATGGGCGCCCACGTTGTGAAGGTCGGATTGGGGCCGCTGCTCGTGGACCTGATAGAGCGCGGCATCGTGACTGCGCTGGCTATGAACGGAGCCGTCATCATCCACGACTTCGAGCTGGCCTTCATGGGGCACACCTCTGAGGAAGTCGACGCGGAGATCGATTCCGGTCGATTCGGCATGGCGGAAGAAACCGGCCGCATGCTCAACGAAGCCATTACGCTAGGCATGAAAGAGGGCCTGGGCCTCGGGGAATCACTCGGCCTCTACATCAATCGTCACAAGCAACAGTTTCCGAACCGCGCGACTAGCCTACTGGCCACGGGAGCCAGACTGGGCCTTCCCGTCACCGTCCACGTCGCCGTCGGCACCGACATCATCCATATGCATCCGTCCGCCGACGGCTCGGCGATCGGCGCAGGGTCACTGCTCGACTTCCGCCGCTTGGCCGCCGTAGTCTCCGGGATGGAAGGCGGGGTCTACCTGAACCTGGGATCTGCTGTCATCCTGCCGGAAGTGTTCTTGAAAGCCGTGTCGCTGGGACGCAATCTCGGCCACTCGCTGACGAACATCACGACCGTCAACATGGATTTCCTCACACATTATCGTCCCATGACCAACGTCGTGCGCCGCCCAACTCAGAAAGGCGGGAAAGGCTACGCCCTCACCGGTCATCACGAAATCATGGTGCCGCTGTTGGCCGCCGCCGTCATTGAAGAATTGTCCGGCCGGTAAATCCGGAATAGTACGCGTTCTCCTCGCACGGCCGCTGTATCGTTCTGTGATCAACATGGCACCCTCTGTCGAACCGCTCCTCACCCTGTGGACCGACCTCAACCGTCGATATTTTCAGGGCGCCTTACCGCCGATTCCCATCGAATGGAGCCGGCGGCTGACTTCCTCTGCGGGCATGTTCGTGTGCCGGGTCGGCCCGAGACATACGCACATGCAGAGCACCATCGATCAGACGCGACGCCGCTGCATCAAGCTGTCGTCGGTCCTCCTACCAATTCAAAACCTTGACCTGGATCGCGAAACGATGACGACGCTGGCGCATGAAATGATCCATCAGTGGCAATACGATGTGCTCAAGCGTCGTCCGAATCATGGTCAGGACTTTCGCCGCATGATGGCGCGCATGAACCAGGATGGCCTCGGCATCACGATCTACCATTCCTTGGGCAAAGAGGTCGCGGCGTTGGCGAAATATGCCTGGCGCTGCCAACAATGCGGCTCGATTTACCGGCGCCAGCGCCGGACCATTCAACCACGTCGGCACCTCTGTGGAGCCTGCCGGGGACCGCTCTGCGAGTTCGCGGTCGTACACGATGAGCCGCAACCGGAATCGATCCCGATGAGTTGCATGGGCAGGCAATTCAGTCTTCCGTTCCAGTCGAGCTAGGGTTTCATGTCCGCTCGTTGGCCTCGACAAATTCTGTTCGGCGATATCGACGCCATGTTCGCGTCAGCCGCGGTGCTGGCCGATCCATCATTGGCGGGCAAACCAGTCGCCGTGGGAGGTCCGCCTCCGCGCGGAATTATTGCGGCCGCCAGTTATGCGGTTCGACGATTCGGTGTGCGATCGGCCATGCCGACGATCCAGGCCCTGCGCCTCTGCCCTCAACTGGTCCTCGTCCCACCAGATCGGCCGCTCTATACACGTCTCCATCGTCAACTCCAAGAGGTGACGAACCGGTTCTTTCCTGAAACCGAGTGGACCAGTATCGATGAATTTTATGCGGATACGACGAGACTGCAAACTCGCCATCCGAATCCCCGCTCATTAGGGCAGATGCTCAAGGAGGACATTCTGCGCAAGACGGGTCTCACCTGCACCATTAGCCTATCCTCCGGAAAAACCGTCGCCAAGATCGCCGCCGATGCGCATAAACCAGACGGCCTGGCGGTGATAGAACCGGGCACGGAAGCCGTTTTTCTGGCCCCGCTGCCGATTCGCTCGTTGCCCGGCATGGGACCGAAATCGACCGAAGCCGTCGAACGCCTGGGGGTAAAGACGATCGGCGATTTGCTCCTTCCTCGCTTCGAATCAACTCTCCTACGCCTCCTAGGCACCCGCTTGGCATCGTTTCAATCGCTGGCCCGTGGCCTCGATTCCGATCCTGTAGTAGCCGACCGCGAGTCTAAAAGTGTCAGCCACGAAACGACCTTCGATGAAGATACGAACGATCCGGCCGTACTGGAACCGATCATCCATGGGTTTCTCGAAACGCTGGCGCATGAGCTTCGCCTGGAGGGTCTGGCTGCCGGTTCATTCACCCTGAAGCTGAAGGATTCGTTTTTTCGTATCACCACGCGGCAACGGAAGTTTGCCACGCCGTTGAACTATGACCCCGACATGTGGCCGGACATTCGCCGGGCCTTGGCAGATTTGCTTCAGCCGCGATCGCGATATCGGCTCGTGGGCCTGGGCCTGTCGGATCTGCTCCCCGCTCCCGAACCGCTGTTCGATCGCCGTCAACGAGATGCCGTGGCCGCGCTGGATAAACTGATGGAGCGACATGGCAGTAGCGTGGTCCGCCTAGGCGCCCTTCCTCTGGATGAGGAGTGGAAGAAGAAGCGAAAACGGTCCACGCCCGACTGAACTCACAAGCGCGTGACGCTCGGTACGGATTCGTGGTGGCGGACATTTTCTTCATCCTGCTAAGATGCATGATTGGATTGATACTGAACGTGATGCCTACAAAAGTGACCACGCGAGATGAATTGGTTCCACTGCTGGCCGAGCGCCGTCAGCGGAAAGAACGCATCGTTTTTACAAACGGGTGCTTCGACCTCATGCACATCGGCCATGTCCGGTACCTGCAAGCAGCCCGCGATCTGGGAGATCTGCTCGTGGTCGGTGTGAACTCCGACGGTTCCGTACGCGCCCTGCACAAGGGTGCTGATCGTCCCATCGTCCCCGATGTCCAACGGGCCGAGGTGCTCGCTGCGCTGGCCTGCGTAGACTATGTGGTCATGTTCCCGGAGCCCGACCCCGGAGCCCTTATCACAGCCCTCCAACCGGACGTTCTGGTCAAGGGAGGAGACTGGCCGCTCGACCGGATCATCGGCCGTGAGGTAGTTGAGGCACGCGGCGGGCTGGTCCAAACCATTCCTCTCGTCCCCGGCGTCTCAACCACGACCCTGGTACAACGTATTCGATCCACCACGGCATAAGGATTTCGTGCCACCTGTAGTGCCATCGCATCTCACGAACTGGCTCGCGCCTGCGCGAGAAGCCCTTCGAGCCGGCTCCGGCAAACCCTGCCTGATGGGGTTGCACGGCTCCACGGCCGGCTTCGGTCTCGCCCTCCTCACGCTGAGCGCACCGGCACAACCTCTCGCCGATCGCTCATGGCTGATTGTCGCCAAAACGGATGACGAAGCGGAGCGCCTCTATCGCGACACGCTCTTTTTCAGGACCCTCTGCGGACAATCAGGCGATGACCTGGCCCTGTTTCCAAAATGGGAAACGCTGCCCTACGAATCGACGGTGCCCCACATCGACCTCGTCGCCCGCCGCATGCAGACGCTCAATCGACTCTGCACCACAGCTCGCACGGTGCTCTTTACGTCCGTGCCGGCGCTGACGCAACGTGTGCTGCCAGCCCTGGTCTTCACCGAAGCCATTCTGCAGTTTCAACCGAACAGCGATCTGGAGCGCGAAGTGCTGGTCTCGAGCCTGTTGCGCCTCGGCTATCGCAAGGGATCGGTGGTGGAGATCCCGGGCGAATTCAGTATTCGTGGAGGCATCGTCGACATTTATTCGACGGCCTATCCGGACCCGCTGCGAGTGGAGTTTTTGGGCGACACGATCGAATCGATCCGATTTTTTGATCCGGCCACGCAAAAATCGACCGATAAGATCAAGCAGGCCTGGGTCCTGCCCGCGCGAGAACTGATTCGCTCAGACGATGCACCAGACGCGCTTACGCCCTTGGCCGCAGATGCGGAATGGCATGCCCCGTCGGTCTATGGGGCGATGGACAGCCTGCTGGATTATTTTCCCCAACCGCCCGTGCTGGTACTGGATCAGCCCGGCGCCCTCAAAGCTCACACGGCAGAATGTTGGCAGACCATTGAGGAAGGGTACCTGCGTCACGAAGATCGCACGGATCCGAATCCCTATCCGACTCCGGACCAGCTGTACCTCACGTGGGATCAACTCGTCACCGCCACTCAAGACTATGCGACCCTTGCCCTGGAGCCGGTCACTGCGCCGGATGCGAGCTGGGAACCGGTGCTGACCTGTCCCGCGCAAACACCGGCCAGCGTGGGACTCGGCCAGCGCGGCACGGCGTTTAGTCAGACATTGGAAGTCCTCGATCGGCTGCGCGAAGGCGGGCCCGTGGTGCTGGTCGCCCGGAGTCAGGGCCAAGTCGGCCGGCTGCTCGCGCTCTTCGGCGAGCACGATCGACCGGCGATGGAGTGGAAACCCGCGGCCCTTTCCGCAGGCGGCGCGCAGAAGGCCCCATTTTCGGTCCTGAACGGAGAGGTCTCGTCGGGATTCCTTTCGCCCGACTTGCGGCTCGTCGTGCTGACCGAAGAAGAACTGTTCGCAAAGGGTGCCCGGCACAAACCGCAACACAAGAGCAAAGCGGCCACGTTTCTCTCTTCGCTCGAAGATCTGAACATCGGCGATTTCGTCGTCCACATGCAGTACGGCATCGCGAAATATCAGGGATTGCGCCGGCTCTCGGTCCAGGACTTCGACAGTGACTTTCTGGTGCTCGAGTTCGCCGGGACCGATAAGCTCTATGTGCCGCTCGACCGGCTGAGCCAGGTGCAGCGCTATGCAGGGGCCGACGCGCATGTGCCGCGCCTCGACCGGCTCGGCGGGACGAGTTGGGCAAAAACGACGGCGCGAGTCAAAAAAGATATCGAAGAAATGGCCCATGAGCTCGTCGATCTCTACGCCAACCGCGAGCTGGTCCATCGGACGTCGTACGGCAAGGACAGCATGCTGTATCACGAGTTTGAGGCGGCCTTCGAATATGAGGAAACCCCGGATCAGCGGAAGGCCATCGAAGATATTGCGAAAGATCTGGCCTCCACCAAACCGATGGACCGCCTCGTCTGCGGGGATGTGGGCTATGGCAAAACGGAAGTGGCGATGCGGGCCGCCTTCAAGGCCGTCGAAGAAAACCGGCAGGTGGCCGTGCTGGTCCCGACCACGCTGCTTGCCCATCAACATTACGACAATTTCGCCGAACGGTTCGCGCCCTTCCCCACCCGCGTGGCGCTGTTGTCCCGCTTTCAATCGCCCAAAGACACGAAGGCCATCATCAAGGATACGGCGGCGGGTCTGGTCGATGTGCTCATCGGCACCCACCGGCTCTTGCAAAAGGATGTGCAGTTTCGCAACCTCGGCCTCGTGATCATCGACGAGGAACAATGGTTCGGCGTCAAACATAAGGAACGCTTGAAACAGCTGCGTACCCAGGTCGACGTGTTGACGCTCACCGCCACGCCAATCCCGCGCACCCTGCAAATGACCATGGCCAGCGTGCGCGACCTGTCCATCATCGACACGCCCCCGTCCGGGCGCCTTGCGATTCGCACCCAAGTGCTTCGGTTCAGCGAAAAAGCGATCCGTGAAGCGATTCTCCGCGAGCTCGGCCGGGGTGGACAAACCTACTTTGTCCACAATCGCGTGGAAACCATGGAACGCATGGGCGCGTGGCTCCAGGAACTGGTCCCTGAGGCTCGCATTGTGATGGCACACGGCCAGATGGATTCCAAACCCCTCGAAGCCGTGATGTTGAAATTTTTCCACCGGGAAGCCGATATCCTGATCGCGTCGGCGATCATCCAATCCGGCATCGACGTGCCGACCGCCAACACGATCATCGTCAATCGCGCCGATACGTTTGGCCTGGCCCAGCTGTACCAGCTGCGCGGCCGGGTGGGGCGTGGTGGTGAACAGGCCTACGCCTATTTCCTGGTGCCGGATGAAGGCAATCTCTCGGACGACGCGCAGAAGCGGCTGACCGCCATCCAGCAATTTACCGAGTTGGGGTCGGGATTCCGGATTGCAGCGGCGGACCTGGAAATCCGCGGGGCAGGGAATCTGCTCGGCAAACAACAATCCGGGCACATTGCCGCCGTCGGACTCGATCTCTACCTGCAAATGGTGGAACAAGCCGTCCAGCGCCTGAGGGGCCAGGTCGTCGAAGAGGAGCCGGACCCTACCCTGCGTCTCAGCGTCTCGGCCTACATTCCGGAAGACTACGTGGTCGACAGCCATCAACGCCTCTCGCTCTACAAACGGTTGTCCTCCTGCGGACAACTCGGCGACCTCGCACTCATGCATGGCGAAATTGAAGACCGGTATGGGCCTCCGCCGGACCCAGTCGAACGACTGTTCGAACTCATGCAGATCCGGCTCCTGGCCAAACAACTCCGGCTCAGTTCGGTGGTCGAGCAAACGCATGCAGTCGTGATCACCTTCGATCCCAAGGCGAAAGTATCGGAAACCGCTGTGCAGGCCCTGATGGACCGATATAAAAAACGGCTGCGATTTCTGTCGCCTTTGTCGTTTGAACTCCAGATGCCGCATGACGACTGGAGTTTGGTCTTTCCAGAACTCAACGCAACCTTGCAAACCCTTCACGTCTGTGGTACCAACAATCAAGAGCCACGGACCGGCTCTACCTGATCTTCCCAGAAGGATGCTCCGCCCCGACCGCATGACATCACCGCAGACACCAGACATATCCCCCTGGCGGGCACGACTGACCGGCACCGCGCTAGCCTTGTGTGCGCTGGGCTCATTGGTCGGCTGTACCGAACCGCCGCAGGAGGAACCGGTGATCGCGATGATCAACGGCCGCTCCATTACCCAGGCTGAGTTTGACATCCGCTGGGAAGAACTCTCCCAGGCGACCCGCGCCAGGTATGAAAAAGAAGGCGGGAAACGCCGCTTCCTCGACGAATTGATCATGCGCGAGCTGTTAATGCAGGAAGCGCGTAAACAGGGCTTGGACCAATCGGATGACATCCGGGAGAAAACCCTGCGCTATCGCGAGCAGCTGATTCTCGATGAACTCCTGAAAGACCGGATCAAGACCAAGGTTGAAGTGTCCAAAGAAGAATTGGATGCCTACCTCGAAAAGCACGCCAACCAGCTCCTGGCCAATCCAAAAGTCCAAGTCTCGGTCATGCTGCTACCCAACGTGTATGCCGCGAAGGATCTCAAGCGCCAGGTGGAAGGCGGCGGGAACTTCACCCGCTTTGCCCTGCGCTATTCGATCGACGAACGCAGCCGCGCCAAAGGCGGCGACCTCGGCCCCTATCGAAAGGGCCTGCTGGAGCCTGAACTGGACGCGTTGATTCCGTCGCTGCACCCCGGCGTCCTCAGCGATCCGATCAAGACCGACAAGGGTTACTATCTGATGAAGGTCAGTCCCCTGGAGCCGGAAATTTTACAGGCCGACCAGGCCACCCGTGAACGGCTTCGCCAGGAACTCCTGGCTGAGAAGCGGCGGAAACGCCTTGATGATGTCTTTGCCGAACTCCGCACCGGTGCGACGATTCGCATGGCTGATGCGGCCCGTTATGTGACCGATGAACCAGGGCGCCCCTAACCCCCTGCGCAACGGCTTCCTGCCCGCGTTCCGTCTTCACGCCTCCTTCCTTTTCATCGCAAGATCGCTCCCTTTCTGAAGTCTCGATTGTGTACAATCCCCTTACCGTGATGAATGCCCGATTATCTTTCCTTTCTCATTGTGTCCGCGCCGTGAGACCAACCTCTCTGCAATCGCTCAGCCGACCGGCTTTGGCCGGCCTATGCCTTTACGTCTGGGCAGGGCTGTTCCCGGCCGGTCCTGTCGATGCCGCCAAATTGGAAGACCGTATCGTCGCAGTCGTGAATACCGACCTGATCATGCTCTCCGAGCTCAAGCGCGACTTGCTTCCCGATCAGGAGCGCCTTCGCAAACTGTACAGCGGCGAGGATCTCGAACGCCGCCTCAAGACCGCGGAAGCAATGGCCGTCACGAAGATGATCGAGCGCAAGCTGCAGCTCCAGGCCGCGAAGAACAAGGGCGTAGAGGTATCCGACCAGGAAGTCACGCAGGCCGTGCAGGAAATGAAGAAGCAGGGCGAAACCCTCAACCAGGCAGACCCCAACACCACCAGAAGCGTCCGTGAACAGCTGACGTTGATGCGTGTCGTCGACCGGGAAGTTCGAGGCCTGATTATGGTCGCCGATTCGGAAATGAAGCGGTACTACGAGGAGCACCAGGATCGTTTCGCCTACCCCGAAGAGTACCAGTTGAGTCAAATTCTCATTAAACCGCGGACACCGGACGGCCTCTCCGTCGCGCAGGGACGGGCCGAAGCCCTCCTCGCGACGCTCAAACAAGGCGAACCCTTTGAAGATCTGGCGCTGCGTTTTTCCGATGGCGCAGACGCTTCGCGCGGCGGGCGGTTAGGACTGGTTAGGCAGGGGGAACTGATTCCGGCACTGGAGCAGGCGCTCACCTCGGTGCCGGTGGGGCAGATTACAGGAATCGTAGAAACGGCTGAGGGGCTGCATATCGTGCGCGTCGATGACAAAAAGCCGCGCCAGTTTCGCCCGTTCGAACAAGTGAAGGCGGAAATCCAGTCCCTCGTGTTTCAGCAGAAGACCGAAGACCAATATCAGATTTGGATGGCCGATCTGAAAAACAAGGCCTACATCGAGATCAAGTTTTAACAGGATGCTGAAAAAGTCCGCCAGCAGCGTTCTCGCCTCGCTGTCCGGATCCGTGAAGCGTGAATCGTGAAGCGTATCTCGCAAGAACGTCGCAGCCGATTCTGCAACGAAAGACGAACGACGTTTCACGATCGACGAACGAAGAGGACGGTCTTTTTGAGCATCCTGCGGTCGTGTTCTTTTGCGATATCACATCTGCGCGCTATCAAAGTTCTCTCGTGCCACACTCGTGTTTCCGCAGTCCATTAAACTGCGCGCGTATCTCGCCCCATAACGCGTCCCGTCCCTCGTGGGTTTCGGCCGAATACAGAATAACCGGCACCTCCGCCGGCAGTCCGCAGGCAACGCGCACTTTGGTAAGCGTTGGCTTCCGCTCGCTCTGCCGCAACTTATCGGCCTTGGTCAGTACGATGATGAGGCCGCAGCCGAGGGACTGCACCCACTGGATCGTCATGACATCTTGCGGCATCCAGACGCGCGACTCGATCAACAGAATCACCGTGCCGAGCGATTGCCGCTGCTCAAGATATTGTTCGATCATCGGCCCCCATTGCGCGCGCGTGGCCTTGGAGACCTTGGCATAGCCGTATCCAGGCAAGTCCACCAGGGACAAGAGCGGCAGCTTCTGGTCGGATGTACGAACAGTGAAAAAGTTGACGGCCCGCGTTTTACCCGGCGTCTTGCTGACCTTCGCCAACTTTTTCCGATGCAGCAGGGAATTGATCAGCGACGACTTGCCGACATTAGAGCGTCCCACGAAGGCGATTTCCGGCAACCCCTCGGCAGGAAACTGTTCTGGAGAGACGGAACTTTTGATAAACTCGGCGCTGAGTAGTTTCATAATGCTCGCAGGAAACGGCCATGCGGGATGCGCGCCACCTTAGGCCAGCACGACGGACTGGTGAGCCATCTCGTGCATTCATAGATAGAGTGTAGGGAATGAGCAAGTCAACAGGCAGTCGGTTCGGGCGCATATTGTTTTGGATGACCGTGCTCATTGGTTTGCCGGCTGCCGCCTTGGCCTTGTACTGGTTGGCCACGCTGCCCGACGTGTCGCGCCTTGCGAAACATCACCCCACGGAAACGGCGGTTATGGAAGCCCGGCGGGCTCAGGCCAAGGAACAAGGCCATCCGCTGCACATCAAATTCGCCTGGGTTCCCTTATCTCGAATCGCACCCGCCCTTCAGCGTGCCGTCGTCGCAGCCGAAGATGCCTCGTTCTTCGCGCATGAAGGATTCGATTGGGAAGGCATCAAAGATGCGGCCCTCTATAACCTGGAGGTCGGCGAATTCAAACGCGGGGGCAGCACCATCACGCAGCAGCTGGCGAAGAATCTTTATCTTTCTTCCGAGCGGTCCCTGTTGCGAAAAGCCCGGGAAGCCTTGATCACACGCTCCCTGGAGCACCATTTGACGAAGAAACAGATTCTGGAGCTGTATTTGAATGTCGCCGAATGGGGGCAAGGCGTGTTCGGAGCGGAAGCAGCCGCGCGGCACCATTTCGGAAAATCAGCGGAGGATCTCACAATTGAGGAGGCGGCCTTACTGGCGGCGATTCTGCCTTCTCCGCGGCGCTATGACCCGATCAGGCACACGGCCTATCTCACTCGACGGCAACGCCACATCGTTCGCTGGCTGGAGCGGGGAAACGGCCGGAAAGCGCCTTCGATTAATCGCAGCCCGTCAGACTTGCACGAGGTGATGGTGACGCCTGAAGATTGATCTCCGCCTGTTTTGTGCCCGTTACTCCGAATCCCCTATCGTCGAAAAATCCCGCTCTCCGAAAATCGCCGACTCGTGGACGTAATATTTAAATTCGAGCAGATTTCCTGACGGGTCTTCCAGGAAAAACGTGCGATGCTCAATGCGCGTTCCGGGAAACCGTCGGCGGGGCTGCTGATACAACGCGAGATGGTTTGCCTGCGCGCGATCGGCCAACGTCTGCCATTCGTCCTCCGTCGTCAACACCAGGCCGAAATGGCTGGGATAAATACCCTTCTGCCGCTGGATCTTATCCTGGGAGAGGTGGGCGACAAGTTGATGTCCGGCGAGTCCGAATGTGACGGCCGTGGGAGATTCCCGGCCTAGCACACAGCCGAGTCCATCGACATAGAATTGCTTGGCTGCCGCCAAGTCGTGGACGGGAAAGGCAAGATGAAACAGCGCCGACATAGGCAGTGACCTCAAGTCACTCTAGCAGCCCCTGACAACGCTAGGCAAACCGGTCTCGCACGATGGCTCGTCCGTCTGGACCAATAATCCCGGCGATCATATGCGGGGTGCTGTGACGAATCGTGCACCGACCGTCCGGGGAGAGCACCAAGGCGCCGGCGGCGCCCTGAACGCGCTCTACAACTTTTCGCAGCACGCGGTTGGCCGCGGCCACCGGGCTCAGACCGCTCGCCAACCCATCCGCAATTTCTTTGGCGACGGCAACCCGAATGATGCTCTCTCCCAATCCGGTCATGGACACGGCACCGGCGTCATTATCGGCATAGACACCGCAGCCAATGAGCGGCGTATCGCCGACTCGACCAGGCAACATGACATCGACACCACCGGTCGATGCGCCGGCTGCCACGGTCCCTTTCAAATCCAACGCCACTGCCCCCACCGTTTCCTTCCCTAAGCTCCTTGCACGAAGGCGGCCGGTTTTCACAATGGCCTGATGCAGCTGCAACGTTCGACTTACCCCCGCTGCTGGTCTCAATTGCTTGGGCCGGACCGCCGTGGGCCGCCTTGGACGCGGAGCGCGCTCCAATCCGAAGTAGTTTGCAAAGCGGCTGGCGGACTTCCCGACCAGGAGGACATGCGCGGTTTTTTCCATGACGAGCCGTGCGGCGGCAATGGGATGAATGATGCCCTCGATGGAGGCCACGGCCCCGGCCCGAAGCTCACGGCCCTCCATGATTGAAGCGTCCATTCGCCGCACACCATCGAGTTGGTGATTGGAACCGCGCCCGGCATTAAACAGGCCGGAATCTTCCAATAGTCGGATCGCTTCTTCGACGACCGACAACGCCGGTACACCGGCCTTCAACAGACGATGGCCTTCGGCCAACGCGCTTTCGAGGCAGGCGGCTTGGGCGACGGTTAAGGCGCGGCGTCCCGCGCCCCCGTGAATGAGGAGAACCGGTCGTGGTCGTTTCAATTGAGAAGCAGATCTTTCACGCGACGGCAGGCAGGATCTTGCATGCGGTCCAAGTCCGACCGGACAAATCCCAGTCCAGTCACACAGAGCTCAAAGTTCTCCGACAGCTTGCGGAACAACGGGGTGTCTTGC
The DNA here is from genome assembly GCA_019637075.1 of Nitrospiraceae bacterium. NCBI lineage: Bacteria > Pseudomonadati > Nitrospirota > Nitrospiria > Nitrospirales > Nitrospiraceae > Nitrospiraceae bacterium. Next base: position 16 of record JAHBWI010000017.1, on the reverse strand, counting down.
TCGGGATCGTAATGGC
>JAHBWI010000016.1 GCA_019637075.1 Nitrospiraceae bacterium | reverse complement strand
TTCGCGGTCCGCGAGGGCGGCAAAACCGTCGGCTCCGGCGTCGTCACGGAGATCTTGGCTTAAAGCTGAAAGCTGTCGGCTGACAGCTAAGGAGCATCGAGATGCGAGACATTATTGACCTGGCCTGTACGACTTGCAAACAGCGCAACTACACGACCAGAAAAAACAAGAAAAACGATCCGGATCGGCTGGAGCGGAACAAGTACTGCAAGTTTTGCCGAAAGCATCAGCCTCATAAGGAAGTGAAGTAGCGGGTACGCGATAGGGGCATGGTGTTAATGGCAGCACATCGGTCTCCAAAACCGAGAGTCTGGGTTCAAATCCTAGTGCCCCTGCCAAACCTCGCTTGCGCGATCCGGCGTCAAGGTGTGTGTGCTTGGCGACGGAATAGGTCCCGCAGGTAGGGGGTGGTTTGTGCGGAACGCGCTCGCGCCGGGATTCACTTGATGCCTTCCGGTGAGCGCGTGGGCCCCGGAAGTGAGTTCGGGGTGCGGGCTCGACCCGCGTACCCGTATCCGGACCTGGTTTCGGAGCTTGGGCATAGAGCGAAGAGAGGATTCCAATCGTGTTTCAGCGAATGACGGCTTCGATTCGAGAGTTTATCGACGGGGTACGGAGCGAGTTGAAGAAGGTCTCGTTCCCTACCAGAGCCGAGACCATCGGCGCGACCACCGTGGTCATCGTGTTCTGCATTCTCATGTCCTTTTATCTCTCGTTTGTTGATTCGGTCCTGGGTTGGCTGATGCGGAAGGTCATCTGAGTTCGGCATGTCCGGTGAGCGAAAGGTTTGCCGGCGGCGACTCGATGCAGTTCGTCCATTCTGAGGGGAGACGATGAGCAATAAGAACTGGTACGTCATTCACACCTATGCGGGCTTTGAAGGTCGAGTGAAGACCAGTTTGCTCGAACGGGCCAACCAAATGGGGCTGACCGAACGTCTGGGGCAGGTGTTGGTGCCGACTGAAGATGTCATTGAGATCAAAGACGGCAAGCGGCGGACCTCCCGGCGGAAGTTCTTCCCGGGCTATGTGCTAGTTGAGCTGGAATCGCCTTTGGCAGATGAGACCCTCCAGATGATCAAGGAGACGCCTAAGGTCACCGGGTTTGTCGGAGGTGGCGCTCAACCGACTCCGCTGTCTTCCGAGGAAGTCGAGTCTCTGCTCAAGCAGGTGGATGCTGGTGCGGCGGGGCCCCGCGAACAGGTCCGCTTCATCAAGGGCGACAATGTGCGTATCGTCGATGGACCGTTTCTTGGCTTCAATGGCGTGGTGGACGAGGTCGACTCTGATCACAGCCGAGTCAAGGTGTTCGTGAGTATTTTTGGACGCTCGACCCCGGTCGAGCTCGGGTTTTTGCAGGTGGAACGCATCTAAACAAAGTTCCGAGTCCGGAGTTATGAGTTGTCAGTTCTCACGAGGTGAAACTCAGAACTCATAACTCGATACTTGGAACTCTACGTCAGGAGTCGTCATGGCCAAGGAAGTATCAGCGCAGATCAAGTTGCAGATTCCCGCGGGAAAGGCGAACCCAGCGCCGCCGGTCGGTCCGTCATTGGGGCAGCACGGCGTCAATATCATGGAGTTCTGCAAGCAATTCAATGCCAAGACCCAGAAGGATGGGGACAGCGTCATCCCCGTTATCATCACGGTCTATAAGGATCGCAGCTTTACCTTCATCATGAAGACGCCGCCGGCGTCGGACCTGCTCAAGAAGGCAGCCGGCGTCATCAAGGGCTCGGGCGTGCCGCACAAGGATAAGGTCGGCAAGGTGAGCAAGGCCCAGGTCAAGGAGATCGCGCAGAAGAAATTGGCCGACCTCAACGCGGCCGATCTTGAGGGAGCGATCAAGATCATCGAAGGGACCGCGCGGAGCATGGGCATCACCGTCCAATAGGCGGAACCCTGATCTTGTTGCGGAAGTGAAGGAGTAGCAGCATGGGAAAGAAGATGACCGCGGCTCTGGAAAAAGTGGAGCCAAAGTTTTATGGGCTGAAAGACGCCGTTGACCTCGTGAAAAAGTCGGCCTATGCCAAGTTCGACGAGTCGGTCGACCTGGCGATTCGTCTGGGGATCGACCCCAAGCGTTCCGACCAGATGGTGCGGGGAACGACGGCATTGCCGCACGGGACAGGCAAGAAGCTCCGCGTCCTGGTGTTCGCCAAGGGCGAAAAGGAGCAGGAGGCCCGTCAGGCGGGCGCCGACTTCGTCGGTTCAGACGATCTCATGGAAAAGATCAAGGGCGGCTGGATGGATTTCGATTGCGCCATTTCCACGCCGGACCTGATGGCTTCGGTCGGTAAGCTTGGAAAGGTGTTGGGCCCGCGCGGACTCATGCCGAATCCCAAGACCGGAACCGTCACCTTCGAGGTCGGTAAGGCTGTGAGCGAAATCCGAAAAGGCCGGGTCGAATTCAAGGTCGAGAAGGCGGGCATCGTGCAGGTGCCGGTCGGCAAGGTGTCCTTCGAAGTGGACAAGCTTTACGACAATGCCTATGCCGTCTTGGAGTCAGTGGTCAAGGCCAAGCCGTCCTCCTGTAAGGGGCGGTACCTGAAGAGTGTGACGATCTCGAGCACGATGGGGCCGGGGGTAATGTTGGATCCCGTGGCGTTGTCGAAGATTTGGAGTTGAGAACCGGGACGTTCTCAGTAAGGGGATAGGTCATGAAGAAAGAAGAAAAGGCAGTAGCAATCGAGGAATTGGCGGAGAAATTCGGCCGAGCCCGGTTGGCGATTCTGACGGAATGTGCCGGTCTGCCCGTGAATCAGATGACCGAGCTCCGCAAGCAATTGCGGGGGGCTAAGGCGGAGTATTGCGTGGTCAAGAACACGCTGGCCGCTCGGGCGTCCGATGGGACCATGATCGCGGGGGTGAAGACGCACTTCAAGGGCCCCACGGGCATGGTGATCGGGTACGACGATCCGGTCCTTCCCACGAAGGTGCTGCGCGAGTTCATCCAGGCCGAGAAGCGCGAAGAGAAGATCAAGATCACCGTCGGGATCTTGGAGGGGAAAGTGGTGAAGCCGGCCGAGTTGGCCGAGGTTGCCAAGCTCCCGAAGAAGGAAGTGCTCATTGCCATGCTGCTGTCGGCCATGCAGGGTCCGATTCGCGGCGTCGTGTATGCGTTGAGCGGGGTGTTGAGTAAATTTGTGCGAGTCATTGCAGCCATTCAGGACAAAAAGAAAGGGGAGGGCGACATGTCAGCAGCAGGAACCAAGCTTTCACAGGATGAGATGATCAAGGCAATCGAGGGCATGAGCGTGTTGGAATTGGCCGAGTTGGTCAAGGGTCTCGAGTCCCGCTTCGGCGTGACTGCGGCGGCTCCGGTGGCGATGGCGGCGGCTCCGGCCGGCGGCGGCGCGGCGGCGGCTCCGGCGGAAGAGAAGACGGCGTTTGACGTCATTTTGGCGGGGGCTCCGGCGGACAAGAAGATCCAAATCATCAAGGTCGTTCGCGAACTGACCAGCCTCGGATTGAAGGAAGCGAAGGATCTGGTCGAGGGCGCCCCGAAGCCCGTCAAGACCGGCGTGGCCAAGGAAGAAGCCGACTCGATGAAGAAGAAGCTCGAGGAGAGCGGCGCCAAGGTCGAGGTCAAGTAGGCATTGCTGAGTGATCTCGGGTCGGGTTTTGGGTTGCTAGGGCGCTACGCGGTCATCTTACTTTGAGCCTGGAGGGCTAACGAATGTCGGAATCGACTCTCGCGGAGTTTGTCGAACGGAAGGATTTTTCTCGGATTCGCACGAGCATCGATATTCCCGATCTCATCGAAATCCAGAAACGATCCTACGAGGAATTCCTGCAGATGGAGGTCGAGCCTGAGCGTCGCAAGGATCAGGGGTTGCAGGCGGCGTTAGCCAGCGTATTTCCGATCGCCGACTACAACAATACGGCGGCGTTGGAATTTTCGAACTATTCCCTGGGCACGCCCAAGTATGACGAACGGGAGTGTCTGGAGCAGGGAATGACGTTCGCCGTTCCGCTGAAGTTGCGAGTCAGGCTCATCGTATTCGACAAGGAAGACAAGGGTCCGAAAAAGAAGGTGTTGGACGTCCGCGAGCAGGAAGTCTATGTGGGAGAACTCCCGCTGATGACCGAGCGCGGCACGTTCATCATCAACGGGACCGAACGCGTAGTGGTTAGCCAGTTGCATCGGTCTCCGGGGGCGTCGTTCACCCACGACAAGGGGCGGACGCATGCCAGCGGGAAGGTGCTCTACTCGGCGCGCATTATTCCCTATCGCGGCTCGTGGCTCGATTTTGAGTTCGATGCGCGCGACATTCTGTATGTGCGTATCGATCGCCGCAGAAAGATGCCGGCGACGATTCTGCTGAAGGCTTTCGGGTATTCGACGGACGATTTGCTCCGGATGTATTACCCGGTGGAAGAAATCCGGGTCTCCAAGGGGAAGCTCTACCGGAAGCTGGATCCGGAAATCCACCACGGTTTGAAGTGCTCCTCCGAGGTGGTTGAGAAGGGCGGTAAAGAGCCGCTCGTACGGGAAGGTGCCAAGCTCACGAAGGCTCTGATCGCCAAACTCAAGACTGCGGGGGTCAAGGAAATTCCAGTCACCCCGGCTGAATTGGTCGGCCGAGCCGTGTTGACCGAATTAGCCGACAGCGGCAATAAGGAAAAGCTCGTTGAGAAGAATCAGCGTTTGACCGCCGAGATTCTCGACAAGATTCTTGAGAGCGACATCGAGGAATTCAAGGTCATTTACCTCGATACTGCCAGCGCAACCCCTGTCATCCTGGATACGCTCGACATGGAGCGAACCGGATCGAAGGAAGAGGCGATGGTGGAGATCTATAGGCGCCTCCGTCCCGGTGAAACGCCTTCGGTCGAAACGGCGCGGGCCTTGTTCGACAATCTGTTCCTGAGCCCCAAGCGGTATGACCTGTCACCGGTGGGACGACTCAAGCTCAACAAAAAGCTCGGGCTGGATTTGCCGCTTGAGCAGCGTACCCTCACGGCCCAGGATATCGTCGAAGTCGTGCGGTATCTGGTGAACCTGAAAATCGGGCGCGGGGAAATCGACGACATCGACCACTTGGGCAATCGTCGTGTACGCTCGGTGGGTGAGTTATTGGAAAACCAGTTCCGGCTCGGGCTCGTGCGGATGGAGCGCAGTATCAAGGAGCGCATGAATCTCCTCGATATGGAGACCGTGTTGCCGCACGACCTCATCAACGCCAAGCCGGTGGTGGCGGCCGTGAAGGAATTTTTCAGCAGCAGCCAGCTGTCGCAGTTTATGGACCAAACGAATCCGCTGGCGGAAATCACGCACAAGCGGCGGCTGTCGGCTCTCGGCCCAGGCGGCTTGACCCGTGAGCGCGCGGGGTTCGAAGTTCGTGACGTGCATCCGTCTCACTACAGCCGCATCTGTCCGATCGAAACGCCGGAAGGTCCGAACATTGGGTTGATCACCTCGCTGGCTACCTATGCCCGCATCAATGAGTTCGGGTTCATTGAGGCTCCTTATCGCAAGGTACTCAAGGGGCGCGTTGTCGAGGAAATCGAGTATCTCTCGGCCATCGAAGGCGACAAGTATGTCATCGCACAGGCGAACAGCAAGGTGGATGGAGGTGGCAAGCTCGTTTCCGAGACCGTATCCGCCAGATTCGGCGGCGACTTTATCACGGCGACGCCGGACAAGGTCGAGTATATGGACGTTTCTCCGAAGCAGGTCGTCAGCGTGGCGACGGCCCTCGTTCCCTTCCTCGAGCATGACGACGCCAACCGCGCTTTGATGGGATCCAACATGCAACGCCAAGCGGTTCCTCTGATCAAGGCGGAATCCCCCTTGGTCGGCACCGGAATGGAATCCGTCGTGGCACGGGACTCGGGCTATGTGGTCCAGGCCAAGCGCGGCGGCGTGGTCGAAAGCGTAGATGCGACAAGGATCGTGGTTCGTGCCGATTCGAAGGATGGCAAGAAGCGTAACGATTCGGGTCTCGACGTCTATGAAATGATCAAGTTCCAGCGTTCGAACCAAAATACCTGTATCACCCAGACCCCCGTGGTGCGGATCGGTGAGCCCGTGAACAAGGGCCAAGTGTTGGCCGACGGTCCTGCCATCGACCACGGCGAACTGGCGCTCGGGAAGAACGTGCTCGTGGCGTTCATGCCGTGGGGCGGTTACAACTTCGAAGACGCAATTCTGTTGAGCGAAAAGCTCGTGCGTGAAGACGCGTTCACCTCGATCCATATCGAGGAGTTCGAAGTCGAGGCCCGTGATACGAAGCTGGGCAAGGAAGAAATTACCCGCGATATTCCGAATGTCGGCGAAGAAGCGCTGCGCGACCTGGACGAAAGCGGCATCATCCGCATCGGCGCGGAGGTCAAGCCGGGGGACATTCTCGTCGGTAAGGTAACTCCGAAGGGCGAAACGCAACTTACACCGGAAGAAAAGCTCCTTCGCGCGATCTTTGGCGAAAAGGCCGGCGACGTGAAAGACACGTCTCTGACCGTTCCGCCTGGCGTAGAAGGTATCGTGGTCGACGTCAAGATCTTCTCCCGCAAGGGCATGGATAAGGACGAACGCTCCAAGAGCATCGAGAGCGAAGATCACATGAAGTTGCAGCGGGACCACCAGGAAGAGCTGCGCATCATCGAGGACGAAAAGACCAAGAAGGTTCGCAAGCTCCTGTTGGGTAAAGTGGTCGGCCGCGACCTCATGGATCCTGAGACCGGCGATGTCATTCTGAAGAAGAAGGGCAAGCTGACGGCGGAGATCCTCAAGCGGCTTCCCGACGACATGGTGCGGCACATTATTCTCAGCGATCCAGACGAGCAGAAGGAGCTCGAGGATGTCGAGCGCCGTGCGAAGGAGCAGATTGAGATCCTGCAGACCCTGTACGACGAGAAGGTCGGCCGCTTGAAGCGAGGCGATGAGCTGCCTCCCGGCGTCATTAAGCTCGTCAAAGTTTATATTGCGATGAAGCGCAAGATTCAGGTCGGCGACAAGATGGCCGGCCGCCACGGCAACAAGGGTGTGGTGTCGCGCGTGCTGCCGGAAGAGGATATGCCGTATCTCCCGGACGGGACGCCGGTGGAAATCGTCCTGAATCCGCTCGGTGTGCCGTCTCGTATGAACGTGGGGCAGATTCTGGAGACCCACCTCGGTTGGGCCGCGCGGGCCTTGGGCATCAAGGTGGCAAGCCCGGTGTTCGACGGCGCCTCGGAAAAGGAAATCAAGGAGCTGCTGAAGAAGGCGAAACTGTCGCCCAGCGGCCAGACCGTTCTCAACGACGGCAGAACGGGGGAGCCGTTCGGCAGTCCCGTGACGGTTGGATATATGTATGTCTTGAAGCTCCACCACCTGGTGGACGACAAAATTCACGCCCGGTCCATCGGTCCGTACTCGCTGGTGACCCAGCAACCGTTGGGCGGTAAGGCGCAGTTCGGCGGTCAGCGGCTGGGAGAAATGGAAGTGTGGGCATTGCAGGCCTACGGTGCCGCCTCCACGCTCCAGGAATTTCTCACCGTCAAGTCGGACGACGTGCCGGGCCGCTCGCGCATGTACGAGGCGATCGTAAAGGGAGAGCCGTATCTGGAGCCGGGCTTGCCGGAGTCGTTCAACGTGTTGGTGAAGGAACTGCAAAGTCTGGGGCTGGATGTGGAGCTCGTGAAGTCGAAGGACTGATTCAAGTGCTGAGAGTTGAGTACTGAGACCAGTGGAACTCACCGCTCATAACTCAGAACTGCGGTCAGGCGACCGTTAAGGAGGGGCAACCTTGGAAGGCGTATACACACTGTTTGAAAAGCCGCGTGACTCGGTGTCGTTCGACTCGATGCGGATTCGCATCGCGTCGCCCGAAAAAATCCGATCCTGGTCCTACGGCGAAGTGAAGAAGCCCGAGACGATCAATTACCGATCGTTCAAGCCTGAAAAAGATGGGCTGTTTTGCGCCAAAATTTTCGGCCCGATCAAGGATTGGGAGTGCAACTGCGGCAAGTACAAACGCATGAAGCATCGCGGCATCGTCTGCGATAAGTGCGGCGTCGAGGTGATCCAGTCCAAGGTGCGCCGCGAGCGCATGGGGCATATCGAGTTGGCGGCTCCCGTTGCCCATATTTGGTTCTTGAAGGGCGTGCCCAGCCGCATCGGGACCTTGCTCGACATGAGCCTCAAGCAGCTGGAAAAGATTCTCTACTTCGAAAGCTATGTCATGGTGGACCCGGGGTCCACCAACATGAGTGAAAAAGATCTCGTCTCGGAGGAGCAGCTCCGTTCGCTGCAGTCGGAATACGGCAGCGGCGCGTTCAAGGTGGGGATCGGAGCGGAAGCGATTCGTGAATTGCTTCGTAAGGTTGATATCAACGCCCAGTGGGACGAATTGCATGTGAAGGCCAAGGCTTCGGCCTCGGCCGCGTTGAAGAAGAAATATGCGAAGCGGTTGAAAGTGTTGGAAGCGTTCCGGCGTTCGGGAAACAAGCCCGAGTGGATGATCATGGATGTGATCCCGGTCTTGCCGCCGGAATTGCGTCCGTTGGTTCCCCTCGACGGCGGCCGGTTTGCGACGTCCGATCTCAACGACCTCTATCGCCGTGTGATCAATCGGAATAATCGCCTCAAACGCCTCATTGAGTTGAAGGCGCCGGGCGTCATCATCCGCAATGAAATGCGCATGTTGCAGGAAGCGGTCGATGCTCTCTTCGACAACGGGCGGCGCGGTCGGGCGATTCGTGGGCCAAACAAGCGGCCGCTGAAGTCCTTGAGCGATATGCTGAAGGGCAAGCAGGGGCGCTTCCGTCAGAACTTGCTCGGTAAGCGCGTGGATTACTCGGGCCGTACCGTCATCGTGGTCGGACCGGAACTCCGCCTGCACCAATGCGGTCTGCCGAAGAAAATGGCCTTGGAATTGTTCAAGCCGTTCATCTTTCATAAATTGGAGGAGCGCGGCGCTGCCACGACCATCAAGAGCGCGAAGCGCCTGGTGGAAAAGGAGCGGCCGGAAGTGTGGGACGTGCTCGATGAGGTGATTCGCGAGCACCCTGTACTCCTGAATCGCGCACCGACCCTGCACCGTCTGGGTATTCAGGCGTTCGATCCCGTCCTGGTGGAAGGTAAGGCGATTCGGCTGCATCCGTTGGTCTGCGCGGCCTTCAACGCGGACTTCGACGGCGACCAGATGGCGGTCCACGTGCCTTTGTCGGTCGAGGCTCAGATCGAAGCTCGCGTACTGATGATGTCGATTAACAACATCTTGTCGCCCGCGAACGGTAAGCCGATCGCGGTACCGTCTCAGGACATGGTCTTGGGCTGCTATTGGCTGACCAAGGAGCGCGTCGGGGCGAAGGGTGAAGGCAAGGTGTTCGGTTCGCCTGAAGAAGCGCGCATTGCGTATGATGCGGGCGAACTCAATGAGCATGCCCGGATCAAGGTTCGCTTCAAGGGCTCCTTGCTGCAGACGACGACCGGTCGTGTCATCCTTTCTGAGATCTTGCCGCCGATGATCCCGTTCACCGACGCCAACAAGCTCATGACCAAAAAAGAGATGACCAAACTTATCGACGCCGTCTACCGGCAGGCTGGCCACCGCGAAACCGTGACGTTCCTCGATAAGATCAAGAACTTGGGCTTCCACTACGCCACCCGCGCGGGCATGTCGATCTGCATCGACAACATGCACATCCCGACCCGTAAGGAAGACTTGATCGGGAAGGCACAACGGGAAGTCAATGAAATCGAAAAGCAGTACAGCGAAGGTTTGATCACCAACGGCGAACGCTACAACAAGGTCATCGACATTTGGGCCCATGTGACCGAGCAGGTCGCCAATGAGATGATGAAGGAATTGGGCGGCGGCGGTGATCCGGCCAAGATCGAGGCGTTCAATCCGATTTTTATGATGGCCGACTCGGGTGCCAGAGGCAGCTCGCAGCAGATCCGTCAGTTGGGCGGCATGCGCGGACTGATGGCGAAGCCGTCTGGAGAAATCATTGAGACGCCGATCACCGCGAATTTCCGCGAAGGGTTGACGGTGTTGCAGTACTTCATCTCGACCCACGGCGCGCGCAAGGGTTTGGCCGACACGGCGCTGAAGACGGCGAACTCCGGGTATCTGACCCGGCGATTGGTCGATATCGCGCAGGACGTCATCATCAGCGAAGAAGATTGCGGAACCAGCGACGGCATCATGGTCAGTGCGCTCGTCGAAGGTGGAGAAATCATCCAACCCCTCGAGGAACGCGTACTCGGCCGGTTGTCGGCGGAGGATATCCGCGACCCTGTGACCGGCGAAATCATTGTGTCCTTCAACGAAGAAATCGGTGAAGAGCAGGCGAAAGACATCGTCGAAGCCGGTGTCGACCGGGTGAAGATTCGGTCCGTGCTCACGTGCCAGTCGCAGCGCGGCGTCTGCAAGCTGTGTTACGGCCGGGACTTGGCGCGCGGGCGTTTGGTCGAGAAGGGGGAACCGGTGGGCGTCATCGCGGCGCAATCCATCGGTGAGCCTGGTACGCAGCTCACCATGCGGACGTTCCACATCGGCGGTACGGCGAGCAAGGTCGTGGAGCAGACGGTGTTGGAGGCGAAACACGCCGGCCACATCAAGTTCATGAGCTTCGACGCCAAGAAGAATGCCGATGTGCACAATGCCGGCATTGCCGTCCGCAACAAAGAGGGCGAGTGGGTGGTAATGAACCGGAACGCGAAGATCGCCATCGTGGACGACACAGGGCGTGAGCGTGAGAAGTATCCAGTGGTTTACGGCGCCAAGATCAAGAACAAGGACGGCGACCGTGTGGAGCTTGGACAAAAACTGGTGGAGTGGGACCCCTACTCTTTGACCATTCTGACCGAGACGGGTGGAAAGGTGGCTTACGGCGACATCGTCGAAGGTGTGACGATGAAGGAAGAGTTCGATGAAGTCACCGGTCTTTCCCGCAAGGTCATCATTGAGCATAGCGGTGCCACGACGTTGCGTCCACGCGTCTCCATCAAGGACGACAGCGGCAAGACGGCGAAGGTCGCCGGCGGATCGGCCGTTGCACGATATCTGTTGCCGGTCGGCGCGCACATCTTCGTCGAAAAAGGCGCCACGATCCATCCGGGCGATGTGTTGGCGAAGATCCCGCGTGAAACGACGAAGACCAAGGACATTACCGGTGGTCTCCCGCGCGTGGCGGAGTTGTTCGAGGCCCGCAAGCCGAAGGAACAGGCCGTCATTAGCGAAATCGACGGTGAAGTGTCCTACGGTGGCTTCGTCAAGGGCATGCGCAAGGTCATGGTCGACAACAAGATGGGGGATGTGAAGGAGTACTTCATTCCCAAGGGTAAGCATGTCAACGTGCACGAGGGCGACTGGGTGCGGGCAGGTGAGCCGTTAATGGATGGCTCGGCGAATCCGCATGACATTCTCGACGTCCTCGGTCCCAAGGAACTCCAGAAGTACCTTGTGGACGAAGTGCAAGACGTGTATCGCCTGCAGGGTGTGTCGATCAACGACAAACACATCGAAATTATTGTTCGGCAGATGCTTCGCAAGGTGCGGATCGAAGATCCGGGGGACACGGAGTTTCTCCCGGGCAGCCAGGTGAGCAAGGGCCTGTTCGATCTCGAGAACCAGCGGGTCCTTGAGAAGAGCGGAAAGGCGGCGCTCGGCAAGCCGGTGTTGCTCGGCATCACTAAGGCGGCCTTGACGACGGACAGCTTCATCTCGGCGGCTTCGTTCCAGGAAACCACGCGTGTATTGACCGAAGCAGCCATCAATGGCCGCGAAGACAATCTCTTGGGCCTGAAGGAAAACGTCATCGTCGGACGTCTCATTCCTGCTGGTAGCGGCTTTGAGGAGTACCGCGATACCTTCGTCGTCAGTGAAAAGAGCGTTGCGGCGGTCGAAGGAACTGCCCAGGCGGTGGCGGTTGGGCAACCAAGCGCCGCGCCCAGCGCGTCTGAAGGTGGAAATTCTTAGTAGGCGAAAGAAGCTCCTTGACAGGACAGGTTTCCATCTCTATAATCCGACGGCTTCGCTCAGGAGCAATGTGAAGCAAATAGTTGTTTTTTCACGAAAGAGTAGAGTGCATGCCAACGATTAATCAGCTTGTCAGAAAAGGGCGGACTTTGGTGAAGTCCAAGACCAAAAGTCCTGCTTTGAAGCGGTGTCCTCAGAAGCGGGGCGTATGTCTCCGCGTCTATACAACCACTCCGAAGAAGCCGAACTCCGCTCTCCGAAAGGTTGCCCGTGTCCGGTTGACCAACGGGATGGAGGTGACGACCTATATCCCAGGTGTCGGTCATAATTTGCAGGAGCACTCCATTGTGCTCGTGCGCGGTGGCCGCGTGAAGGACTTGCCGGGCGTTCGCTATCACATCGTCCGCGGTTCGTTGGATGCGGTGGGCGTTGCTGATCGGAAGCAGGGTCGTTCGAAGTATGGGGCAAAGCGGCCGAAGTAAATTTCATTCTACTGCGGTGCTGATCGGGGGCCTGGCCTTCCTCGGCGCCGGATTGTGAAACCTCAGCACTTATTAGTTGGAGTAGCATGCCACGCGGACAATTTTTCGGTCATCGGGAAGCGCAGCCGGATTCCAAGTATCGCGACAAGCTCGTCGGGAAGTTTCTGAACGTTCTGATGAAGGGCGGGAAGAAGAGTACGGCCGAGCGTGTCTGCTATGGTGCATTTGATCTGATTCAGCAGCGGACTAACGGCGGCGACCCGATGAAGATCTTCCGTGCGGCGATTGATAATGTCAAGCCGGTTGTCGAAGTCAAGTCTCGTCGTGTCGGTGGTGCGTCCTATCAGGTCCCGGTGGAGATCCGTCCGACCCGGCGTGTCTCGCTGGCGCTGCGATGGATTACGGATTTCTCCCGTGCTCGCGGCGGAAAGAGCATGCAGGAGAAGTTGGCGGGAGAGTTGCTCGACGCGTCCAATAACACGGGCGCTTCGGTGAAGAAGCGAGAAGACGTGCATCGTATGGCGGAGGCCAATAAGGCCTTTGCCCATTATCGCTGGTAGTTTTATTTCGTGCTGCTGTAGGGCCGTGCTGCGATCGCTTCGCGCCAGTCCTCTGTGTCGCAGCGATTGGTGTTGGCTCTGACGGCAGCACGTTCGTTTTTTTTGAGAGGGAGTTGTGGCTAGACAGGCACCATTAGACAGGACTCGCAATATCGGCATCATGGCGCATATCGATGCCGGTAAGACGACGACCACCGAGCGGATTCTCTATTACACCGGGATGACGCACAAGATGGGTGAGGTTCATGAGGGCGCTGCCACCATGGACTGGATGGAGCAGGAGCGGGAGCGAGGTATTACAATTACCGCTGCTGCGACGACCTGTTTTTGGCGGGATCATCGGATCAATATCATCGATACGCCGGGTCACGTGGATTTCACTATTGAGGTCGAGCGTTCCTTGCGCGTCTTGGATGGTGCCGTTGCTGTGTTTGATTCGGTGCAGGGTGTCGAGCCTCAATCTGAGACTGTGTGGCGGCAGGCTGACAAGTATCGCGTCCCGCGCATCGCGTTCATGAATAAGATGGACCGGACGGGCGCCGATTTTTATGCCAGTGTGCAGTCGATCATTGATCGGCTTGGTGCGAATCCTGTTCCCATTCAGATTCCCATCGGACGCGAGTCCGAGTATCGTGGTTCCATCGATCTTATCACCATGAAGGCGTATGTGTATGACGATGAGACGTTGGGCGCCAAGTATAAGATCGAGGAAATTCCGGCCGGCATGCTCGACCAGGCCAAGGAATATCGGGAAAAGTTGCTCGAGGCCGTGGCCGAATTCGATGACCAGGTGATGGAGAAGTATCTGAACGGCCAGCCTGTCTCTGAGGATGAAGTTCGAAAGGTCGTGCGTGCTGGCGCGATTGCTATGAAGGTGACGCCGGTTCTCTGCGGTTCGGCCTTTAAGAATAAAGGCGTGCAGCAGCTTCTTGATGGAGTGGTGGATTTTCTTCCCTCTCCCCTGGATATTCCCCCCGTCATGGGCATTGATCCGAACACTGGTAAGGAGCTTGAGCGTAAGCCCGCCGACAATGAACCGTTCGCCGCTTTGGCGTTCAAGATCATGTCCGATCCATTCGCGGGTCAGTTGACCTACTTCCGGGTGTATTCTGGGACGCTGAAGACTGGGACGGCCGTGCTGAACGTGACCAAGGGCACGAAGGATCGCATTGGCCGGCTCTTGAAGATGCACGCGAATAAGCGGGAAGAAATCGATGCGGCCTATGCCGGGGACATCGTCGCGGCGGTCGGTCTCAAGGGGGCGACGACCGGTGATACGCTCTCCGAGGAGAAGCAGCCGGTTCTTCTTGAGGTTATGAAATTTCCTGAGCCTGTGATTGCGATGGCGATCGAGCCCAAGACCAAGCAGGACCAGGAGAAGATGGGTTTTGCGCTGCAAAAGTTGGCGCAGGAAGATCCTTCCTTCCGTGTTCGTACCGACGAGGAGACGCTGCAGACCATCATTGCGGGGATGGGTGAGTTGCATCTCGAGATCATCGTCGATCGTTTGATGCGGGAGTTCAAGGTTGAGGCGAACGTCGGCAAGCCCGAAGTGGCGTTCCGCGAGACGATCCGTCGTAAAGCGGAAGCTGAGTCGAAGTACATCAAGCAGACCGGCGGTCGTGGTCAATATGGTCATGTTGTGTTGACGGTGGAGCCTGCGGAATCCGGTAAAGGGCTAGAGTTCGTCAACAAGATCGTCGGCGGTGCGATTCCCAAAGAATTTATTCCTGCGATCGAGAAGGGTGTCAAGGAGCGCATGGAATCGGGTGTCGTCGCCGGGTATCCGTTGCGAGATGTGCGTGTGACCATCATTGATGGTTCGTATCACGACGTGGACTCCAACGAAATGGCCTTCAAGATCGCCGGCTCGATGGGTTTTTCTGAGGCCTGTAAAAAGGCTGATCCGGTTCTGCTTGAGCCTATCATGAAGGTCGAGGTGTTGGTGCCGCAGGAGTTCATGGGCGATGTCATTGGCAATTTGAACGGGCGTCGAGGCAAGGTCCAGGGCATGAAGGTCCGGGCTGGCTCGCAGGCAATCGAGGCTACCGTACCGCTGATGGAAATGTTCGGTTACGCCACTGACCTTCGTTCGCGGACGCAGGGGCGAGCGACCTACAGTATGGAATTCGATCGGTACGACCAGGTGCCGCGCAATATCGGCGAGGCAATCATTTCGAAGTATCGTGGAGAGTAGGCCTCGAGCCTAGCTGAATTACGGGAGGGACGGGGA
>JAHBWI010000015.1 GCA_019637075.1 Nitrospiraceae bacterium | reverse complement strand
AACTGGCAACCGGCTTTGGCGCAACCGGAAGCGTGAGGCCAAGGCTGCTGAGTTTCTCGTCAATCGACACGGTATGATCCTTTCCTGTTCAGCACCCCACCGAAGGTCAGGTATGCAAGAGCCCACGTAGTGCAACTCGAACATTGAGCCCTACGTATACGTCATCCGAGGGCGATTGAGCAAGATGACCCCCTTCAGCATGCATCATAAACCGCTGAGGACATGGGGCGCATCGACAGCATATCCGATCCTATGATATATATGGACTATATATCCACGCCGAGGGAGGCCTCCATGCCATCCACGATGGTCCAAGTTCCTATCCTCATGAGCCCCGGCCAAAAACGCCGGCTGGCACAAAAGGCGAAAGCCGCCAATCTCACCATGGCAGAACTGCTTCGCGAGGGGGGCGAGCGGTACGTTCCAGCCGATGATCCAACGCTCTTGGATCACATGGCCAAGCAAGTCATCCGGGAGACAAAGAAAACCATTCGCGCCATCGACAAAACTCTCGCCCTCGTGGCAGAGTCCGAAGCGCGCATGCTGGCTCTCTCCAAGACCCGTAAGAAAGGGTGACGATGGGACTCACCGAACGCGTGTGGGATGCCTTCGCCAACACCATCAAGCTGAACGATAAAGTGGAGCAACTCAACACCACCGTCGCCAAGCAGCAATCCCATATTGAAGACTTGAACGCCCGCGTGATTCGGCTCGAAGCCGCGCTGGAATTTGCGCTCCACGCGCAACGTTCCCGGCGTTTGCCCAAACCACCTCGCTAGCGCTCGTCCATATCAGACAGGCCTAAGATGGTACCTGGCATCATTTTACTGACCTTTAAAAGCATAAATGCCGATGGGCACAAAATCCTCATCATCTTCGGTTTCCAGACTTGCCCCCTTCAGCTTTAAGGCTTCGCGCGTTTCTTTCACCACGTCCGCTTCAATCAGGCTCGGAAGCAAAAAATACTGATTCAGTAGATGGGCATATCGCCGCAGTTGATCATACCGACCATTGATCACTTCGTGCAGAAGGACGGAAAAGAAATTGCCCACACCTCCATAGTGCCCGAAATCATAGCCGCAAAAATAACAATCTGGATGTGTGAACTGATCGCGTGAAGTTCTCACATAGTGCAGATACAAAAGATCGCACCACGAGTGTGCTTGAATGTCTTGGAAATATTTCCGTACCGCTCGATATTGATCGATAGAGGCAAGTCCTCATCTAAACGTATGTTACGAAGCCCTATGTTTCAGGCCAGGGCATGCTGCCATCAAATCCTTTATAACGCTGCAACACGTCTCTCATTGATAAACCTATGGATGTGGTCCAATTGGCCTCTTCCTTTCTATCCAAAGAAAATCTCTCTATGACCAATAGTCCACCAAGCGCGATTGCCATTGCCAAGCCTCGCCTACTTAACTGGCATGTGTTTTTCTGGGCTGATGCCTATCAGGCCGGTATGAGGAAGAATCCCGTGTGGTGTTCCACCCATGCAATCTAGAGCTGGGTTTACCTTGTTCCTTAACTCAGTCAAAAAAACCGGGGCGCTGAGATGGTGCCTGGCACCATTTTTCCGAACCGGGCTTCAATCCTGACCCAAGCCAAACTTCTTTTCTGCCTCAATGAGGTAATCTCGCCACTGCTCCAGCATGTGCCCCTCATTTTCGGGTTGTGAATGCTCCCGTGGGTCGTATTCATCCCCGGGTGGCATGTACCGAACAAAGCGGGCAACTTCATGAGGATAGCCAAAATCAGCATACAGCGCTTCTACTATAGCGAACGGCTCTACAGTGCGTTCCCGATTCTCAAAAATCCAACGGAGGATGAGATAGAGCCATTTTTCCCTTACCGCCTCTTCTGACATAGGTGGTTCATTGTGTGCCAATTCTTCAGCCAGATCTCGCGCCCTGTACGATTCGATTGGCAGCAACCCGGCAAGTTCAACCTCAGCCATCTGATTAATGTTTTTAGAGTCCAATTGTCGCGTGGCAAACTCCGTCAGACAATCCCAACTGATCCATCCATGGTCATAGCCCCATAATAGTTCTCGCCAGGCAAGTGACACCTGGCCGAGTACATACGCTGTAGGCAGTGGCTGGATGGTCATGGCCTAACTTGAACCCAGTGCGGCGGTTTCTGATCGCCTCATAGGCGGCAGGCTTACCAGGTGGGCGTAGAGAGCTGAGACTGGCTTCCTTGAGGTGGCGGCTCTGATCGTAGCGAACGCATGGACGGCGGCTTGGGCTGGTCGCCTACTAGCGGGACTGCAGGGCATCCAGGAAGCTGTCTCCCCATGGAAGTCTCGTCGCGCCCAACGCTTCGCCGATCGTCTGAGCGAGATCGGCGGCCGTCGTCCTGGTGCCGAGGTTGACGCCTCTGGCAAGGCGTGGTCCCGTCACGAGGCAAGGGACATATTCACGTGAGTGTCCGGGATTCGGCCTGGCGCAGTCAAATCCGTGGTCGCCCGTGATGATCAGGACATCACCAACTTTGAGACACTCTTGCAAGTCGCGCAACCGGCGATCGACGTGTTGCAGCGTGGACAGGGTGTCCTGCAGATCGGGGCTCATGATGGGAAGATTCGCGTAGATCAATCCGCGAGGCGCTTTGCTGAACATGCCGATGACTTCGTCCATCACGGCATGCGCTTGAAACAAGGGTACCGATCTGGTGACCCCGCGCCCGCTGAAAAGGTCGCCGACTTTACCCACCCCGAATACCAGCTGGCTGGCTTGGCTCAGGTGATCCAGCAGTGTGAGGCCCGGTGCTTCCACGGCAAAATCCCGGCGACGTTCCGTAATAGCAAATTGTCCCGGCTGGCCGGTAAACGGATGGGCCACCACGCGAACGATCGGCATCGTCGCCTTGAGCCGGCGGCGAGCCTCGCGCGCCAGGCGATACAACTCCTCAGGCGGGATGACCTGTTCGTGGGCGGCCAGCATGATGGTCCCGGCGGTATCGATCCACGCGATGGGCATGCCTGACTTCTGATGCTGCGCGCCGAACTCTGCAATGGGCTCCAGGTGAACGGTGCGACAGTTCCCCAGCGTCTTTTGTCCCAATGCGGCTTCGAGACCGGAGGCCAGCTCGCTCGTGAACGCCTCGAGAGGGGTCGGACCATCTTCGATGACATACCCAGCCAATTCCCAATGTCCGGCCAGCGAGTGTTTACCCTTGGTCGTAAACCCCAGCATGCCGTAGCAGCCCTCCGGTTGAGCCATGGGGCGGATACCTTGAAATTGGCCCAGGAGACCGAGGCCGAGTTGTTCCAGATTCGGGAGGGCAAGTCCTTTGGAAATCGCAGCCAGCCGCTGCAGCGTATTGCAGCCGCCATCGCCATACGATTCCGCATCGGGCAAAGACCCGATGCCAAATCCATCTAAGACCAGCAGGACGATTCGAGTCATCATCGAGGCACTATATCAAATCCGCTGAAACGAGCAAGCCAATCTCACCGTCCGAGCACAGTGACGGCCGTTCCTTCGTACCCAGTGGGACTCAGCGAGTCATGACGGCCTGTTCCGCACGCCACTCGCTCAGGATTTTCAGACTGGCGCTGGTGCCGATCCGATCCGCCCCAGCCTCCAGTAACGCTCGTGTCGACTTCCAATCCCGAATGCCGCCAGAAGCCTTTACCTTCGCCTGTCCGGCCACGGCCTCTTTCATGAGCCGCACATCTTCCACCGTGGCGCCGGCTTGGTTGAATCCCGTGGAGGTCTTCACATAGTCCATACCCGCTTCAACGGCTAGGCGGCACGCCGTAATTTTTTCTTCGCGTGTGAGCAAACAGGTTTCCAGAATGACCTTATGGTTGACTCCAGGCGTGGCGCGCACGACGGCCGCCATATCCTGACGTACGAA
The DNA here is from genome assembly GCA_019637075.1 of Nitrospiraceae bacterium. NCBI lineage: Bacteria > Pseudomonadati > Nitrospirota > Nitrospiria > Nitrospirales > Nitrospiraceae > Nitrospiraceae bacterium. Next base: position 13,155 of record JAHBWI010000015.1, on the reverse strand, counting down.
ATCATAGTCTCCGGATTTCAGGCGGCTGATGTTGATGACCATGTCCAACACTCGCGCGCCATGCGCCACCGCTTCGATCGCCTCGGTCACTTTCGCATGGGTCGAATGGCCACCGAGAGGGAACCCGATCGGAATGCCCACTTGCACGGCGGTTCCGGCCACGGCCGCAACCGCCTCATCGACATAACAGGGCGGCACAAAAATCACGACAAATCCCTGCTCCTTCGCCTCGGCACACAGCCGCAAGACGTCGGCCTTTGTCGCCTCGGGACGCAATACCGTGTGATCCAGCAGAGCAGGTAAATTCTCATTCCACGACACAAGTCCCATGCGCGATTCCTTTCAGATGATGAATGTTGATGGATGTAATAGACCGTCACGAGGCGATGCGGCGTGGAGTAAGGCACCAATAAGATCACGCGCCGTGAGTCACCAGGCTTCCCCTGGCCCGCTTGCGGAACGGCTGCTTCTGATACTTTTCCACGGCGAGATTATGTTCGGCCAGGGTTGAGGAGAACTGATGGGTGCCATCGTTGCGCGAGACGAAATAGAGATAGGACGCCTGCGCCGGAAACAGTGCTGCACGAAGCGAGTGAGCTCCTGGACTGGCGATCGGGCCGGGCGGAAGTCCCTGCACACGGTACGTATTGTAGGGGCTCATGACGGACAGGTCGCGTTTATGAATATTGCCGTCAAACGCCGGGAGCCCATAAATGACCGTCGGATCGCTCTGCAGGGGAATCTTCTTTCGCAACCGGTTGTGAAACACCGCCGCAATCAATTCCCGCTCTTCCTTGGAGCCGGTCTCTTTTTCGATGACTGATGCCAGCGTCAAGACTTGATGGAGCGACAACTTCATGCGCGCGGCCTGTTCCTGCAAGTCGGCGCTCCATACGCGATGGAGCCCGTCCACCATGGCCTTGATGACATCACGGGCCTTGGCTTGGCGAGGAAAGGAATAGGTCTCCGGAAACAAGTAGCCTTCCAGCGAGTCCGCTTCAATCCCTAGCGTCGCAATGAACGTGCGATCGCGCACCAGCTTCGAGAATTCCTTCGCATCCGTCACCTGCTGTCCCGCCAGCACCTCGGCGATTTGCGCAAGATTGTATCCTTCGGGGATCGTGACCGGATGCAATACGACCCGGCCCGCCAACAGCTTACTCAGAATGTCCTGAGGCGACATGCCGCCATCGAGTTCGTATTCGCCGGGGCGAATTTTGCGATCACTGTCGTGCGACCGGCCAAGCAGGAGAAACGCCCAGCGGCTGCGAATCAGCTGCTCGCTCTTCAACATGCCCGCAACCTGCTGAAAGGTACTGCCGTCAGGAATCGTGACGATCTTGGAGGGTGGCTTAGGAAGCCCGCTGGCGACGGGACTTTGAGCCCAGCGCAGGACCAGATAGCCCGAGAGGGCCAAGAGTATCACCATCGCTAGAACCAGTCCCGCAATCAATCGCTTCTGCATCATCGACTCGTGGTTCGTCAAAAGACCAGGGATCGTCTTCGTGGGAATTGCTTACGGCCTGCTCTTGGCCCGACGACGGCTTCTCCAAGCTCGCGAGGTAACTCTGGAGCAGAATCGCGGCGGCGATCCGATCGACGATGCCTTTCCGTTTGCGGCGGCCGACATCGGCGGCGATCAATAAGTCCTCCGCCGCACAGGTCGTCATCCGTTCGTCCCAGGTTACCACCGGAACCGACAAGGCCGGTTCCAGCAGTTGGATGAACTCCTCGACGACTTTTGCGGCGGGGCCACTTTCCCCGTCCAATCGAAGCGGTAAGCCGACGAGCACCCGGCCGACCTCGTGCTCGCGCACCAACTCCTGAATATGTCGAATATCGGCCTCGGGATTGCGTCGATGAAACGTTTCCAACGGCTGGGCGGTCCACCCGAGCTCATCGCTCAGGGCAAAGCCGATGCGTTTGGAGCCGTGATCGATCGCAAGAATCCGTTGGCCTTTCATCAGTCTACCCTTCCAAGGCCTTTTGGACCAACCCAAAAACTTTTTCGAGCGCCGGTCCCAGCCCTTCGGGATTTTTTCCGCCGGCTTGCGCCATCTCAGGGCGACCACCGCCTGTCCCGCCGACTTCGGTCGCCATCGCCTTGATCAATTCACCCGCCTTCAAACGGCCGACCAGATCCTTCGTCACCACCACCAGCAACGAGACCTTGCCGTCGTTCGCCGCGCCCAAAGCGACAACACCGCTTCGGAGCTTGTCCCGTAGTTGATCGGCGAGCGCCCGCATGCCGTTTACATCGAGGCCATCCGTACGTTGCGCGTGCACCTGGACGCCCTTGATCTCTCGTGCCTGCGCGTCACCGGACGATGTGCTCGCCATTTTCAGCTTCACGTCTGCAAGTTCGCGTTCCTTGTCCTTCAGCTGTTCGCTCAACTTCCGGGTGCGCGCCACAACCTCCGTCGGCGCGACTTTCAGAAGTTCAGACATCTCTCGCACATCCGCTTCCAGGCGCTTGAGGGAATCCAAGGCACCACTCCCCGTCAAACACTCGATGCGGCGCACCCCGGCGGCTACTCCCGATTCAGAGACGATCCGGAACAATCCGATTTCCCCCGTACGCCCACAATGAGTGCCCCCGCACAATTCCTTGCTGAAGGTGTCGATCTGGACCACTCGCACCCGATCGCCATACTTGTCCCCAAAGAAGGCCAATGCCCCGCCCGCCACGGCATCCTGCACGCCCATCACATCGGTTTGCACCGGCTGATCAAGGCGGACCTGCTCATTAACGATCGATTCGATCTCGTCGATGTCACGGGACGACATGGGCCGGAAGTGGGCAAAGTCGAACCGCAGACGATTCGGTGCCACGAGCGAGCCGTACTGTTTGACGTGCGGCCCAAGTAGATCGCGCAACGCGGCATGCACCAAATGGGTAGCGGTATGGTTACGCGCCGCATCTTTCCTGGTCCGAGGATTCACCGAGAGCTGCAGCCGTTCGCCTTCACGAATAGAACCGGATGTCACCACGCCCTTATGGACGATCAACGTCGGCACTGGTCTGGTGGTCTCGCGAATCTCCACGCGGCCGTCGGTCCCGCTTAACACACCTTGATCGCCGGCCTGGCCGCCGCCTTCCGCATAAAATGGCGTGACGTCGAGCACGATCTCGATTTCGTCGCCTTCGCGGGCCTCCTTGATCAGGCGATCACCCTGAAGGAGCGCCTGCACCACACCTTCGGAATCCAAGCGGTCATAGCCGACAAATGCGGTGGTTCCGACACGCGCCGCCACGTCGCTCAGGGCCGGCCTCGCCGTTTCGTTCTCGAAGCCCCCCGTTTTTCTGGCGCGCGTCCGCTGCTCTTCGATGGCCGCTTCAAAGCCGGTTTCGTCGAGGGTCATCCCCTGCTCACGGCAGGCTTCCGCAATGAGATCCATCGGGAATCCGTACGTGTCGTACAACTTGAAAATTTCCGTTCCCTGCAGCACAGGTTGGCCTGACACCTTCACCTTCGACAGCATGTCGTTCAGGATCGGCAGCCCTTGGTCCAGGGTGGCGATAAACCGTTCTTCCTCACCACGCGTCGCTTCGGCCACCGTCCCGGCCGCTGGCCGTAATTCGTGATAGGCCTCGCCCATGTGGGCAACAACCGTCGCCGTCAGCTCATGCAGGAATGGCTCGGTGATACCCAGCAACCGGCCATGACGGGCCGCCCGCCGGAGAATTCGCCGGAGCACATAACCCCGCCCTTCATTCGACGGCAAGACGCCGTCGGCCATCAGGAACGTAATAGCTCGAAGGTGGTCGGCAATGACTCGCATGGAACGATCCGACTGCTCCACCGCTCCATACTCAGCACCGGCTCGCCGCCCGATTGCGGCCAGCAATGGCGCGAACAAATCACTGTCGTAATTGCTAAGCCGGCCCTGCGCGACCGCCGTGAGGCGCTCCAGCCCCATGCCGGTGTCGATGCTCGGCTTTGGAAGCGGATTGAGCGTCCCGGCGCTATCGCGATTGAATTGCATGAACACCAGGTTCCAGATCTCAATGACCCGGTCGCCTTCACCGTTCGGCGTATCATCGCCCGGCACCGACGGCCCCTGATCGAAGTGCAGTTCCGAGCAAGGCCCGCAGGGACCCGTGTCGGCCATCTGCCAGAAATTGTCCTTCTCGCCACAACGCACGATACGGCTCGGGGACACGCCGATCTTCCGCCACAACCGATCGGCTTCGTCGTCTTCGCGAAAGATCGTGATCCACATCCGGTCTTTCGACAGCCCGACCACCGAGGTCAGAAATTCCCAGCCGAAGCGGATGGCGTCTTCCTTGAAATAATCGCCGAAGGAAAAGTTGCCGAGCATTTCGAAGAACGTATGATGCCGCCTGGTGTAGCCGACATTTTCAAGGTCATTGTGCTTGCCGCCGGCACGCAGACACTTCTGCACGGTCACGGCCCGCTGATAGGCGCGCGTTTCTTCACCCAGGAACACCCGTTTGAATTGATTCATCCCGGCGTTCGTAAACAGCAACGTGGGATCCGCCTGTGGAATCAACGGCGCGCTCGGCACCGCTCGATGGCCCTGCTGCTCAAAGTACCGGATGAAGGCTCGCCGCAGATCGTTTACACTTTGGCTCATAACTCGTCTAACCCCGTCTCCAAGTCGACTTGCGTGACTTGCTGAATGGTGTCGTCATCAAACCCGCGTTGCCGCAAAAATCTCACCCACTGTAGTGGACGCATCCTCGTCGTGCGTCCTTCTAACGCCTGGCACGCCAATTCCTGTTCGGAAACCGACCGGTAAGCACTGCACAAGGCCCGCTCCGCCACCGTATCTTCGAAGCCTCGACGAAGGAGTTCCAGCTTCAGTCGTTCACGTCCCATCGGGCGTCGCGAGAGCCTGGCTTCCGCCCACCGGGTGGCATAGGCTTGATCGTCGAGATACCCGCGCCGCTGTAACTCACGGACAACCGCGTGCCCCTGCACCCGGCTCGCCCCTTTTTCTTGAACGTAGTGCTGGACCTGAGAGGCTGTCCGCTCAGCACGGCCAAGGTACCGGATCGCCATTGTCAGGAAATCCATCGGCGACTCCCTGCGTCGTGGTCCACCACGTCCAGCCGACATCCTGCTGCCTATGATGTCACTCTCGCACTGTGGCCGCGCTTCTCGTCCTGGCGAATCTCAACCTTGCGCTCGGGTTTCTCTTCTTTTGCCTCTTTGGCCTCGGCTTTCTTCTCGGCCCCGCGCAAAGGCAGCCCGGCTAGTTCGCGCACCTTGCCTTCGATCTCCTTGGCGATGGCCGGGTTGGTCTTGAGAAAGTCGCGGACGGCTTCACGCCCCTGGCCCAATCGCTCGCCCTTATAGGAGTACCAGGCGCCGGCCTTCTCCACCACGCGCTTCTCGACTCCCATATCGACAATCTCGCCCGATTTGGAAATTCCCTCGGCGAACATGATGTCGAATTCCGCCTGTCTGAACGGCGGGGCCATCTTGTTCTTGACCACCTTGACGCGGACGCGGCTTCCGGTGACATCCTGCCCATCCTTGATCGACTCAATCCGACGAATGTCGAGGCGCACGGACGAATAAAACTTCAAGGCGTTGCCGCCCGTCGTGGTTTCCGGATTGCCGAACATCACACCGATTTTCATGCGGATCTGGTTGATGAAGATCAGGGTCGTCTGCGATTTGGCGATGGCAGCCGTCAGTTTACGCAAGGCCTGGGACATCAGCCGTGCCTGCAAGCCCATATGGGCATCACCCATTTCGCCTTCGATCTCAGCTCGAGGCACCAGCGCCGCCACGGAGTCCACGACGATCACATCAATCGCGCCGCTGCGGACGAGGGTCTCGGCAATCTCGAGCGCCTGCTCACCGGTGTCCGGCTGCGACACGAGCAAGTCGTCGGTGTGCACGCCCAACTTCTTGGCATAGGTCAAATCCAACGCATGTTCGGCATCAATGAAGGCAGCGACTCCACCCGCTTTCTGCGCTTCCGCGATCGCATGCAACGTGAGGGTGGTTTTACCGGACGATTCCGGACCAAAAATTTCGATGACCCGTCCGCGCGGGAATCCCCCGACGCCGAGGGCAATATCCAATCCCAGGGATCCGCTTGAAATCGCCGGAACGTCGGCCGGCCGATCATCGGTCCCCAACTTCATCACCGCGCCCTTGCCGTACTGTTTTTCAATCTGAGCCAGGGCCAGGTCCAACGCGCGCTTTTTCTCATCCTTTTCAGTCATTCAAAACTCCTTCTCGCGACATGACTCGTGAAGTGTGCTGGTCTCGTATGCCGTGGGAGACAACGCACCAGCCGGCCATGAGTTGACCACGCGCCAACCGGACCAGACTCAGACCAGGAAAGCAGACAGAACAGCGGATTATACCGGACTTAAAAGGAAGAAGCCTAGCCCGCAAGGGTCCACCACTCAATCTGGAGAAAAACGGTTCCGGCCCTGCGCCTCTGTGAATCGCGTGAGGCCGTGCGGGAAAATACCATCGCGCGACAGGCCTGCCTCCTATCCTGTCATGCGTCAAAAATCTCGCAGCGTTCTGTCATAACCGCCACTGTATCGAAGTACGGGGACGGCAGTCGCCTCATCGCCACCTATCCGCAGCTGGCGCGTAAGTACATGAAAACACTTTGGAGACTGAAGAGAACGGGCACAAAACTGGACCGTTAAAGTCACCGTGCGTCTATGCCGACATTCTTCATGAGGGGCAATGTGCCTGGCACCAACATTGCTCCCATTCCGCAGTGTTCGCTCATCACTCACCTGATGCAGGAGGGCCCCATGCCACAACAGCGAATGGATGATCGATCCGAACACTCTGTCGCGCAATCGCAACACTACGTCACGCGCGCGCCGCGCGATCTGACCTACGATGAAAAGAAAGCTGCCGAAGCAGCCTTCCGTGGCGAGCCGTTTAATCCCAACTGGTCCGTCGCCGCCGCAGCCGTCTACGAAGGGATCGTGTCCGCCATGTCCCGCATGCAGGTCGCTGCACTAACCGAATTGGAGGCCGCTCCTGTCGCTGAAGAATGTCTCACCCGCTGAGAGAGCTGGCCGCAGCCGTCGATTGACGTGCCGAGAGCATTCATGCACAGCCGCAGCTGCCGGACTTGAGTTTAGGAGCGTGAACTCAATGGGCACTCCCACAGCTTCGTGTAGATGGAGCCGGCCGGCCGCAATTCGCTTCTCATCATGACCAGCGTCTTGATCGGCAGAACACCGAACGCCACCGGTTGATCCAACAGCCCGCTTTGAGCCAGTCCCTGTCCGACCTGCCGCTCCCCCTCCTTAATTCGTGCCAGCGTCAGATGCGGGCTAAACGGCCGAACCTCCGCCGCCAACCCGGCCGTCCGGCACACGTCCTCCACCCCCTGATACAAGGCCTGCAGCCGGTCGCTCTCGCTTCCCTGTTCCCAACTTTCCAGCGGCCCAGCCCAGAGAATCCTCGGCTGCAGCGGTCGAGGAAACGTCCCCAGTCGCGAAAAGGGAACCTGGAGCATTCGATGATTGGCGACCACCTGCGCAAGCGTCGCATGGAGCGACTCGAGCAAATCCTCCGGCGTGTCACCGAGAAACTTCACGGTCAGATGCATGGAGGCCGGTTGCACCCAGCTGATGCGCGCCTGCCGGTCGACCGTCCGTTCCAGCCGTCGTTTGAGATCCTGCTGAACCGCCGACAAGGCCGCGCGAAGATCGGGCGGCAATTCGACGGCCAGAAACGCCCTGATCATCCGCCACCTTTCTTGATCAACCAACGGCGCAACAGATCCAACGCGGCCTGCGAGGAGCGCTGCTTGATGACGCTCCGGTCGCCGCCATGAAAGCGGAATTGTTTCGTCTGGGCATCGTCCGGTCCGCCGTCGAGCCCCACATAAACCAATCCCACCGGCTTCGCCGCAGTGGCTCCCCCTGGTCCGGCAATGCCGGTCACGCTCAATCCGACCGAGACACCGCTGCGCTCACGAATGCCCCGCGCCATGGCTGCCGCCACTTCGGCACTGACCGCGCCGTGCCGATCGAGGAGATCCTCAGACACTCCCAACAACTCGACCTTCGCGCGGTTGCTGTAACAGACGATACCCCGATCCACGTAGGATGAGGACCCAGGTACCTGGGTTAACCGATGGCCGATCAATCCGCCGGTGCAGGATTCGGCCAAGGCCAGGGTCATGCGCCGGGCGGTCAGTAACCGGCCAACCACTGATTCCATCGTATCCGCTTCTTGACCGTACACCATGTCGCCGAGCCTGCTGTTGGCTTCATCAAACAGCCGCTCAAGCGCAACAGCACCCTCTGCCCCTGCCGGACCTGTCAGTGAGACCATCACTTCCGTTTGAGAAGCATAGATCCCGAGTTGGACTGGACTGCCTGGGGGCAGCAGCCCCTCAAGCTTCTGATCCACAATCGACTCCGGCACGCCTGATGTGTGGAGTACCCGACGAATCACGGGCGTGGCCGGTATCTCCTTGTGCCTGCCCAGCCAGGTCTGCAGACGCGGCAGGAGCCCATCATGGATCATCGGTTCCATCTCACGCGGCACTCCGGGCAAGGCCGCAAAGAACGCATCTTTCCAGATCAAGACGAACCCCGGCGCCGTCCCGACCGGATTGGTCAGAAATTCCCCGCCTGCAGGAATCATCGCCTGTCGCAACTGCGCCTTCGTCGGGGTCCTGCCCCACTGAGCCAATCGAGCCGTCATCTCGTCCAGCGCGGCTTTTCGCCGGACCAACCGGTGGCCGAAGGCCTCCGCCACCGCCTCGCGGGTCAGGTCATCGATCGTCGGGCCCAACCCGCCCGTGATGATCACCACGCGGGCGCGTCGGACCGCCGTCTTGAGTACCCTCACGATATCGGACAACTCATCACCGACGATCGTCTTGTATCGAAGCTCCACCCCGCATGTCGCCAGGCGATCGGCGATAAACAGGGAATTCGTGTCCATCCGGCCGCCGAGCAGGAGCTCGGAGCCGATGGCGATCGTTTCAGCCGTCCAGGCTTTCGACTTGTTCATGCAAGGTTAACCTTGTTGCTCGGAAACGGTGTTGACGGGAGGATCACATTATTCGATATGGGCGAAATCCAGTTCGAAGCTGACTTGCCCGCCGCCGGAGGGAAACACGGTCAGGGTCGTCTTCGTGTGCGGATCAAGATCTGCGTAGGGGAATTGGGCAATGACTTTCGCGCGATACGCGGGCTGTTGAGGCCAGAGGGTCGTCCGATCGCCTCGCGCGTCAAACCGGACCGAGGATGGTTTGACGGTCCGCCCGGCCTGCTCCAGCACGACGTAACTGTCGGCGGCAAAGTCCACGCGCTCACCGAACAACACGACGTTCACCAGGAGATTGCCGTTCGCCAGCACCTGAGCGATGTCCTGCTCGGAGGGAGCCAGGGCCCGCAGCGACAGGTGATTGGCCATCACGAGCAGACTTCCCAACTTGGTCATGATGAACCCGCGGGGAGCCAGATCTTCTTTCGCGCCGAACCACGTATGCAGTTGATCCGGAGAAACACCCTGCGCGGCGGCGGCCTTCCCCCGTTCAACCGTGACCTGGATTTGTTCGGGAGTCGGCTGCACTTCGATGGCGAATGACGCCACAGGAACGCTCATACTTGCGACGGCGAAGAGGAATTGCAGGAGTCTGGAACCGGCAGACCATCGTCGAAGGCTACGCATGATAGGGAGCCAGTACCAGATCGATGTGGACGTGTCAATTCGTAGTTCGCACACCTCGCAATCGGTTGACAGCCTAGGAGACGAAATGCTAAAGAGCTAACTCTTATTCTTTTACATTATCAAGAAGTTGCCTGGAGGGTTCCTCATGTCCAGCCCCGAACAAGCGCCCCGCCGTCAGTATGTGAATTTCACCTTCTATAAATTTGATCCGGCCTGGCGTCGGCTTCCTGAAGATGAGCGCACGCGCGGGAAACAGGAGTTTCTCCGTGCCGTAGAGGAATACCAGGGCAAAGTGCTCGTCATTGCATACACGACCGTCGGTATTCGCGGCGACTGCGACCTGATGCTCTGGCGCATCAGCTATGAACTCGAACTGTTCCAGGAAATGAGCACCAAGATCCTGGCGTCCGGATTGGGCAAGTATCTGCTCAACCCCTATTCGTACCTCGCGATCACCAAACGCTCCATTTACGTGGACAATCACACTCACGAAAATCAGGAAAGCAAACGTTTGACGGTGGTCCCTGGTAAGGCGAAGTACATCTTCGTGTATCCGTTCGTGAAGACTCGCGAATGGTTCTTACTCACCAAGGCCGCGCGACAGGGCATGATGGACGAGCATATTGAAGTCGGCCATCGCTTCCCTTCAGTCAAACTCAATACGACCTATTCGTTTGGCCTCGACGACCAGGAATGGGTCGTGGCCTTTGAAAGCGACAAGCCGGAAGATTTCCTGGATCTCGTCATGGCGCTGCGGGAAACCGAGGGTAGCCGGTACACGTTGCGAGATACCCCGATCTTCACCTGCATCCGGAAGAGCCTGAAAGAAGCATTAGATACACTGGGCGGCTAAGCTCGACTAACACGCTCGGACAGTTTGCACGGCCTTCGATCAGATGATCGAAGGCCGTGTGCGTTCTGCCCCCGGCGAGCCACCAGACACCGCACCCTCCTCACATCCATGTCAGTTGATGCTCCGACTTACCCGGCTTCCGATCACCGGGCGGCCTTGTACTCGGCCCTTCTGCCGGGGTTGGGCCAGCTACTTCGCGGGCGGCACAACGCCGCCATGCTCTATGGCCTCGTGACCATTTTCCTGATCGCGCTGAGTTTCGCTCTTGGACGTCTCTCCGGTCGGGCCGCGGAAGTCTTTTTCTTCATGCTGCTGGCGCTTCCCTGGTGGGCGCTGCAGAGTTACGACGCCGCCCTTGGACCGGCAGCTTCGGGTTCCGATCTTGCCAGAACCGGCCGCCAGGCATGGGCGGAAGGGCATGATATCCGGTTTCTCGGCCTGCTATTTCTCGTCAGCGCCGCCAACGATGCGATCATCATCGCCAAGAACCCCGACTATCTGCTGCCATTTTTCTGCACGAAATTGGACGGAGCCGCCGGTTTCGTGACCAAAGCCCTTTCACCGTTTCTCCATACCTGGGTCGGCTACGGCTTCGTGCGCGTCAAAAAATGGTCCCTTTTGGTGTATCTGGTGTATGCCGCATACGGGACCACCAACGCGCTCGTCAACTTGACCTGTTTCGGACCCGGTCGAATCCGGAACACCCTGCTGATCGCCCTCATGGTCTTCACCAGCTACATCCTCTGGCGGCGACGACTATTTCAGCGTTGACCCGTCCCCGTCGGAAGCGGAAGGTCGCATTTTGACACTCGGCTCGAGCCTGTGTTACCTGTAATAGTAATATCGTTCCACATCCTCAGACGGAGCAGCTCCTATGGCCGAAAACAATGCGGTCTATGCGATTCGCCACCCTGACGGTTCAGTGACCCTGTATATCGACGAAGAATACGCCATCGATCGCGGCGTCGATCCAGCCAAACTGGTGCGGGTCGAAATCCCTCGCGAATTGTTTGTCAGCGGCAGCATTCAACACATTCGAGAATACGTCGCGGTCTACCTTGAAAACAGCCATCAGGGCACGGCCTGAGCGAACCTTTTACCTCGCACGAGAGGCCACACCATGTCCGCGTTGCTCACCCCGGAACTCATTGCCTCCACCATCGAACAAGCCCCGATCCAGGGCAGGATCATGCTCAAGCTGCTGCTCTTGCAGCACTTCGACATCACGCCCGAGGAGATCAGTCATATCGCAGCCGATCGACCGGACCCCCGCTGCGTGGCCGGTTCCAAACCGATCCACCAAATGGTCAAACAGGATGCGTTGCGGGATGTGACCAATCGACGGGATGAGTATCGCCGGCGAGTCCGGCTACGGCGGGAGCGTTTGTGGCTGCAAATGGAAGCCATGAAAGGAATGATTGCCCTGGCTGAAGGAATGGCCCGGGCGGCAACCGACCTCCTCCGCACCCGTTACAAGCTGACTGCTGAAGCCGTGGAGGCGATCAAACAAGGCGCGCGCGCCGCAGTCCCCAAGCCGGCGATTCGGCAATTGAATCGGCGATGGGACGAAAATGATATTTCCGCCGAGGCCTATCAGGAAGCCAGGCTTGGCCTGGAGATCCAGGCGCAACTCCGCTTGATTGAAAAGTACAGGAAGCGCCTCGAAGTCTCGGAACGGGAATGGAAATCGATCAATGCCGCTCCTTTGCAGGATCACGAAATCGGCCATATTTGGGGTATCCCTGCCGGGAGCCTGGCCGGCCGAAAGGTGAAACATCTCCATCAATATCTTCACGCCATTCAAACGACCCTGCAAACATCGTCCGCCCAGGCGGTCCCGACCACGGGAGCGCTCGATCTCTGGAAAGAAACACTCGCGGTCCTTGGCGAACGGCCGGTTGAACGATCCATTGCTCTCTATGACGGGCTTGAGCGAACCGAAGAAGCGTTGGTGGAGAAACTCCGGACATTCGCTTGGGGTACCCTCGGGGAAGACCTGGAGGCAAAGTTCTGGTTGTCACTCGTCCATGGCGCCAGTTCTAATGCCGTTCACTCGGAAAACACTCGGTCCGTCTTCGGTTTGCAGCGGCTGCTGGCCGTTCTGTCAGAAATTGACTCCAGCCCGGACGCCCTCGAGGAGGAACTTCTGGCCCGCACGGCGCCGACCCCCAAGGATGCCCCTGAACTCACCAACGAGGCAGCCCAACCAGCGGCAGAAGAAATGGGACAGATGCAACAACATGTTCTGACCAGTTTCATCGGAGAGTTACACAACGATCTTCAGCGATGACGTGCTGTCGGCAGCTGCCGATCGATCTGAACCATCGACCGGCTTCCCGGGCCTGGTCGGATTTCTTTCGTAACCGACTTCTCAGCACGGAGTGAATTTTGTATAATCCAACTATCATGCAGCACAATCATGACAGGGTTTCTCCCCGATCGATGGTGAGAGGCTTCGTTCCGATGCTGTGCACGCTCATATTCTTCCTCTCCACCATGCCGGTCGCTTCGCTCTCTGCGGCAGGCCTCGTGGAAGTCACGGAGCTTCTGGCCCATCCCGATCACTACAATCATCAAGTCGTTACTGTCAGTGGACGTGTGAGCAGCTTCCAGCTTGCCACCAATCGTGATGGGCAGCCGGCGTTCGGCTTT
>JAHBWI010000014.1 GCA_019637075.1 Nitrospiraceae bacterium | reverse complement strand
CCCCCTTTATATGACTTAATTGTACCACTTCACTCCGTGCGCCAGCCGCATCCGCAACGCCACGATTCTTCAGGTGATTTTTTTCGCAATTTGCAATGGCAGTGGGGACAGGGGCGCATCCACACGTGTAAAGCGGTTTCGTAAGCGGGGTGCGAGGTACGGGTCTGCTGTGGAACCGAATGTGTTGTCGGCATGGCAGCGTCCAGGACATCAATGATCGCGTGCACGGTCGACAATACCTCCACTTGCACCCCGGCTTCAAGAGTTCTTTCGGAGGTTGCAGCCCTGCACTTGAGGGTGCAACCGAGGCCGGAAGGAGAAAAAGGCGGCAAAAGGAGGCGAGGAGCGAAAATGCATGGCCGGATCCTACTCCCGACTGCATGACCGGTCTAGTCGGCCGCGGCGCGACGCGATTGACACAGGAACGGGCAGGCCCGATGATACGGCCGGGAGCAGACAGACGATGACCACTTCTACAGATGCTTCTCTTTCCAAGAGCGGCCCGGGAACCGGCAAACTATTGTTGGCCCTGTTCGTCGGATGTGCCGTAGCGGGGGTTCTTTATTTCGATCTCGGTCGGTATCTTTCGCTGGATGCGCTGAAAGCCAATCGCGATCAATTGCTGGCCTTCACGGAGGCCAACTATTCGACGGCCGTTGCCCTGTATGTGTTGGCCTATTGCGCGGTGGTGGGGCTGTCACTTCCGGGTGGCGCGATTATGACCCTCGCCGGTGGATTCCTGTTCGGAAGCCTGCTCGGAACCCTGTATGTGAATGTCGGCGCGACGGTCGGCGCGACGCTGGCCTTTCTGGTTGCGCGGTATCTGCTTCGAGACTGGGTTGAGCGGCAATTCGGAAACAGACTCGGAGCCATCCAAGAGGGCTTCGCCCGGAATGCCTTCAGCTATCTGCTGACGCTGCGGTTGATCCCTCTCTTTCCGTTTTTTCTGGTCAATATGGTTTCAGGCCTGACCAGAGTGAACGTCGGAACCTATGTCGCGGCAACCTCCCTCGGTATCATTCCGGGCAGTTTCGTGTTTGCCTATGCGGGGCGGCAATTGGGGACGATCAATTCGCTCAAGGAAATCGTGTCCCCGAACGTGTTGATGGCCTTTACCCTCTTGGGCTTACTGGCGTTGGTGCCGACCCTCTATAAACGATTCACCGGTCAGTTGAAATGACAAAAACAAGGCGTGAGGCCGACAGGCTTCATAGAGAGAGAGAAAGGTCCTGGTCATGTCTTTGACGACCGCAGCGAGTCAGTATCTTGTTCTGCCGGATGACGAGCACAACAGGAAACTGGTGAACAATGTGCATCCTTCTGATTGGGTGAACCCCCAACCGGATGGTCGCTACAACATTGTGGTGGTTGGGGCCGGAACGGCAGGATTAATTACGGCGGTCATCGCCGCGGGATTGGGCGCAAAGGTGGCGCTCATCGAGCGGCACTTGATGGGCGGAGATTGCCTCAATGTCGGCTGCGTGCCTTCCAAGGGAATGATTCGCGCCGCGAATGTGTGGGCGCAATTGCGCAACGCGTCGCGCTTCGGCGCACACATTCCGGACGGGGTGAGTTACGACTTTGGCGCAGCCATGGCCGGGATGAGGCAGCTGCGGGCCAGAATCAGCCATGTAGATTCCGCACACCGGTACAAGTCGCTCGGTGTGGATGTGTATATCGGCCAAGGCCGGTTTGCCGGCGACGATACAGTAGTGGTCGAAGGCATGGCAGGTAATCGGACCTTGGCCTTCGTCAAGGCGGCTGTGTGCACCGGCGCAAGGGCTGCCGTGCCTTCTATCCCCGGCTTGGAAGAGGCGGGCTATCTCACCAATGAAACCGTCTTTTCGCTCACCTCGCTCCCCGCGCGCGTCGGCGTCATCGGGGCCGGCCCGATCGGATGCGAATTGGCGCAGGCCTTGGCACGGTTCGGCAGTCGAGTGTCGCTCATTGAGGCGATGCACGGTATTCTGCCGAACGAAGATCACGACGCGGCAGAATTGGTACAGCAGTCGATGACTCGTGACGGCGTCAGCTTGCTCTGTTGCGGAAAGGATCTCACAGTCGAAAAAGTTCCCGAGGGCAAGCGACTCATCCTTGATTCCCATGGGCAACAGTATGATCTCACGGTCGATGAGATCTTGGTCGGCGTAGGCCGTGCGCCGAATGTGCAAGGCTTAGGATTGGAGACCGTCGGCGTTGAATTTGATAAGACGGGCGTCACAGTGAACGATTGCCTACAGACGACGAACCCGCGTATCTATGCCGCCGGCGATATCTGTTCCCGGTACAAATTCACCCATGCCGCCGATGCGATGGCGCAGATCGTCATTCAAAACGCGCTGTTTCCGCATCCGTTCGGATTAGGATATGCGAGTGTGAAGGTGCTCAACATGCCCTGGTGCACCTTTACCACACCGGAAATCGCCCATGTCGGCTTGTACGAAGCCGAGGCGACGAAGCGCGGACTGAAGGTCGAAACCTATACCTATAAGTTTGATGAGGTCGATCGAGCCATTCTTGACGGTGACGAAGAAGGCTTTGCCCGTCTCCACATTCAGGAAGGCACCGATACGATTCTTGGCGCGACGATCGTGGGGGCGCACGCCGGTGATTTGATCAGCGAGATATCGGTGGCGATGAAGGCCGGGGCCGGTGCGAAAACAATTGCTGCGACCATCCATCCCTATCCGAGCCGTGCTGAAATCATCAAGAAGGCCGTCAATCTCTGGCGCAAAGCTCATTTCACTCCGCGCACCAAGTCACTGCTGACCAGGCTGTTTGCCTGGCTGAGACGGTAAACCTGTCATGAGATGCGTGGCTCCGCTTGTGGGTCTGGCCTTCGTCGGTGCAACGATGATGGCAGTGGCGCAGCAGCCGGCGCAATTGTCCGTGGGAAGGTTTTCTGCTGCAGCCGAAGGGACCGCATTGCCGAATGGCTGGCGCATGCTGACCTTCAAGAAGATCGAGCGGCACACCCGATATGAAGTCGTCAAAGACCAGTCGATGACCGTCGTCAAAGCGGTGAGCGAGGCGAGCGCCTCGGGATTGACCAAGGCGGTCACGATCGATCCGCATGAGTATCCGATAGTCCGCTGGCGTTGGAAGATCGAGAATATCTTGGACAAGAGCGACGTGAACCGGAAGGACGGCGACGACTATCCGGCGCGGCTCTACATCACATTTGCCTATGAACCGGATAAAGTGAGTTTCGGAAAGAAACTGAAATATAAGGCCGGTCAGGCGGTGTTCGGTGACATTCCGATCGGGGCGATCAACTATATTTGGGACAGCAAAAGCCCTGTGGGGACGGTGGTGGACAATGCCTTCACGAGCTTTGCTAAGATGATTGTCGTGGAGAGCGGGGCTCGTCGGATCGGCTCTTGGGTCCAGGAAGAACGCAATGTCTATGAGGACTATCGGCAGGCCTTCGGGGAGGAGCCGCCGGCGATCAACGGCATTGCGATCATGACCGATACCGATAACACGAAGGAACATGCCGTGGCCTATTACGGGGATATCGAGTTTGTGCGGTCTCCCCCAAAATAGTCGCGGAGAGGCATATGGAAGGTTGGGGAGAGGCCGACCTGTGCAGGGTCGGCCCCTTCGGACACCGGCGAGCTGAGGCGGGTTCGTAACCTCAGCAGGTTACTGAATGGAATTGGCGAAGCCACCGTGGGTAATCTCAGCTCGAATGGTGTCGCCCACCTTTTTGTTGCCTCGAAGATGTTTGGTGCCCTGCCCGACACGCATCTTCATTTGACTGCCGTCGTAGTCTTCAACCGTATACGTATTTCCTTGGATCTCTTTGACGGTCCCACCCACCGTTTTCCAGGCGACGCCGGGTTTGGAGTCGTATTGCCCCGGCTTGGGGGCAGAGGATTGCTCAGGCACGGATCCCAGCAAAGACGTCGCTGCTGCTGCCGATGTGGTCGCGGCATGAGGGTGATGTTTAGCCGCCTTCTCCTTCTCTTTTGCTGATGCCGGTGCAACCACGAAGCTGATCGCGGTCAGGGTCGCCACCGCGATGGCCAGCAATGAAGACTTAGCGTTGATCCTCATAACAATCCTCCTTCAATGATGACGGCTGCGGGTCGGAGACTGACTGAGCAAGCCCCATGCCTCCGTAATCAGGGGGAGAATCACTCGGATTTGTGCCGGTTGTGTCCGGTTGCGTGATAAGGCAGGACCGGCAGGGGAGGAAAACGCCAACATCTGTTCAATTTTGCCCGCCTCTTTCCTCGATTGTTTCCTGAGGTATCATCCGTTCAGCGCCACTGTTTTCGTCTCGGAATCAAAAACTCGTTGTCAACGAACAGACCCGCTAGTACGTTGAATGGCATGACAGGCATTTTGTGGTAACCAAGGGAGGATGTATGAAGCAGGTGATTGTGGGTGCGGCTATGCTGTCGATGTGTGTCCCCTCATTTGTCTTTGCGCAGGCGGAGACGCCCAGAATTGATCAGCGGCAGGCGAATCAGGAACGACGGATTGATCAAGGCATTGCCAGTGGACAACTCAATGAACGCGAGGCCACTCGTTTGAACAACCAGCAGGGGCACATCAACAACATGGAGGACAAGGCAAAGTCCGACGGTGTCGTGACGAAGAAAGAGCGCGCCCGCATTAGTCATGCGCAGGACCGCACGTCGCGCCACATTGCTCGCCAGAAGCACGACCGCCAACAGCGCTAATTGTTCAATCCGGTGCCGAGTTGGGGCAAGCGCACCACTCGGTTCCGGAGGCGTGATCGGTAACCGCGCTCGTGCTTGTTGTCGAGTCTCTTCCATGCCGTCCACAGGTCAATCTGTGGACGGCATGGTTGTATCTTCCCAAGCACTTTCCGAACACTTCATATCTGTTGCATAAACTTCTCGCGTCATGCCTGAATCGATCCATTCGATCCTGCTAGAATGCCGGCATGGATCTCATCACGACTCATTTGAATGCCGACTTTGACGGATTAGCCTCCATGGTGGCAGCCCGAAAACTGTATCCCGATGCCGTCCTGGTGTTTCCCGGCGGCGCGCAGGAGTCCGTGCGCAATTTTTTGGCTGAGCACGATTTGGGTATCTGCCGCCTGAAGGATGTAGCGCTTGAGCAGGTGCGTCGACTGATTCTGGTCGATGTGCAAGAGCCGGATCGGATCGGTCCGTTGAAGGTGCTGAGTTCGCGCAAGGATCTGGACGTCCATGTGTTTGATCATCATGGAACCGGCGAAGGATCAAACACGTCGGCCTGGCCGTCAATGACGGAACGGCATATCGAACCGGTAGGCGCGACCACGACGCTGTTGATCGAACGACTGAACGCGCAGCAAGTGGCGCTCACGGCCGCTGAAGCAACCGTGTTGGCGATAGGACTGTACGAAGAAACCGGCTCGTTGGCCTACCCCTCGACCACTCCGCGCGATCTGGACGCCGCGGCGTTTGTCCTGCGCGCCGGCGCCGATCTCAACCTGGTGGCGGAGACGTTGCAGCACCCGCTGGATCCGAACCTCATCGCCTTGCTGAACGATTTGCTCCAATCGGGAGAGATCTACTATCTGGAAGGCCGCAAAATTCTGGTCGCATCGAGCGCCTACGATCGCTATACGGGCGACCTCGCTGAAGCCGTTCAGCGGCTCGCGGAACTGCAAGGCTTTGATGCCGTCATCGTGGCCCTCGCGATGGAGGAAAAGGTTCAGATCATCGGACGGAGTCGCAGACCGGAGATCGACGTGGCCTGGATCGCGCGCGAGTTTGGCGGCGGCGGGCATGCCGTGGCCGCCGCCGCCAGCGTAAAAGGCCGTACGCTGGTGGAAGTGCAGGAGCAACTGACCCGTCTGCTGACCGAGCGTTACCGCCCCGCGCTGTTGGCTCGTGATGTGATGACCATGCCTGTCAAATCGATTGCTGCGGATGCGACGGTGAGTGAAGCCGAACGATCCATGACCATCCTTGGTGTCAATGTACTTCCGATCGTCGAGGCAAAAAACCGGTACGTCGGCATGATTTCACGGGAGATCGTTCAGAAGGCTCTGTTTCACCGGCTGGGAGACCAGCGAGTGGGGGATCTAGCCGGCGGCGGACAATATACCGCATTGCCGGATACGCCCTTTCATGACATCGAGCTGCGGATGATCGAACTGAATCAGCGTTTCGTGCCGGTTTTGTCCGACGGCCGGACGGTTGGCGTCATTACGAGGACTGATCTTTTGCGCAGTTTGCATGACGATGTGCTGGCGTCTGCCCGCGGCAAACCGAAGTCCTTGATGGGATTGGAGTCGCCCGGCGGAGTGCGGAGACGGGATGTGAAAGGGCTGCTGCGCGATCGATTACCCCCTCACGTGTACGATCTGCTGCGCATGGCAGGTGAATTGGGTGAACGGCTGGACTTCTCCCTCTACGTGGTCGGAGGTTTTGTGCGCGATCTGTTGCTCGGCCTCGACAATCTCGATGTGGATTTTGTGATCGAAGGAGATGGAATCGCATTCGCGCGCGCGCTCGCAAAGGAACGTGCAGGCCGCGTCAAGGTGCACGAGCGGTTTGGAACGGCGGTCATCTTGCTGCCGGACGGATTTAAGGTGGATGTGGCCACGGCCCGTACCGAGTATTACGAGTACCCTACTGCCTTGCCCACGGTGGAACAAAGTTCCATCAAGAAGGATCTTTACCGGCGGGACTTCACCATCAATACGTTGGCGGTGGCGCTCAGGCCTCGAACCTTTGGTCAGCTGATCGATTTTTATGGGGGCCAACGGGATCTGAAAGAGCGATTGATCCGGGTGCTGCATAGTTTGAGCTTCGTCGAAGATCCGACGCGAGTCTTTCGCGCCATCCGGTTCGAGCTGCGATTCGACTTTCACCTCAGCAAGGACACACTGGCCCTGATTAAGGGCGCGGTGAAGATGGAATTGTTCCATCGGCTTTCCGGCCAGCGCCTTCTGGATGAATTGCGGCTGCTGTTTTCCGAGCGCACGCCCAGGCAGGCCGTCCGCCGGCTGGCGGACCTGGATCTGTTGCGGTTTATTCATCCCACGTTGGCCTGGTCTGTTCGGCTGGATCGGCGACTCAGCGACCTGGAAGCGGCGTTGGATTGGTATCGTCTGTCTTGTCTTGATCGCCCCCTCAACGGATGGGTGGTCTACGCCATGGCACTCGCGGAGGTGATGCCGGATCAAGCCGTCCGTGACATGCTCAAGCGATTTCCCTTTACCGAAGCGGAACGGACCGCGATCACCCAAGCGCGATTCTCCACGCAACCGGTGTGTCGGATGTTGAACCGGCGTGCGCCTCTCCGGCCATCGGAAACAGTCGCACTGTTAGCTGGCCTATCGGATGAATGCTTGGTCTTCCTGCTGGCAAAGAATGCCTCGGACAAGGCGAAACGTTCTCTGTCCCAATATCTGACGACGTATCGTGAGGTGAAACCGATGCTCACGGGAAAGGCGCTGAAGGCCTTGGGCGTACGTCCGGGTCCGCTCTATCGCACCATTCTGGAGCGATTGACTCAGGCACGGTTGGACGGGGACGTGAAAAGCGAGGCAGAGGAACAGGCACTGGTGAAGGAATTTGCCGATCGCGCTCGTTAGCCTTGCGCGCGAGGCGAGGAGGCCACGCAGCTGCGATGACCACAGGGGATGCGGCCAGCTACACCCATCGACCACCGGATTGCAGCGAGGGGATTAAGCCAGCGGCTCAACCGGCTCGAGTTCCTCGTCGGTATCGACGGCACGAGCCTCTTTCCCCATCGCGGCGAGAAGGCCGTCGTAGACGATGCGAGCCGCGTCAGACCATTTGGGATTGAATGGGCGACCAGCGAAAGCGGCCTCGGCCGCCTTTTTCTCATCGTGGGTAATTTGTCGAGGAGTCAATGTGGTGTCCATACGAATAATAATAGATCGCTTCAGGGCAATGTCAAGGACTCAGCGCATCGCAGAGCCACTCTCGTTCGATGGGGTATTCATGAAAGATGCGCAATGATTGCGTGCGCCGTCTAGGCTGAAGTGTTCCCTCATGAACGACACGGAGGAAGAATTCGATCAAGATCCGTACGTTTCGACCGAAGAAGTTGAGATGCCTTCTGTGCGCTGACCATTCGAAACGAGAGGCTATCGCCCGGGGCCAATTGCGCGGCGAGAGAACGATCCGCGCTGATCATCATGGCGAGCTTCGCATACCCGCCTGTCGGTTGACAATCTGCCATCAGGAGAATCGGTTGTCGGTTCGGCGGGACTTGAAGACTTCCGACGCACACGGCTTCGGAGACGATGTCCGCCGAGATACGATGCGGCAGTTCCACACCCTCCAAGCGATATCCCATCCGGTCGGATTCCGGTGTCACCCGGTACGGACGGTCAGTCAGCAATCGAATGGCTTCGTCGATGAAGGAATCGGTTTGCGGACCCGGCATGAGTCGCACGGTCGGTAACTTGGAATACTGAGGCCGATAGGGTTCCGGTAACGAGCGGCCTATGGAGTCTGCGTCTGCGCGTACAATGGGTCCCACGCTGAATTGATCCCATTTCTTCACCGCTCGACCTGCCAGTCCGCCCAATCCACTGCGTACATGGGTCGAGAGACTTCCCAGTATCATCGGGCCGGTGATGCCGCCGGCGACTGTGAGATAGGCGCGGGCGCCCTGCCGCCGCATCCCGAACTGCAACCGGCTTCCAGCCTTCATGGCGATCATGGTCCACATGGGAATGGCGAGGCCGTCGGTGGTCGGCGAAAGGTCGGCGCCGGTCACGGCAATAAAGAGGGCCTGCTCGAACAAGAGTTCCGGCCCTTGAAGGGTCATCTCCAAACCGGCAGCCCCGTCAGGATTTCCAAGCAATCGATTGCCGACCGTCAGCGCCCAGGCATCCATCGCACCACTGACCGACACGCCACATCGCTGATACCCGCACCGGCCGAGATCCTGCACAGTCGTGAAGAGGCCGGGATGCAACACATGAATAACCGGCGGCTTAGTCGGCATGATCGAGGCGCCTCACGGAAATTCCGTCATCGTCGAACATCATTCGTAGCGCATGGGCCAGGCGGACGGCACCGGGCGTGTCCCCGTGCAGACAGAGGGTATCGACGTGGAGGTGGAGCAACGTCCCATCGCCAGCGGCGAGGGTGCCTTCATGTACCAGTGACCGCGCTCGGGCGACGACGGTCGATTCGTCATGGATGAGCGCATGTGTCTCAGTTCGGGGTACTAAACGACCATCAGCCCGATAGCCTCGATCCGCGAATCCTTCCGCGGCCACGATCAGCCCATGCGCTCTTCCAGAGTTGAGAAGTTCCGACCCGGCCAATCCGACGAGGATCAACCGCTGATCGAGTTGAACGATACCAGCCGCGACTGCATCGGCGAGCTCTGGATCGCGCGCCGCCATGTTGTAGAGGGCTCCATGCGGTTTCACGTGAGAGAGCCGGATGCCTTCCGACTGCCCGATCGCCATCAATTCACTCACCTGCGAGAGGATGAGGTCCAGCACCAACGCTTGCGACAGCGGCAGTTCCCGGCGTCCGCGTGATTCTCGGTCAGGTAACCCGGGATGCGCGCCGATTGCCACATCATACTGTCGCGCCAGCTGCACCGTGCTGCGCATCAGTGCCGTATCACCCGTATGTACGCCGCAGGCGATATTTACTGATGTCATATAGGGCATGAGCCGAGCTTCTGCATCCCGTTGCGCCGGGGTTGCCGCCTCGCCGAGATCACAATTCAGATCGATGCTGCGCGTACGGGTCATGTCCGGTCTTCCGACAGTTCCTTGAATTCGTCCTCTTCGATCGGCACGAATCTCACCTGGTCGCCGGGCGCGAGCAGGAACGGTTTGGGCCTGTGGAGATTGAACAGAAGCACCGGCGTACGCCCGATGATGCGCCAGCCGCCCGGGCTGGCCTGAGGATAAATGCCGGTCTGTGTGCCTGCGATGCCTACTGATCCGGCAGCCACCTGTTTGCGCGGCGTCTGCAGCCGAGGGGTAGCGATGCGCGCAGGCACGGTTCCCAAATAGGGAAAGCCCGGACTGAATCCCAGCATGAACACCCGATAGGTGGCGGAGGCATGGAGCGCGCCGGCTTCTTCGGGAGTGAGTCCGGCCTGCTTCGCCACATCGGTCAAATCCGGTCCTGCAGCGTCTCCATACCAGACCGGAATCGTGTGGGTGATCGATGAGGGCGAGGGCGCTACCGCCGCGTTCATCGACAGAGCACGAAGGTCTTTCATGATCGTGACGGCATCGGTGAGCATTGCGTTAAAATAGACGGTGGCGGAGCAGTAGGTGGGAACGACCTCCATGAGACCTGGAATCACGGTCTGGTCTACTGCGGCGGTAAAGGCCAGCACCAGTTCGTTCGTGTGAAGATCAATCGTGTTGCCGAACTCGACGGTGACGGCGGACTCGCTGAGCTGGACCATACGAGAAATCATGTTCACGGCCTGCTCCGTCATGATTTCCACCGCCGGCAGCGGGGCCTCACTTCGGTAACGGTCTGCCTTTGGTTCGGTGGCAAATGGAAGTATGGCCAAGCCAAGGACATAGATCAATGCGATGGTACTCGCGGCATTGTTGACGCCATTGATACGTCGTGACGCCCTTTGTCCATGCCACGCTGCGGGTCTTCCGGGTGCGGATCACGTGCCGCCACGCTACGGGGAGGAGGTCGCGCTGTCAAGGTGAAGCCTGCAAAGCAGACATGGTATAGTCCCTCGCACTATGCCGCGTGTTGATTATTATCGCGTTCTCGGGGTGTCGCGGGACATTTCCGATGACGAGATCAAGAAAGCCTACCGCAAGCTCGTCTTCGAGCATCATCCCGATCGCAATCCCAACAACAGCAAGGCTGAGGAGAAGATCCGTGAGATCAACTCCGCCTATGAAGTTCTCGGGGATCCCGAGAGCCGGCGCACGTACGATCGCCTGCATTGGGGCGAGGAGATGCGGCCGGAGACCGTCGATCCGGCGCTGATTCTCGAGGAGATGGAGAAGAGGCTCTTCGACGAGGGCCGCAAGGAAGTGTTCGCCGTCCTGATGAAAATGGTGCCGCGGATCAAATCCGAATTGGCCATCATTCGCGAACGCACGGTGGCGCACCAGGGGTATGATACGTTCAAAGAACCGATCGTCGAAGCGCGAGGGGCGGAAGTGCTGGATGAATTCGTGACGCCGGAAATGGAGCAACGCAAGCATCGCCTGCTCGAAGTGGCGGTGCAGATGATGGTGTCGCAGTCCGTGGTTGCCAGGGGCGACGAAGGCGGGATTCGCGCGCTACGAGGCCGTCTGGAGGAGATGTTCCGGAAGGGACGAATCAATGGGTTCGCCACGGCGCTGGAGCTGCTGTATCAACGCAGATGAATAAGAAGGTAACGCTCACGCGTGAAGAGTACGCCACACGCGTACGATGAAACGGTTCCGGAGCGTTGCTTCCTCGGACGCGGTTTCCCTTTACGTCTCCGAAAGCGGTCCTGATACAAATCGCCCGCCTTGCATCACTCCTGCGATCCGTTCCCGTTTCAGGAGCAGTCCGATATTTCTTAACGGATTGCCTTCCACCACCAAGAGATCTGCCTGCTTGCCGGCTTCAATGGTGCCGATTTCTGCCGAAAGTCGCAGCAATCGCGCGGCGGCGGACGTGCTCGTCATGATGGCATCCATCGGTGTCATGCCCAGGGTGACCATGCGTTCCAATTCCTGCGCATTGTCGCCGTGGTAATTAAAAGGTGTGCCGGCATCGGTTCCTAGAGCAATGGGGACGCCACGCCGGACGGCGGCGCGGAAACTCTTCTCGTGTTGCCGGACCATGTTTTTGGCCTTTGAGCGGGCGCTGTCGGGGATGCCGCAGCCGGTCGGACAGGCAGCCGTGGTGGCCAGAGCGGATAGTGTGGGCACCATATACACCCCGCGCTGAGTCATCAGGCCGGCGGCCTCCTCGTCCATGAGCGTGGCATGTTCGATCGAATGGACCCCGGCGCGCAGGGCGTTCTTCATCCCCGAGGCACCATGGGCATGAGCCGCCACGTGCCGGCCATGGGCGGCGGCGACTTCAACGGCGGCTCTCAGTTCTTCGACAGTCATCTGGGCCTCGTCCGGGGAGGTCCCTGGAGTCAGGACCCCGCCTGAGGCGATCACCTTGATCACTTCGGCGCCGGCCGTAAGCTGATCCTGCACGGCGGCCCGCACGGCCTCGATTCCCTGTGCTTCACGCCCGATGAAGCGGGCATGTCCGCCGGGCATGCAGATCGCCAGACCTGCGGCGAGGATGCGTGGCCCCGGCGTGAGTCCCGAGGCGATGGCTTTTTTTAACGTAAACACGGCATGATCACGGAAGCCGACATCCCTCACGGTGGTGAAGCCGGCCTGCACGGTGCGCCGCGCCAGTTCCGCGGCCTTCAGCAACGTGACGACCGAGGATTCCTGCTCGACGGCCGCAACCACATCGGCTTCTGCACCCAGGCAGAAGTGGACATGGCAATCGATGAGACCCGGAAGGATCGTCAGGCCACGGCCGTCGATGCGTTGTGCCCCTCGAGGCAGACGTACGGTCTGATCCGGTCCGGCAGCCACAATGCGATCGCCTTCAATCACGACCGTGCCGCGCTCAATCTTGCGGCCTTGGCCGTCGAGGATACGAATCTGTCGGATGGCGATGGTCATGGGGCCTCGCTGATGGGAATGGTGACGATGACACCGCCCATGATGTCGTTGAGTTTATAGTCGCGCCTGGGGCTGTTCGCATGCCCGTTGTGACAGGATACGCAGCTCTCGGAGACCGCCCGGTCGGCGTAGATGCCTTGGAAGTACCGCACCCCGCCCTGCTGATAAAAGCCCGTGAACGGTTTCTCCGGCGCCTTCATGACGACTTCCAGGCCGCGTCGTTCGAACTCACTGTTCGGGCCGTTCCACACGTAAATCGGGGTGAGGCTGGCGAGCCGGAAACTCAGTTTCATGTCTTTCTGGGCAACCAGCCGGCCTGATTCGAGAAGGAATTGGGCGGGCAGGGGAAGTCCTTTTTCTTCTTTCCAATGTTCGAGGGCTTCGACCACGCCTTGGGTGTGCAACTTGTCGACGACGTTCTGCGTGTAGTTGGCGCGATTGGCATCGATCACCGCATGAATGAAACTGGTCACCCGTTCGGGCGCGACCATGTCGGCTTTGCGTGACTCTGCCACGGCGAGGGCGATGACCCAGTAGGTGATCGCCGCCACGAAGCCGGCTACCCCCGCCATGACGATCCAGAACCCGTTTCGACTCATGCACCCCTCCTCGCCGACAACTGTGATTGGGTATAGGTTTCGACCGCCGCCTGCACCGCGCGACCTGGCTGATCCAGCCAGCCGTGTTGCGCGAAAATGTCTTCCAAGGCGTTGAGCAGCGTCAGCACGTGCGCCTGCTGACAGGACTCGCCCATCAGCCCGATTCGCCAGACCCGCCCGCGCAGCGGCCCCAGGCCACCCCCGATTTCAATCCCGTGGTCTTGCAACAGCTGCGTTCGCACCAGCGTATCCTCGATGCCCTCGGGCAGGGTGACGCAGTTGAGCATGGGGAGTCGATGCGCCGCCGGAGGGAGCGGCCGTAGGCCCAGAGGCTCAAGGCCGGCGAGTAAGGCGTCGCTGTTGAGTTGATGGCGGATGAACCGCGGTGGCAGTCCTTCCTCATGGATCAGCCGCAGGGCTTCGTGCAATCCATACAGCATAGAGATGGGCGCCGTGTGGTGATAGGCGCGGCTGCGGTCATTCCAATATTCGGCAATCAATGAGAGGTCAAGGTACCAACTGTGACAGGGTGTCCGTCGCTGTCGAACGGCTTCCATGGCTCGGGGGCTCACCGTCAACGGGGCCAGGCCAGGCGGACAGCTCACGCATTTTTGCGTGCCGCTGTAGCAGGCATCAATGCCCCATGCGTCAACCTCGACGGGGAGGCCTCCGAGGGATGTGACGGCATCGATGATCAATAAGGCGCCGTGCGCCCGACAAAGGGCGCCGACGTCTTCGAGCGGTTGCCAGGCGCCGGTTGAGGTTTCCGCATGCACCAGTACCACCGCCTTGACCGGGCCGCCTCGAGACAAGGCATCGTGCACGGCATCCAACGAAATGATCTGTCCCCAGGGCGCCTCGATACGTAGCGGGATACCGCCGCTCCGTTCAATCATGGTGGCCAGTCGTGAACCGAACACGCCGTTGACCCCTACGATGGCGCGGTCGCCCGGCTCGATGAGATTGGCGATCACGGCCTCCATGCCTGCCGATCCCGTGCCCGGGAGCGCGATGGTGAACTCGTTCTCCGTCCGGAACAGGGTGCGGAGCGAGGCTTGAATGGTATTCATCAGATTCAGGAAGATCGGATCCAGATGGCCGACCAGTGGCTGCGACAGGGCATGAAGCACGCGCGCATGCACCATGCTCGGGCCGGGACCCATCAGTAATCGATGCGGGGGGACGAATGCGTGATCGTGCGAGGAAAGGCTCATGGTTGAAACTGATCGTGTCCGCTCGCCAAGCGGGGGCGCACCGTCTCGGGAACAACGCCTGGCGTGGCGAGTGGCGTAGTATAGCGAAACCGGAGGGGGTTCAGCCATGGGATTGTGGCGAGATCCCGGCACCCTCTGTTGCGGGATGCTCTGCAGTTTCACCGCCATAAGGCCGGTGGTATACTCCGGCGCGCCTTACCCTTGGAGGTCTCGTGGACGCTGACGAATCGACTGGTCCGGTCTCGCAATCATCTCGCCCTCCAGCGCCCTGTGTCGGGGCGCCTCCTCCGCCGCATGCGTACAATCCCGGGTTTTCCCGTGCGGTCACGTTGTTATCTGCCGTGGTGCTGTCGGCTTCGATCGCGGTTGTGGCCTGGTTATCGTTCGATATCCCGAGAGTGGAGCGGGTCGCGGATCCCAGCCGGGCGCTGAGTCATATGGTCGGTCGTCTGATGGATCAGGCAGACGGCGTGAAGACGCTGCCGGTATGGGAACAGTTCCTCTATGACCTCACGATGGGAAGCGATGCGAACGATCGTGAGCAGGCCATTGAGTGGTATCGCGAACTGGCCGAAGAGTCGTCCGATCCGTTTGTCGATTTGCACCTGGCCATCCTGGAGGGCGAGGCGGGGCATCTTCCCGAGGTTCGGCAACGTATCTCGCGATGGACCAGGCAGTCCGCACCGTATCCGTTGTTTGCGCGACTGTTGCAGGCTGGTTACGTCGATGCGCATGTGGCGCGCAGCGCGGGGTTCGATCTGCAAGCCTCTTTGGCAGAGCAACCCGTTTCCGGCTGGTTCTACAGCCGGCTGGCGGCTCGTATTGCCGAACGCGCAGGGGATCGTCCGCTGCTCGTCACGATTGAGACAGCCGACCAGCAACGCATCGAAACATTGGTCTGGCGCTCACGGGCGTTCGCCCTGCTCGAGTTGGGCCTCATGGTCGTCGGGGGAATGGTCCTGATGGTATGGGTGCGGCGAGGTACAGGCGCGACCATGTTTCGGGTCGGATCCGCCGAGTTGCCGCCCCTGTGGGCAGGCCGTCTGGGGGCCGGTGTGTTGCTGCGCGGGGGTGCCGTTGGTGCGTTGTTGACGGTGGCGTTTCTGTTTGCCGCCGGCGACGTGCCCTCCTTGCGGGTCGTTGCGGTGCCGCTGTCAAACCTGCCGCTCCTGGCATTGGCCTATTATCACTTGCTTCGGCCCCAGCGGCAGACATTCTGGCGAGGACTGGGGTTGAGTCTTGAGCCGCGTCATGTGGGACAACTGAGTTTGGCCGTCTTGGCAGTCGTGGCAGCCGGACTTGTGGGAGAGTGGGTGTTGGGCCGCCTTGCCGAGCCACTGAATTTAATTAGTCACTGGACCGAGTGGTTCGATGCGGATCTCGTATGGGGCACGCCTCCGACTCTGATCGTCAGTTTGATGGAATATGTGGTCTTTGCGCCGGTCTTTGAAGAGTTGGCCTTCCGTGGACTGTTATTCGGCGTGTTCCGGCGGCGGTTCCAATGGGGCACAGCAGCCATGCTGAGCGCGGCCTTGTTTGCCATTGCTCACGGCTATGGATTGATCGGATTCTTGAGCGTCTTCTGGAGCGGCGTGATCTGGGCGTGGGCTTATGAGCGAACGGGGAGTTTGTGGCCGGGCATGATCGGCCATGCCGTCAACAACCTCCTGGTCTGCCTCAGCGTGATGGCGCTGTTGCGGCCCTGAAAGCGGTGTTCGAGCGAGACCACTGCATGGTTATTCCGATGGGTAGATGTGCGGACTGGTACGTGGTGGAAAGGTGATAACAACGGTCACAGCCGCCGGTGAGCCGTCACGATCAGAATTTGTGCCGGCCGCTTGCTGATGTTGCGCCAGCAGTGCCGGTTGCCTGCCGGTATCCCGGCGGCATCGCCGCGCTTGAGCTGGTGGACGTCCTCCTCCAGCGTCAATTCGAGAGATCCCATCAGGACGACCGCGAGTTGTTCTGCCTGCCGGACGTAGGGTTTATGACCGCTGGCTCCCCCCGGCTGAATCGTGATCACCATAGGCTCGAACTGGCTGTCCTTGTTGAACGGGCCGAGCGCTTCGATTTTTGCACGAGACCACTCGCTTTGGACGACCGGCCGAGAATCGGACCGGATGATGGCCGGAGGCGTCGGGTCGATGGCGCGAAAGAACTCTCCCAGGGTGACGCCCAATGCGGAGGCGATCTTTTCGGTGGAGGCAATGGACGGCGAAGCCTGGCGTAGTTCGACCTGAGAGATGAAGCTGGGAGAGAACCCGCACTTGTCGGCGAGTGTTCGCACTGAAAGATGATGAGATTTGCGAAGCCGCCGGACAATGTCGCCGACGTGCACCTCGGCTTTAGTGGGAGGCGGTGAGGCGCGTTTCAGTGGCTTGGTTTTCTTGGTAGCCGTCATGAGTCCGTTAAGAACACATACATAGAGCCGAGTGCGCAAAACCGGCTTTTTACCTGTGTAACACGTTTTTGTGGGGAGTCTCAAGGATGAGTCACTTCCCCCGTCCTCCGCGCTACGGCCGTCTGTCGAGTTCTCGACGCCCCGTCCTAGGGACTTCCCCAGCTTCCCAGACCTTCTTAATCGGGCTAAGGAAGTGTACAGTATAGCTGGACACTTGTTCAGCCGTTGTGGCGTGTTCGTTGCTCGGACGTCAGGCACCGATGGCCTGATCAGAGCAAGGACCAGTGACACATCCAGATGCGAAATATAGGGGAGGACGCTTGAAAGACAAGGTCACATGGTTGACGTTGGCGATATTTTTAAGTGCATGCGCCCTGTTATGGCTGACTGGCGTGACCAGCACCAAGCATCTCGTGGATAACCTCATTGCCGGCTATTTGTTGTCGTGGGGCTTGTATGCCCTTCTCTCCGATCTGCCGCGCAGGGAGATTCAAGGAAGGTTCGTTCTGATGACCCTCTGCGGAATCGTGGTGTTGGGAACCGCCGAATTGCTCGGCATGACGGGTCTCGTTAACTATCAAGCTCTTTTTGGGACCCAGGGGCGTGAATGGTTCGATCGCTCTGGATATGTCCGTGATCCGGAACTCGGATACCGCCGTGAGGCGCATTACCAGGAGGAAGGGGCGTTTGTGCGAGGAAATATCGGTGAAGCGCTCTGTCTTCCGGCGAATGCACCTCAACGATTCGATCTCCGGTACGACCATCGGGGGTTTCGCAACGATACGGATCTGGATCGGGCGGAGGTCGTGGTCATTGGTGATTCCTATGTGGAATCGCCCATGCTCCCTGGCGACAGTCTTCTGACGACGCAATTAAGCCATCGGCTGCGCACGTCTGTCGCGAATTTAGGGATCAGCGGATACGGGCCGGAGCAGGAACTCGTCGTGCTGAAGCGGTATGCGCTGG
>JAHBWI010000013.1 GCA_019637075.1 Nitrospiraceae bacterium | reverse complement strand
ACCTTCACCGATCCGCGAGAAGCCACACGTCCCACGTCGTTCCGTCCCAGATCGACCAGCATCACATGTTCGGCCCGTTCCTTTTCATCAGCGAGGAGCGCCCGGGCCAGGTCCTGATCTTCATCCGGCGTCTTCCCGCGGCGGCGCGTGCCCGCAATGGGGCGCAGGGAAATTGCCCCGTCTTCGCACCGGACCAGCGTCTCGGGCGACGAGCCGACCAATTCGACGCCGGCCACGCGCAGATAATACATATAGGGAGAAGGATTCACGACGCGCAACGCGCGGTACAGCTGAAAGGGTGTCGTATGGATTTGTGTTTCCCAGCGTTGTGACAAGACGGCCTGGACGATATCGCCTGCGCGAATGTATTCCTTCGTCCGCGTCACCATCTTTTCAAAATCGGCACGATTCATGTTGGGAGTGAACGTGATGGGCTTCCGCCGGCGCTTCACGCGGGGTTGCCGCATGGGGCGTTTCAAGCGAGCGATCATCTTTTCGATCCGCGCCGTGGCATGGCGATAGGCCTCGCGGATGGCGCGATCGGTTGTCGATTCGAGATAGGCGTTCGCGACGATTTTGATCTTCTGCGAGACGTTGTCGAAAATCAGCAGGGTGTCGGTCAGCAGAAAGGCCAATTCCGGCATCCCGAGACTATCTCTACGGAGAGACGGCAGCTCTTCGAAGGTCCGCACCACGTCATAACTCAAGTACCCGACTGCGCCGCCGACAAACCGGGGCAGGCCGGGCACCGTCACCGGCCGATATTCCTCCATCAACTCACGCACACGTTCCAGCGGGTTTCCCCGGCTCTGAATCTTCAGGCGTTTCTTCCCGCGAGTCAGGATCAAGTCACCCTTCTCTTCACGGATGACAGCCGAGGAGCCGCTTCCCAGAAAGGAGTAGCGCGCCCAATTTTCTCCACCGGCCACACTCTCCAGCAGATAGGCGGTCGGACCCTGGTCGATCTTGGCAAACGCCGACACCGGCGTCTCGTAGTCCGCCAGAATCTCCCGGTATAACGGAATCAGGTTGCCTTCCGTCGCCAGGCCTCGGAACTCGTCCAGGGTTAGTGAATACTGTCGCTTGGCTGCCATACAGATGATCCGGATGCGCGCGTTACGGCTGGCTGACGATCAGCTTTTGCCCCACGTTGACGGTGTTATCTTTCAAATTGTTCCACTTGCGCAATTGCTCCGGCGCGACATGGTATTTTTGTCCGATGCGGTATAACGTTTCACCGGGCCGGACCGTATGGGTCGTCCCGGCCGCCGCTGCGGAGGTCGCACCAGCACTCTCCATCGCATCGCCGCGCCCGAACGCATCCTTGGTCGGGCTGGTGGACGGCTCCAGGCTGAGATCCGACGGGACGTCCGTCTTGAGCGCCTCATCCACGGCCGCCGCAAAGTCTTTCTTCGGCGCGGCTTTTTGGGCCTTCGGAATGGTCGTCAGGCGCTTCATATCCTCATGCGCCCGCTTCTCCAACAGGCTGGCCTCCTTCATCGCCTGCGCTTCTTCCTGGATCTGAGCCGCCTGCTGGCGCACCGCCTCGACCTGCGCGCCGAGTTCGCGGTTACGGGCTTCGTACTCGCTGAGTTCGCGCTTGCCGCGCTTCACTTCCGCATCCAACTCGGCACTGCGTTTTTCTTCCTGCGCGAGAAGCCGCTGGAAGTTGAGACTGCGCGCCTTCTCCGCTTCATATTTTTCCGACATGACACAACCGCTCAACCCCAGGCTGCCCAGTATCAGCAGACCGATGGGAACTACGATCCCGCGTCTCATCCGTCCCTGTCCTTCGCTCATCATATAGCTCCTTCGTTCACCCTCTCGCTGGGAGGCATCCATGCACGTCCCAACGAGAATTTCGTGGCGCATGTGCTGCCGATTCGCAGCCTGAGAAAGTGGGTAGAATACGGTCCAAGGCAGCGAAAGTCAAAGTGAAATGGGCCAGGCAGGTGTTTGACCCTCTCCCCGCGCCTATGCTACCGTTCGAAGAGGGTTTCATTCTTTCCATTCTAGCGAATCACCGGCACGAAAGACTATGGCATCAGGCGCACAACCGGCCTCGTCTCGAGTCATTTCCATTGAGGGCATCACCCTGCACCTGGCTCAACCCATGACCATGGGTCAGGAATGGATCGGGAATCGCGAAATCCTGAAACAACTGCTGGCCTGCTGGCTCGTCATTGACGAACGCGACTTGCCCCTCTCGCCCCGCATCACCGGTCAGCCGGGAATCGGGAAAACCACCCTGGCGATGGCCGGGGCTCGTGAGCGCAAACAGGATCTCTATGTGTTTCAGTGCACCGCCGACACGCGCCCGGAAGATCTCCTGATCACGCCCGTCCTGGCGGAATCCGGCACCATCAGTTACCATGCCTCGCCGCTGGTCACTGCGGTCCTCACCGGCAGCATTTGCGTGCTGGACGAAGGCAACCGGATGAACGAAAAAAGCTGGGCCTCGCTGGCTCCGCTGCTGGATCACCGGCGCTGCGTAGAATCAATCATTGCAGGGATTCTGATCAAGGCCCATGCGGACTTCCGCTGCTGCGTGACCATGAACGAAGACGCTTCGACCTATGAGGTGCCCGATTACATCCTGTCCCGCCTGCAACCGACGCTGGGCATGGGATTTCCGGCGCGCGAAGACGAACTGGCGATCTTAAAATACCATCTCCCGTTCGCGCCGGCGGAGATGCTGGCCTTGACCGTCGAATTTCTCCAGGAAGCGCATCAACTCAGTCTGGAGTACTCCGTGCGCGACGGCATCCATCTGTTGCAATATGCGTTGAAACGGCGCGCACAAGATCCAACGGATCCGCTCTCGGTCGACGCGGCCTGGCGGGAATCCCTCATCAAAGTGCTCGGTGAGGAAGCACTCGACCTGCCGATGCAGTCACGCCGTCGGAAACGCGCGCTGGGCGATCAGGCCCTGCCGCAGGGACTCGGAGATTTTTTCTTCGGGAGTGACGACCCTCTACATCCCGGCCGATAATGGCAGCACCATCTTCTACTTCCGACGACGTCTTCCGCCTCTCGCCCCGCATCGAACTGTTCCCGGTCCTCCACGGCAGCGGTGACGTGGCCCAGGAAGTGCGCGACCGGCTGACCGATCGCCGCTATGATTGCCTCGCAGTTCCGCTTCCGCCTTCTTTCGAGCATGCGCTCGAAGCAGCGGTCGTCGACCTGCCGACCATCAGCGTGATTGTTCAGCAGGAGCCGGATTCGGAAACCGGCGCCACGGTCAACTACGTGCCAGTGGATCCCTGCCAGGCCGTCGTGATGGGAATTCGCGTCGCGATCGGGGAAGGGATCTATCGCGCCTATATCGATCGGGAAATCGCGGTGGTCGAACCGGTCCCCTTCGTGTCGCCCGACGCCTACGCCCTCAAGCAATTGCCTTACGCCGCCTTCGCCGCTGCCATGGTGCCCACGCTCACAGCGCCTGTCGAAGCCTCACAACAACAGGCCCGCATCGCCTGGATGGCCTTTCAGCTTCATCAGCTGGAGCTCGAATATGAGCACATCCTCTGTCTGTGCCACTTCGCCGACTGGCCCTGGATTCGCCTGGCGTACCGGCAGCGAGCCGATTATCAAGACTCGGACAACGACGTACGCCGGCCCGAACAATATCTTGTGGAGCCGCAGTCGCTGTATTTCGTCTTAGGCGAGCTGCCGTTCATGACGGAATTGTATGAACGCCGCCGGGCCAGCGTACATTCAGACCGTCACCTCTCCATCGACGGAATCAAAGAACTGCTCTTGGAAACCCGGACACGCTGGCAAACGGCCCACGATGAGGAAGGCCAGAGCGTCCCGACCTGGGTGACACCACAGTTGCTGCAGTTGTACCTGCAATACGTGCGGAATCACGCGCTCCTGGACCGTCGCCTCACACCGGATCTCTACACACTCGTGCTCGCGGCCAAACAAATGGCCGGAGATGATTTTGCGATCCGCCTCCTCGAAACCGCCAAGACCTACTCGTACCAGGAAATCGAGCACAGCCACCTGCCGCACCTCTCGGTCGGACTCGGTCAATTGGCCCTGCCTGACGATCAGGTGGTGCAGGCTACGAACCGGCTCCAGGGGACACCCCTGTCCTGGCGCTCACTGTCACTCCGTCCTCGTCCGGCGCGTCGAACGAGTCGCCGCTGGTCATACCTCTGGAATCCCAATCGCCAATGTTCCTGGCCGCCGGAAGATACCAAAATTGAAAGCTTCCACACGCACGTGCGGGAACAGGCCAAGGCGATCATCGGCGCCGATCTGGCCAGAAGTGAAAAATTTACGACCTCGATGAAAGACGGGCTCGACATCCGGGAAAGCCTGCGCCACTGGCATCAACGACAACCGGGCGGTCGCCCGAAACGGCTGGAGCTGTATGTCAAAGAGATTCCCCCCGCGCGGGGAAATGTCGATACGGTGATTTTTCTTTTCGATACCCCTGCCGACCCAGAAGAATACAACTGGCAAGCGACCTGGTACGCGGAACATGCGCAGGAGTCTACACTCTGTTTCTATGCCACGCCGTTTCTGGAGAACATGGTGGCACCCGGCATCGGCCAATCACGTTATGGCGGCGCGCTGTTCATCTTTCCACCCCGGCCGATTCCGGACATTTGGACCGACGAGGCGCTCGGATTCGCCAAGACACTCGAAGAGCGGTTGATCGCAGCCGGAGCCGTCCATTCGCGTGAAACGCACGTGGCCCTGGTGACCCCGGTACCACCCAAGGCGCGGTGGCGACAGATCGCCGCCAGATCGGGCCGGCGGCTGGTGCCGATTCCGTTGAGTCGTTTTTCAGGACAGTTGATCGACAGGCTACGGCGGTTCCATGTGCTGAACGGACAGGATATCCGGAGCTTCGCCGCGCAGTTCATCCGTGAGTAATCCACCCATGGCCGACCACAGCATTGCACAACGGATTGCGGCGCTTCGCCGGGAAATCCGGCATCACGACCACCTCTACTACACCAAAGACCGTCCGGAGATATCCGATGCCGAATACGACCGGCTCTTTCGTGAACTCGTCGATCTGGAAACCGCGCATCCCGATCTGATTACCGCAGACTCGCCCACCCAACGTGTCGGGGCGCCTCCGTTGAGCGAGCTCGCCAAGGTGTCGCACGAGAAGCCGATGCTGAGCCTGGATTCGATTGTCGATCAGGAGGATGTCCGCGCCTTCGATCAGCGCATGAAACGCGAGCTGGAAACCGATCAGCCGTTCTACACAGCCGAGCCGAAGTTCGACGGCCTCTCAGTTGAACTGGTCTACGATCAGGGCCGCTTTGTACGTGGCGCAACCCGGGGCGACGGGATGATCGGCGAAGATGTCACGGTCAATCTCCGCACGATTCGCGCGCTGCCGTTGCAGCTCCATGCCGAGGCAGATCCCCCGGCACATCTGGTGGTCCGGGGCGAAGTCTACATGCGGCTGGATGAGTTCCAATCCCTGAATCGGCGGATGACGGAGCGGGGCGAAGAAGGCTTTGCCAATCCGCGCAATGCGGCGGCCGGATCATTGCGGCAACTCGACAGCCGCATCACCGCCTCCCGTCCCTTGACCGTCACCTGTTACGACATCATGGCCATCGCCGGCCCGATGCCCGCCACACATTGGGACGAGTTGGAAGCGCTCGCCGCCTGGGGCTTGCCGGTTCCGGAACATCGGCAGCGTTGCCGGTCCATCGACGAGGTCCTCACGTTCCACCAGACGACCGACGCGATGCGGGACGACCTTCCGTTTGAGATCGACGGCGTCGTGGTCAAACTGGATCGCCGTGATTGGCAGGATCAACTCGGCAGCAAATCGCGCAGTCCCCGTTGGGCCATTGCCTACAAGTTTGCCCCGCGGAAGGAAATCACGGTCATTCAGGATATCGCGGTCTCGGTGGGCCGGACCGGCACGTTGACACCGTTGGCGCTGCTCAAACCGGTGGAGGTGGGCGGAGTCACCATCAGCCGCGCGACGCTGCACAATGCCGACGAGGTGGCGCGCAAAGACGTGCGCGTCGGCGATACGGTCAAGGTGGAGCGAGCCGGCGATGTGATTCCGGCAATCGCCGAACGGGTGCCCGTCCCGGGTGAGGAGCGGCAGGCGCCGTTCGTCATGCCCGACCATTGCCCCGTCTGCGGTTCGGCGGTGGCGCGCGAAGGCGCTTACTTTTACTGCACGGGACAGACCGTCTGTATGGCGCAACTCAAAGGTGCGATCGAACACTTTGCCTCGAAGAGCGCGCTGAATATCGACGGGCTGGGGAAGAAAACGGTGGCCCAGCTGGTTGATGCAGGAATGGTCAAAGACCTCGCGGATCTGTACAGCCTGACAAAAGAACAACTGTTGACCCTGGAGGGCTTCGCCGACCGATCGGCCAGCCTGCTCATGGACTCCATCGAGCGAAGCAAGGCCGTCTCACTGGAGCGTTTGTTAATGGGATTAGGGATTCGGCAGGTGGGGCAACACATTGCACGCGTGCTGGCGAAGCATTTCGGCACACTCCCCCGAGTGATGGAAGCGACGCAGGACGAGTTGCTGCACGTGCGGGAAATTGGTCCGGAGATCTCAGAGAGCCTGGCCTCGTTCTTCACCGAAGCGCGAAATCGGGAAGTGATCGAGCGCCTCGTCGCCCGGGGATTGACGGTCGCTCCGCCGGTGGCGGAAGCCAGTCCAGGCGGCCGGACCCTGACCGGCAAAACCTTCGTGTTTACCGGTGGCCTCGCTGCCTACAGTCGCGATCAGGCCAAAGAACTGGTCGAACGGCAGGGAGGACAAGTGTCGTCGAGTGTGAGTAAGAAAACGGCGTATGTCGTGGCGGGAACCGACCCCGGATCGAAACTCGATCAGGCGCAGAAGCTCGGCGTGAAGATTCTGACGGAAGCGGAGTTTACCGATCTGGTGACGCCTGGGTGACCGGCACATGCTCCTCGACCGGCTGGTCCGGCAACGCGGGGTGTTTGTCTTCCTTGTAGATTTGCACGCTTTTAATCACCCGCGGATCCGCTTCATGGATCACGAGCCGGCAGTTGGCGATATGCACCTCCTCGCCGACCTTTGGAATCCGGCCGAGTTCGTGTTGCACCAGCCCGCTGATCGTCACGGCATCGTCGCCTAAATCGACCTTCAAGAAGTCGTTGACCTTCCGCACTTCGGTGCGGCCGTGCACCAGGATCTGGTTCTTGCCGATCCGTTTGATCAATTCTTCGGTGATGTCCGTCTCATCGACGATTTCGCCCACCACTTCCTCGAGCAGATCCTCCAACGTGACCAGACCCATGACGCCGCCGAATTCGTTCACGACGATCGCCATGTGGCGTTTATCCAACTGGAACTGTTTCATCAAATCGTCGGCCGATTTCGTGTGCGGGATAAACAACGCCGGCTGCGCGATATCCCGCAGCTTCATTTCGGTATGGCCCTGGGCCAGCGCGGTCAACGCCTTGGTCTTGTAGAGGATGCCGATAATGTTATCCAGCGTGCCTTCGTACAGCGGAATGCGCGAGTACTTCGACTTGAACAACAGCTCCTTCGCTTCGCGCAGGTATTGATTGCAGTCGAGCGAGAACATGTAGATGCGCGGGGTCATGCAGTCTTCCGCCGTAATGTCCTTCAGCTGGAAGACGTTCTTGATCATCTTCACTTCCTGGGCCTCGATGGCGCCGCTCTTGCTGCTCTGATCCAGCATGATCTTGAGCTCTTCTTCCGTGACGAAGGGCACATTGAGCCCCTTCCCGCCGGTGAGTTTATAGATCAGCGGCACGACGAAGAACATGATCGGCGTGAGCACCTGCTGTGCTGCATAGGCGGGATAGGCCATGTTCAGCACGACGGGCACAGAATATTTCGCCGCGAGGGTCTTCGGGACGAGATCGGCGAACACCAGCAGGACAAACGTGAGAATACCGACGAGCACGGCAAAAGCCTCGCCGAGTACACCTTCGAGCCCCTGCCCTCCGAACCGGTTCAAGGCAATGATCGTAGCCAGCGACGCGGTCGCCGTATCGACCAGCCGGTCGCCGACCAGAATGGTCAACAGGAGCCGTTGCGGATCGGTGCGCAGATGCAGGGCCATCTCCGCCCGCTTGCTGCCCGTATCGGCCAAGGCGCGGAGTTTCGTGTCGTTGACGGAATAGAAGCCCACTTCGACGACGGAGATGACCGCCGACAACAGAATAAGGAAGATCAAGACGATAATGTCCATAAGACCTATCGAGGCTAAAGGTACGGAACAACGATGTCAGGGTAAAAAATGGATCCTTGGATCAGTTCGAAGCCTAGGGTCCGAACTGCAAGACTTGCCCGATGTCGTGAGAAGACGACGAAGAAAGGTCCTCTCGGGTCACCATCATCCATTACCTATTACACTTAGCATAGGCCGAGAGTCGCATCAAGCCTTGAGAGGAAATCTTGCTGCGGGCAATGCATCACGATATCAACCGTTTAACGTGATTAACCGCCACAACACTCATGGATTTCCCGTAGCGGGCGACTCGCTGTCGTCCCGCACGATGAACGGATCCGTATCCAGCGCTCGTTTCAAATGTGCGGCGGCCTGTTCGGCGTCGGCTTCCGTACGAAACTGGCCGGCATACACACGATACCGGCGACCGTCCGGCAGATCGACCGCGACCGCGCGGGAACCGGGATAGGCATTGCGTAGCCGCTGCACCAGAGCCTGCGCATTGGACGGGTCGGCAAAGGAGCCGACCTGCACTCGCAACCAGCCCATCTCTCCTGCCCTGCCCTGATAGCTGATGACACGCAGTTCGATGTCGTCCGTACCGCGGCCGACCATACCCACCGCCTGGGCACCGGCCAGCGAGAGGTCCAGAATTCTTCCCCGCGCGAATGGCCCGCGATCATTGATGCGCACGGTCACCTGCCGTCCCGTCGTCAACGAGCGCACCACTGCCACCGAACCCAGGGGCAACGTCCGGTGCGCCGCCGTGAGTTTATGCATGTCGTAGACTTCGCCGTTGGCCGTACGATTGCCATGAAACCCGGGCCCGTACCAGGATGCGCTTCCACGCTCCACGAATCCCAAGGGATAGCCGGGCGGATAGGACGGGCGCGCCGGACTCCAGCCGGAGCAGCCATGGAGCCATGTAGTCAGGAGCAGAGCAAACAGGGGGAGAAGAAGACGGCTTGTGCTGGTCCTCTTCTCCCCCGGCGTGAGGCGGATTCGCAGGATGCTGAAAAAGAGACTCAACCCGCTAAAATTCGTCGAGTGAATGGGTGCGCAGCACCCCGAGGGCTTTGGTGGTGTTCGACACGGTCAGCACCACGATGGCGCGTTTGCCTTCCCGCGACGGCGTGCAATAGCCGCACTTCACATTGATGCGGGCTCTGGTGAGCGAATCGGCCACTTGTTTCAACGCGCCCGGCTTATTCTCCAGGCTCAAAATCAGGGCTGTCTCTTCGCGGAATTTGACCTTGGCTTTTCTCAGTGCGATTCGCGCGGCATCGACATCGGCCACGATCAACCGCAGCTTTCCCGGCCCGGTCACTTCCGGCGCGGAAAAGGCCTTGATGTTGACCCCGGCAGCTCCCAGCACCGCCGCCACTGAGGCCAGCACACCGGGCTTGCTCTGTCCACTCACCACAAATTGCGTCGTTGTCGGCATCGGCTCCTCTCCCTCTGCTGAGTTAGCTCATCAGCCTGTATGAACCCGCTTGTACCCGTAGAGCCATTGAGCAGTGGTCCCACCGATGTTTCTCACCGTATGCGACACACCGGCCGGAATGAGAATCTCTTCCCCCGGCGCAGGCCAGAGGCAGCGCCCCCCGAACTCGAATTCCAGCCGCCCTGCGACCGGCATGACCAATTCATCCGTGGCGTGGCGGTAATCCTCCCATACTTGCCCGGGCGGATCAACCCAAAGATCACAACTGAAGCCGCGTGACAGCCAGTCC
The DNA here is from genome assembly GCA_019637075.1 of Nitrospiraceae bacterium. Taxonomy (NCBI): domain Bacteria; kingdom Pseudomonadati; phylum Nitrospirota; class Nitrospiria; order Nitrospirales; family Nitrospiraceae; species Nitrospiraceae bacterium. The sequence goes on along the minus strand of JAHBWI010000013.1, from coordinate 9,057 downwards.
TTCGCCACCGACTGCTGATCGACCGTCATCATCCGCTCGTCCTCCGGCATCACTCCCGACCGGGAACATCTCCGCCCAGACCAGTCTTGACGCTCTCCTGCGCCCGACGGATTTACCCTGCCTGCCGCGAATGTGTCATGTGGCTGATGTCGCTGGCTGTCCCAAACCATTCGACGATGTCACCGTGTTGATCCTTGATGGGAACCGCTCGCGAAGAGACCCGGCCGATTGTGCCATCCATTCGAATGACCCGATGCTCCAGTTCGAACAGCGTCTTGGTTCGGATGGCTTGCTCGATAGTTTGCCGGAAGAGAAGCCGGTCGCTTTGCGGAATGTATGCGTCCATCCAGTCGCCGCGCGGCCGTTCAAGACTGGCGATCAGGTCTTTCCCGACCAACCTGTGCATCGTGCTCCAGTCTGCGCTCATCACATACACAATGTTCGAGGTGGCCGCGACGAAGGCCCGCACACGTTCTTCCGATTCTCGCAAGGCTGCTTCGGCGCGGGTTCGTTCCTGCGCTTCGAGGTGATTGGAGATGATGATCGCCGCGGATTGTGTGACGATGTCGGCGAGCGCACGCTCGCGAGCCCCGGCTTCGCGCGCGGCCTCGAACAACATGACCAATTTGCCCACGGCTTTATTCTCGCGCGTTTTGATCGGGAAGGACCAGCAGCCACGGAACCCATGGGCTTCGGCCAAGTGAAGCCACGGCTTCCATGCAGGCTCTTCAAACACGTCGAGAGTCACCACCGGACGGCCGGTCTGATCCGCGAGCCCGCACGCGAGAGGACTTTCGCCGATCAGGAACCCGTCGACTTGTTTCAGGTAGGAGTGCGGCATGTCGCCGGCGCCGTATACCGGGTGCAGACAGCGGCCTTCGGGGTCGATCATGTAAAAGGAGGTGCGGGCCTTGCCGGCCATCTCCTGAGTCACGAGCCGGGCGAGCAGATGAAGACAATATTCCAGCGACGCGCCGTCGATCGCCGCCTGAAACACTTCCTTCTGGTAGCGCATGCGCTCTTCAGTGATGTGCAGGTCTTGTTCGGCGCGGGCCCGCTCGATGCGGGGAAACACGCGGTCCGCGATGTCCCGCACGAGCTCGATTTCATCGTCGCGCCATTCTCGCGGCTCGCTGTTCGTCACCCCCAAACTCGCGATCCAGCGTCCCTCCCGGTGAAACGGGACATTGAGCATGGCGCCCACTTCTACATCGGCATGAGCCGCCGAATGCAGGCACTGATCGTCGCCGATATGACGCATGACAAAGACGTCCCCGGCACGGTTGGTCCGTGAAAGTTCGTCCGTCAAATAGTCGGTCAATCGAAAGGTTTGATAGACGGTTGGTTCATCCGGAGTCGGCCATCCCTGGTAGACCGTCACGTCGCCGCCCTCGTCGTCCACGTCCACGAAGGTGCAGGAATTGACCTTCAAATAGGCGCCGAGCTTCAGTCCGACGCTGTCCATGATTTCAGCAGGCAACAGGAGACCGGACAGTTCGTCCGCGATGCCGGCCAGGAACGCCTGATGGGCTTCGGTCCGTTTGCGCTCCGTGACGTCCACAAAGGTGAGCATCACGCCCACAATCTTCAGCTCGATCGTCCGATAGGGCATGATGCGCGTGAGAAACCACCGGCCATTGTGGTCCTCGACTTCCCGTTCGATGTCCAACGCTCCGCTCAGGACGATCCGGACATCGTCCTCGAATCGGTCGTAGAGAAGATCATGCCGCAGATCGAGCAGCGGCCGTCCGAGATCGGTTGGAATGAGTCTGAACAATCGGGTCGCGGCCGGCGTATAACGCATGATTTTGAGGTGACGGTCGAGGAAGATAATCCCTAAGTCCGTGGCATCGATGAAGTTCTTCAGGTCGCTGTTCACGCGGGTGAGTTCATCGATACTGAGGCTCAGCTGTTGGTTGAGCACCGTCAGTTCCTCGTTGATGCACTGCAGTTCCTGACGGTTGATATCCAGCTCCTCCGTCGCCGCTCGTAGCTCTTGATTGATGACAAACAGTTCCTGATTGCTGGCGCGAAGATCCGCAGAACTCAGCTCGCGGGAAGACAGGTGCCGGTTGATGGCCTGGTCCGGTGATGAAACGGGAGAGGGTTCGATGGCCGACGTCCCGACGAGGCTGGATATCTCGTGAACGGGCGAGTGCAGGTCCCGAGAACGTGCGAGGAGATGTTTCGCCGCTGTCAGCCGGGCGGAACTGCGACCGCCGGGCAAGCGCCGATACAGTTTGTGCGCGGTACCGAGAGGAGAAAATAGACGGTCCTCCGCCCCTTCAGCTGAACCGAGAAAAAGCAATCCTCCGGGCCTCAGGGAAAAATGCAGGGTTTGGAGCACCTCTTGCTGCGCCTCCGCAGTCAGGTAAATGAGGAGATTGCGACAGGACACCAGATCCATATGGGCGAATGGCGCGTCCTTCAGAAGATCGTGGACGGCGAAGAGGAGCGGTTCCCGCACGTCGCGTCGTGCCCGATACCCAGACGCGTCCGTGGCAAAAAAGCGATGCAGACGATCAGCCGTGAGATGCCGTTCAATATCGTGCGAATAGTGCCCGCTCCGCGCGGCCATGATGGCGGCCACATCCAGATCGGTTCCGAACACCTGCACGGCGGCGGAGGCCGATGATTGTTCCGCATACTCCAGCAGCAGCATGACGATGGAATAGGCTTCCTCTCCCGTCGCGCACCCGGGCACCCACACGCGCACCACATCATCCGTCCCCTTCCCCTCGAAGAGTTCCGGTATGGTCTTGGCGAGCAAGTCGAAGTGCTGGGGGTCGCGAAAAAATCGGGTCACGGAGATCAGAAACTCCCGCCCGAGGGTATCGGTCTCTTCCCGGCTCTCCTGCAGCAACGAGAGATACTCCGGGGCGCTGTCGGCTCCGCTCATCTCAATCCGGTGCTCCAGCCGCCGTAACAGCGTCGGGCGTCGATACCGGGCATAATCCTGTCCGGTGCGTTCCCGAATGATATGCAAGGCCTGCTCGAGCGTGTCGGTGAGCTGGATGCCGGCACGATGGGGCTCACGCACCGACAGGTCCGGAACGGCGCCGTCTCCCCGTCTGGGGAGTTGAGAGAAATGCTCCACGACCCGGAGGGGCATGTCACGGGGATGCACAATGGCATCCACTGAACCGGTGGCAATCGCGCTCTGCGGCATCATGGGATAGGTGGCCACCGTGGGATCTTGCGCGAGCGTCAATCCGCCGCGTGCTTTGATCTGCTGAATGCCCATCGACCCGTCCTTGTCCGCACCGGACAAGACAATCGCCACCGCCCAGGGCCCATAACTTTCGGCAAGGGAGCGCATAAACACGTCGATCGTAAGGCGGCGCGGCACGGTCGCACTGCGGGCGCCCAATTGCAGATAGCCTGGCTTGCAGGTCAAGTATCGACCGGCAGAAATGACATACACATGGTCGGGTTGCACCCGCTGCATGTGGCGCACGGAGCACACGCGAAGTGCGGTCCAATGTTGGAGAAGCTCCGGCAATGAACTCGGCGAGGTCGGGGACAGGTGCACGACCACGACGAAGGATAGGCCTGTCGAGGCGGGAAGCGCGTGAAAAAACTGTTGCAACGCCTCCAGGCTCCCGGCGGACCCGCCGATGGCCACCAAGGGACAATGACCATCATCGGCGAGGGAAGCGGAGAGGGAAGGACGGACATTGCTGCCGGCAGTCAGACCGGGGGCCTTGTCGTCTCTGTGCTTGTTATGAAACTTCTCAGCAGGCATGATGTGAGTTCCGGCACATGCGGCAGATCACGCATTCACGTCATTCAACTCACCTGGCCCTCCGGCGCGATCCGCACACATGTCATTCACGAAGGCAGTATATCCTAGTCACGCAAAGATAACCGTAGATCTCCCAGGCCGGCGACCCAGGGTTACTCCCAGTAGGGAGAAGCCTTATTTGGGAGATAGGATATTTACGTGTCGATTCGGAGCTGGTCGAATGAGAACGCCATCGATTCAGAAACCTCGACCTGCAGACTTTTCCTGCCCTGATTGCGTGGGCGTTCTCTCTGTCGAGATGACCAACGGTCGCCGTCGGGGCTATGTCTGTCAGGTCGGCCATCGTTTCTCGACCCGCAGTCTTCTGCTGGCGAAAGAAAAGGAGCTTGAACGGACACTCTGGGCGGCCGCAGTGCTGCTGTTGCAGACGGCAACGGTGCACGAACAATTCTTCGACGAACAACAATGGTCCGTCGAGACCAGGAAGGCGCTCCGTCGCCGGATTCGAGAAGCCACGCACCAATTTCACACGTTGGTGCACATGATCGAGCTTACGCATGGGGCACAATAGGCCACTTGACCCCTGCCGTTCCCGCGCCAGCGACGCTCCGGTTTCTGGCGCCTCCCGATCGCGACTCAATGAAGATCATCTCACCCGCGATGTCATCGTGGTGGGCGCTTCGGCAGGAGGTATAGAGGTCTTGATACGCGTGCTCGCCGAATTGCCGGGCAATCTTCCTGCGCTGATCTCCATCGTCGTGCACCGCCCTCCCGGTCAAAGCCAGTTGGCTCACGTGCTGGGCCACCGCGCCCGTATGGCCGTGGTCGAAGCCTCCCACCGCCGCAAGCTCATTCGAAGCCGCGTCTATGTCGCCCCGCCGGACCATCATCTGGAACTTGAACAGGACCGCATGCTGGTGCGGCGCAGTCCGAAGGAACATAGCGCGAGGCCTGCCATCGATCCGCTCTTTCGCTCCGCGGCCCAAGCCTATGGACGGCGAGTTGTCGGCATCCTGTTGAGCGGCGGGGGAGACGACGGGGTGAACGGCCTGATTCAAATCAAGCAGAATGGTGGTATTTCCCTGACACAGGACCCGGCCGACGCTCAATTCCCGTTTCTCCCCTTAAACGCCGTGCGATATGACCATCCCGATTGCCTCCTGCCGATGGAATCCATCGCCTCGACGCTGATCGCGCTGGTCAAAGGACGGGCCGTGGCATGCTGAGGCCCAAATTCCCGGTTGTGCGTCTCCGCAGAAATTCGTACAATGTTGCCTGCTGTTCCAACTCACGGGTTGTGACGAAGTCCTCTCCCATGGCATCACATCGGCCGCCATTACCCAACCGCAGAAAAAAAGGTGGTTCCGCTCGACCGACCAAGGCGGTTCGCACCAAGCGCACATCTTCGGTTCCACGCCGTCCCCGGTTCATCGTCGGCATCGGCGGCTCCGCCGGCTCCTTGGAAGCCTTCGAGCAATTTTTCAGCCAGATGCCCCCTGATCAAGGCATCGGCTTCGTCCTGGTGCCGCACCTCGATCCGACTCATAAGGGCATGATGCCGGAGCTGCTGCAACGCTGCACGACCATGCCGGTCGTCCAGGCGGAAGACGACATGCCGGTGGCCGCGAACCACATTTACATCATTCCGCCGAACAAAGACCTGTCGATTCTTCGAGGCTCGCTCAACCTGCATGAGCCGACGGCGCCTCGCGGCTGGCGGACGCCGATCGACTACTTTTTTCGGCATCTGGCAGAAGATCAGGGAGAACGCGCCGTCGCCATTATTCTCTCGGGCATGGGGGCGGACGGCACGCTGGGCATCAAGGCCGTAAAGGAACATCTCGGCCTCGCGATGGTTCAGGAGACGGCCAGCGCCAAGTTCAACAGCATGCCCAGGAATGCCATCGGCACCGGACTGATCGACTACGTCGCTCCCGCGGAGCAGCTGCCGGTGAAGCTGATGGCCTACATGTCTCTGTCGGCCAAACAGCCCAAAGGGCCGGCCCTCCCGCAAAGCACGATCACCGCGTCGCTGTCTAAGGTTCTGATCCTGTTGCGCTCCCATACGGGCCACGACTTTTCGTTTTACAAACGCAATACCCTGTACCGTCGTATTGAACGGCGGATGAACGTGAATCAGATCGGCAACATCGCCAAGTACGCCCAGTATCTGCGCGAGCATCCTCAGGAAGTGGAGCTGCTGTTCAAGGAGTTGCTGATCGGGGTGACGAATTTCTTCCGCGATCCGCAAGCCTTCCATCTGCTCAAGGAGAAGGTGCTGCCCGAGTTGTTGAAGGCCAAGGCGGGAAAGGGTGTGTTTCGCGTCTGGGTGGCGGGCTGCTCGTCGGGGGAGGAAGCCTATTCGCTGGCCATGGTCATTCGGGAATGTTTGGACGACCTGAACCTCGAAGGCTCCGTCAAAGTGCAGATGTTTTCCACCGACATCGATAAGGAGGCGGTGGACCGGGCCAGGCAGGGGTTGTATCCGCCCTCCATCATTCATGACGTGCCGGCGGATCGGTTGCGCCGTTTTTTTCTGAAGGAAGACGGCATGTACCGGATCAATAAACAGATCCGCGAGATGGTCATCTTCGCGCCCCAGAACGTGATTATGGACCCGCCGTTTACCAAGCTCGATTTGCTCAATTGCCGCAATCTGTTGATCTACTTCACCGCTGAATTGCAAAAAAAGGTCATCCCGCTGTTCCATTACAGTTTGAATCCCGAAGGAGTGTTGTTCCTCGGCTCTTCGGAAACGATCGGCTCCTTTTCCGATCTGTTCGTTGCCATGGACAACAAGTGGAAAATCTTCCGGCGACGTGAAACGAACGGCCTGACGAGGCCTTCCGTGGATATTCCGGCCGGGCTTCCCGCTCCTGACCTGGTCGCCTCCTCGCAGAAGCAACGCAAGACAGACAACGCGTCGTTTCCGGAGGTGTTTCGGCAGGTGTTGATCGATCGATTTGCTCCCGCCGCCGTGTTGGTCAATGAAGCCGGAGACATCCTCTACATTCACGGCAAGACCGGCCGCTTTCTCGAACCGGCCGCCGGCGAAGCCACGATGAACATCTTCGCGATGGCGCGGGAAGGCATCCGGCTTGAGCTGGCCTCGCTGATCCGGCGCGCCCTCATGCAGCGGCGCGAAGTCGCCACGGCCGGGCTGCGGGTGCAAACCAACGGCGACTCCAGCATGATCAATATTTCCGTCCGCCCGCTCACCGGCTATGCCGGCATGCAAGGGCTCGCACTGGTCGCATTCGAACCGGTGCAAATCGGCCTCACGACCGACGCCGGCCGGACCGGCAGACAAACGGCCTCCAAGCCGCTCCGGGCGATCAAACAGATGGAAGACGAGATCAAACTTCTCAAGCAGCAGCTGCAAATGAGCGTCGAGCAGATGGAAACGTCCCAGGAGGAATTCAAATCGGCGCATGAAGAACTGCAGTCCACCAATGAAGAGCTGCAAAGCACCAATGAAGAGCTGACCACGTCCAAGGAAGAGCTCCAGTCGCTGAACGAAGAATTGGTCACGGTGAATTCGGAACTGCAGCAGAAGATCGACGATCTCTCGCAGACCAACAGCGACATGAAAAACCTGTTCAACAGCACCGATATCGCCACGATTTTCCTGGATCAAAATTTGAACATCAAACGCTTTACGCCGCAGGCCGCCAAAATCGTCAACCTGATTACGACCGACGTCGGCCGTCCCTTGAGCGACATCGCCACGAATTTGAAACAGAACACGCTGGTGGAGGATGTGCGAGACGTGTTGGAAACCCTGGTCCCGCGCGAACGGCACGTTGAGGCCAAGGGTGGAGATTGGTTCCTCCTGCGCATCATCCCCTACCGCACCCTCGACAACGTGATCGACGGCGCGGTACTGACCTTTACCGACATCACGGCGCTCAAGACGCTGGAACAGTCGTTGCTCGACACCGAATCCAACCTCACCGTGATTCTCACGAGCCTTCCCTTCATGGTGGTGGCGTTCGATGAACAGGGCAACGTCGCGGCGTGGAACAAAGAATGCGAACGCGTCACGGGCTATCCGGCGGAAGATATCGTCGGCAAGCCGGAGACGTTCCGGCGCGTGTTTCCGGACGAGGCGACGCTCTCGTCGGCCGGTCCTCCGACCAGATTGGTTCGCCTGGTAGCCAAAGACGGCAGCATGAAACGGGTTCGTTGGATTGCATTCGCTGGAAAGACGCCCGTGAGCAGCTGGGCTCGGTGGGCCATTGTCATCGGAGATGCGCTGACGGCCTCCCCTGACAATCGCTCACCGGCCCCAGGAACCTGATCACCTCATCGTCTGCACTGAGAAGAGGATGCCATGTCCACATCAGGATCAGACATTGAACGTCTACGCCGAAAGGCCGAATTCTATCTACAGAACCGTGAGCCCGCGCCCCCCCTCGATCCATCCTCGACCGACACCCAACGGTTGCTGCATGAACTCCAAGTTCACCATGTGGAACTGCAGCTGCAGTGCGATGAACTCCGGCAAGCGCATCTGGAGATTCAGGAAAGTCGCAACCGCTTTGTCGAATTATACGAATCCATTCCTGTCGGTTATTTTTCACTGACCAGGCTGGGAGCCATTGCCGACGTCAATCCGATTGGCGCGGCCATGTTACGCCAGCCGATGGACCGGTTAATGGGCCGGCGGCTCCATCTCTTCATGCCGATCGCGCAACGCCGGCGGTTCACCGAATTTTGCAAACAGGTCTGCGTTGAGCGAACACGCCTGACGTGCGAGGTCGATCTCGGCGATCTCTCCGATGAGCCACCACAGGGGGTGATGAACGTCTTGCTGGAAGGCAGCCCGGCCCAGGGGCAGCAAGATCTCGTGAGGGTCGCGATGATCGACATCACCCGACGCAAGCAGGCCGAACAGCAACTGAAGCAACATGAGAACGAGCTGCGGACAAGCCGGCAGAAGCTACAGGATCTGAATGCGCAGTTACTGAACATTCAGGACGAGGAACGGAAAGCGATCGCAAGAGAACTCCACGACAATTGCTGTCAGCAACTCGCCATGCTGATGTTCTCGACCAATGCCATCGAGCGCAGCAGCGACGAGCCGATGGCCCACAAGGTCCGGCTCCTGAGTCAGCAAATCCAGCGGACGATGGAATCGGTGCGACACATCGCTTATGGCTTGCATCCGGCCATGTGGGAGACGACCAGCATCGAAGAAGCCATGCGCAGCTACCTCGCGGACTTCATTGAAGTCACCGAGTTGCCGGTAGATTTTCACGCGAGCGATATTCCGGCGCGGCTTCCGGAGGTGATGTGCACCTGCCTCTTCC
>JAHBWI010000012.1 GCA_019637075.1 Nitrospiraceae bacterium | reverse complement strand
TGTGAAGTTCAATCCCAACCTGAACGGCATCTGGTTCGGCGGCGTGATGGAGATCATCAGCCAGGTCACCATGCTGTCGATCATCCTGACCGGCGCCGCCCTGATTCGTGAGCGTGAACACGGCACACTCGAGCATCTGCTGGTCATGCCCCTCATCCCTTTTGAGGTCATGGCGGCCAAGGTGTGGGCGAACGGCCTCGTCGTGCTCGTCTGTGCCGCGCTGTCCTTGCGGTTTGTCGTGCAAGGGGCTTTGGGCGTTCCCATCGTCGGTTCCGTCCCCTTGTTCCTGTTCGGCGCCATGCTCCACCTGTTTTCCACGACCTCGATGGGCATTCTCCTGGCCACGGTCGCCCGCTCCATGCCGCAGTTCGGATTGCTGATGATTCTCGTGGTCCTGCCGTTGCAAATGTTGTCCGGCGGGATCACGCCACGCGAGAGCATGCCGGAGATCGTGCAGAACATCATGCTGGCCGCGCCGACCACGCATTTTACGGCTTTGGCGCAGGCGATCCTGTACCGGGGCGCCGGTGTGGACGTGGTGTGGCCACAGTTGACCGCCATTATGGGTATAGGAACGGCGTTTTTTGTCGGCGCTCTGCTGCGCTTTCGGGCGAGCCTTGCCTCGCAGAGTTGAGGGAGAGGTGGCCTCGACATACCTTGTGGGACTTCATACCTGCCATGGCGCTGCTGGGCGGTTCCTGGGCGGTTCGTTGTTCGGCTTCGACATGTGGCGCTTTGGGCGCCAGTTCCAATGAGTCGCGCGATGCGAGGTGTTTCGAACATGAGACAAGGACGATGGGCTGTGGGGATACTGGCGCTGGCGGTGGCCACGGCGGGGCCGGTTCTCGCGGACGAACCGCCGGCCGGGCAAGCCGTCGATTGCCGTTATGAGTATGCGACCGAAGGCGTGACCGGCGCGGCATTTCCCACAGACGACGTCTTTCGACCCTTGATGGCCGATCCGAAACAACCGCAGTTCTTTGCCAGCTACCTGGCTGCCCGCGCGCGGACGGATGGGACCCATGCCAATATCGGGTCAGTGGGGTTCGGGGAAAACTTCGGGTTCTATACGAGGCGAGAGGGTTGTAACGGATGGCAAGTCGGTCTTCTCGCCGGGGTGTTTTCCCAATTCGACCTGAGCGCGCCCTCGTCGGATCTCATCAACACCGACTATGTCGTGGGCGTTCCCCTGTCCTGGCGATCCGGGGGCTGGTCGACGAGAGTCCGTCTCTATCACCAAAGCAGTCACCTCGGCGATGAGTTCCTGCTGGGTCGGCCGGGGTTCAACCGGTTGAATCTGAGTTTTGAAGAACTGGAAGCGCTGGTTTCCTACGACTACCGGTGGGGGAGGTTGTACGCGGGCGGAGGGTATTTGGTCCATCGCGAACCGGCCTCGCTCGACCGGAATCGCGTGCAGTGGGGAGTCGAGTTGCGCGGCCCCACCATTCCATCACCGATCCTTGGACGGGCGCTGGCAGGGTTTCTCGTCACGCCGGTGCTCGGGGCGGACTTCAAGTCATTCGAGGAGTTGAACTGGGTGATCAATGCCAATGTCGTCGGCGGGATCGAGTGGTCGAGACAGGGATCGAGTCGCCGCTTCCGCTTCCTGGTGAATTACTATCACGGCTTCAATCCCTATGGGCAGTTCTTCGCGCAGAAAGTCGAGACGGTGGGATTTGGGTTCTACCTGCAGCTGTGATCGAGAGCCGCTCGTCCAAATAAGCGAACATGTATGAGAGAAAACGATTGCCGATATCACGGACGATCGGCGAAATGGAATAAGACATGAATGCGTTGGCTCGTGCGCTGTTTATCCTCCTCATACTCATTGGGGCAGTCCAGGGATGCGGCCTGTGGGCTGCCGAAGGCGGTGCCTCCAAAGGAAAGCGGCTGTTCGAGGAGCACTGTATGGTGTGTCATGGCCAGGGAGGCAAGGGGGATGGCTATCGTCTGTTCAATCCACCACCGGCCGACCTGACCTCCCCCGCGGTTCAGGAAAAACTTGACGCCGCCTTGCTCAGGACCATTCATGAGGGGCGACGGAATACGGCGATGGGAAGGTGGAAGTACGTCCTTTCCGATGAGGAGGCCCGTGAAGTGCTCGCGTATCTGCGGTCTCTCTCTCAATAAGCCAGAGGGGAAGAAAGAGGGGAAGGAGTCAAGCCTATGAGCAGAGCGTCGCAAAGTCCACTGAGCCCTGAGATGCTGCGGAAGATAGACGCGTACTGGCGCGCGGCCAATTATCTCTCCGTCGGTCAGATTTACCTGTACGACAATCCGTTGCTGAAACAGCCGCTGAAGCGCACGCACATCAAACCGCGGTTGCTGGGTCATTGGGGCACGACCCCGGGTCTGAACCTCATCTATGTGCATCTCAACCGCCTCATCAAGGAACAGGACCTGAACGTCATCTATATCGCCGGCCCAGGACATGGCGGACCGGGGCTGGTGGCCAACGCCTACCTTGAAGGGACATATAGCGAGGTGTACCCGAACATCTCACAGGATGAGGACGGCATGAAGCGGCTGTTCACCCAGTTCTCGTTCCCCGGTGGAATTCCGAGTCACGTCGCGCCGGAAACCCCCGGCTCCATTCACGAGGGCGGCGAGCTGGGTTACTCCCTCTCGCATGCGTATGGGGCCGCGTTCGACAATCCGGATTTGATCGTCGCCGCCGTGGTGGGCGACGGTGAAGCGGAAACCGGTCCGCTCGCGACGAGTTGGCATTCCAACAAGTTTCTGAATCCGGTCACCGACGGGGTCGTCCTTCCCATTCTCCATCTAAACGGATACAAGATCGCGAATCCCACCGTGCTGGCCCGTATCAGTCACGACGAACTGGATCACCTGTTTCGCGGGTACGGCTACACCCCCTATTTCGTCGAAGGGCGTGATCCCAGGACGATGCATCAGCTCATGGCCGCCGCGCTCGACGCCGTTCTGGAGGACATTCGGCGCATCAAGGCCCGCGCGCGCCGAGGGGGCGCCCACGCACGTCCGCTCTGGCCCATGATCGTGCTCCGGACGCCGAAAGGCTGGACCGGTCCGAAACAGATCGACGGCAAGCGGACCGAGGATTACTGGCGTTCTCACCAAGTCCCGATGGGGGACATGGACAAACCATCGCACATCAAGACCCTCGAAAAATGGATGAAGAGTTACAAGCCGAAGGAACTGTTCGACAAGACCGGACGACTCAAGCCCGAACTCAGCGAACTGGCTCCCAAGGGAACGCGGCGGATGAGCGCAAATCCGCACGCGAACGGAGGACTGCTGCTCAGGGACTTATGTCTGCCGGATTTTCGTGACTATGCCGTGAAGGTGACAAAACCGGGTGCGATCGTGGCCGAGTCCACCCGCCTCATGGGGAAATTCCTGCGGGACACGATGAAGTTGAATATGGAAGGTCGAAACTTCCGCCTCTTCAGCCCGGACGAGAACAACTCGAACCGCTGGCAAGACGTCTTGGAGGTCACCAACCGCACCTGGATGGCGGATCGCTATCCCTACGACGACCACCTGGCGCCGGATGGTCGGGTGATGGAGATCTTGAGCGAACACCAGTGCCAGGGATGGCTGGAGGGGTACCTCCTGACCGGCCGGCACGGGTTCTTCTCCTGCTACGAAGCCTTCATTCACATCGTGGATTCGATGTTCAATCAACATGCCAAGTGGCTGAAGGTCTGCAACCACATTCCATGGCGGCGGCCGATTGCTTCGCTCAATTATCTGTTGTCTTCCCATGTTTGGCGGCAGGATCACAATGGATTCAGTCACCAGGACCCCGGGTTCATCGACCATGTCGTCAACAAGAAGGCGGAGGTTATCCGGGTCTATTTCCCCCCCGACGCCAACTGCCTGTTGTCGGTCACCGATCACTGCCTCCGCAGCCGCAACTACGTCAACGTGGTCGTCGCGGGGAAGCAACCGGCTCCGCAGTGGCTCACGATGGACGCCGCCGTCAAACATTGCTCCGCCGGCCTCGGGATCTGGGAATGGGCCAGCAACGACAGGGGAAGCGAGCCCGACGTGGTGATGGCCTGTTGCGGTGACGTGCCGACGCTCGAAACACTGGCCGCAACAGACCTGCTCCGCCGCCATCTGCCGCAACTGAAAATTCGCGTCATCAATGTGGTGAACCTCATGAAACTCCAGCCGCCAAAGGAGCATCCCCATGGATTGAGCGACAAAGAATTCGATGCGCTCTTCACGACCGACAAACCGATCATCTTCGCCTTCCATGGATACCCGTGGCTGATTCACCGACTGACCTATCGGCGGACCAATCACCCGCATTTGCACGTGCGCGGCTACAAGGAAGAAGGGACGACCTCGACCCCGTTCGATATGGTCGTGATGAACGACCTCGACCGGTTCCATCTAGTCGGGGATGTGATCGATCGGCTGCCGCAGCTCGGGTCACGGGCGGCCTACGCCAAACAGGCGATCCGCGAGAAGCTGCTTGAACACAAACAGTACATCGCAACGCACGGCGACGATATGCCTGAGGTGCGTGATTGGAAATGGAGCAGAAACGGGTGATCCAACAGGGTGAAAGTTTTCCTCTCGGCTCGACGGTCTGCCCCGACGGGGTCAATTTCAGCCTGTTCTCAAAGAACAGCACCCTTGTGGAACTGCTGCTGTTCGATCACACGGACGATGCAAAGCCAGCGACAGTGATGGCCCTCAATCCCCGGTGGAACCGGACATACCACTATTGGCATATCTTCGTGCCCGGTATTCAGGCCGGCCAGATCTATGGCTATCGGGCGTTCGGACCTTCCGAGCCGCAACATGGATTGCGGTTTGACTCACGCAAGCTGTTGCTTGACCCATACGGGAAGGCGCTGGCTATGCCGGCCTGCTACAGCCGCGTCAACGCGTCCGTACCGGGTGACAATTGCGCAACTGCGATGAAGAGCATAGTCGTCGATCCCACCAGATATGACTGGGAGGGAGATATCCCGCTGAAACGGCCGTTTGCCAAGACTGTGATCTATGAGTTGCACGTGCGCGGGTTTACCCGCCATCCCAGTTCCGGGCTCTCTCACGAAACGCGCGGTACGTATCGAGGATTGATCGACAAGATTCCGTACCTGCAGGATCTCGGCGTCACCGCAGTGGAGTTGCTGCCCCTGTTCCAGTTCGACGAACAGGACGCTCCGAGGGGTCTCGTCAATTACTGGGGCTACAGCCCCATCTCATTCTTCGTGCCGCACCACGGGTATAGTTCCCGCAAAGATCACTTGGGCCCGATGGACGAGTTTCGCGACATGGTCAAGGCGCTTCATCGGGCGGGCATCGAGATCATCCTCGATGTCGTGTTCAACCATACGGCGGAAGGAGACCACGCAGGCCCGACGCTCTGCTATCGCGGCCTGGAAAACGCGGCGTATTACGTGCTGGAGGAGAACCGGTCACGCTATGCCGACTATACCGGCACCGGGAACACCTTGAACGCGAATCAACCGATTGTCCGCCGGTTGATCCTCGACAGCCTGCGCTACTGGGTGGAGTCGATGCACGTAGACGGCTTTCGCTTCGATTTGGCCTCGATCCTCTCCCGCGACGAGGATGGCCGGCCGTTGAAGAATCCCCCCATCCTGTGGGACATCGAATCGGATCCGTGCCTAGCCGGAACGAAGCTGATCGCGGAGGCCTGGGACGCGGCGGGCCTGTACCAGGTTGGCTCGTTTATTGGAGACAGTTGGAAAGAGTGGAACGGCCAATTCAGGGATGACGTCCGCAGCTTCATGAAGGGAGACAACGGCACGGTGAGGCGGGTGGCCAGACGATTGTTAGGCAGTCCTGACCTCTATGGGCACAAGGAGCGAGAACCGGAGCAGAGCCTCAATTTTGTGACCTGCCACGACGGATTCACGCTCAACGACTTGGTCTCCTACAACCACAAACACAATGAAGCGAACGGAGAGGACAACCGGGACGGGACCGACTTCAACCTGAGCTGGAATTGCGGAGTGGAAGGTCCGACCGACGACCCGTCCATCGAGCGCTTGCGCAACCGGCAGGTGAAAAACTTCCTGGCGTTGACGCTTCTGTCCGTCGGCGCGCCGATCTTGCTTATGGGCGACGAAGTCCGGCATACACAGCGCGGGAACAACAACGCCTATTGCCAGGACAATGACATCAGTTGGTTCGACTGGACGAGACTCGGAAAGCATGCCGACATTCATCGCTTCGTGAGGTTCCTCCTCTTGTTGCGCTTGAGGAGTCCACTGGCGCGAGGGGAGAGCAGTCTGACTCTGAATGAGATCCTTTGCCGGGCAAGGATCGACTGGCATGGAATCGTGCTCAATCGGCCGGACTGGAACGACGAATCCCACAGCCTGGCCTTGACGGCCGGCACTCTTGACGGGCGGTTCCTCGTCCATGTCATCGTGAATGCCTACTGGGAGCCCCTGGCATTCGAACTGCCGGGCGCGGCGAAGTCAGAGCAGGGCTGGCGTCGCCTGATCGACACCTGTCTGGACTCGCCGGATGACATCTGTGACGGGCCCGATGCGCCGTTCGTTCCGGGTGACAGCTATCTGACACAACCCCGGTCAGTGGTGGTCTTGTTCGCGCTGAGAGCAAGTGACGCCAAGTGAGACACTTTTTCCCTGGACGACCTTCACTCTTGAGTTCTTCGACGGAGGTCTTATGAACGAGCGCCTCAACGAGCTTCATGAACAATATGGATGCGGGCCGGTCCAGTTCTATGGGACAGACGATGCACTCTACGACCGGCATCTTGTGTTCGACAATGTCATTGTTCCCGAGAAGGCCACCCCGCGCGAGCAGTTTGAGGCGGTGGCACGGTCCATTCGAGACGTCATTTCGCAGCGCTGGCTCCTGACGGAGAAGACCTACGAGCGAGAGAATCCGAAGCGGGTCTACTACCTCTCCATGGAGTTCCTTTTGGGGCGTTCACTGGCCAACAATATCGTCAATGCGCAACTGGCGGAGATCTCGCTCGAAATCATGAAGAAGAAGAGCCATGTGGATCCGACCTTGGTCGAGATGGAGTCGGATGCCGGGCTCGGAAATGGCGGCCTTGGCCGTCTGGCGGCCTGCTTTCTGGACTCTATGGCAACGCTTGAGATTCCGGGTATGGGTTACGGTCTCCGCTACGAATACGGCATGTTCAAGCAAACAATCAAGGACGGCTGGCAATTCGAGCAGCCCGACAATTGGCTGCGGCGTCCTGATCCCTGGGAAGTGGCACGATTGGAGGAAGCGGTTGAAGTGAAGCTCAACTGTTCATTCGAACTCCGCGCGGGGGAATTGTATCCTATCATCGGCCGACCGTCGATTCTCCTCGGCATCCCGTTCGACCGGCCGGTGATCGGCTACGGAGGGAAGACGATCAATACGCTTCGTCTCTGGGCCGCCGCCAGTCCGGACTACTTTGACTTTCAACAATTCAGCCGTGGCGACTTCGCGGGGGCGTTAGCAGAAACGCTTACCGCCGAATCGCTCACGCGGGTACTCTATCCCGATGATTCGACGTCCATGGGACAGGGGCTGCGCTTCCTGCAGGAATATTTCCTCGTCGCCTGCTCGCTCGCCGATCTTGTCCGCCGCTTCCGGCATACGAACAACGACTGGAGCGCATTGCCAGAAAAGATCGCGATCCAACTGAACGATACGCACCCGGCGATGGCCGTGCCCGAGCTCATGCGGATCCTGCTCGATGAGGCGCACCTCGGCTGGGAGCAAGCCTGGGACCTGACGCAGCGCTCGCTCGCGTACACGAACCATACCCTCTTGCCTGAAGCATTGGAGAAATGGCCGCTCAGATGGTTTGAGACCTTGCTCCCGCGATTGGCGGAGATTATGTGCGAGATCAATCGGCGTTTTCTCGACTTGCTAGGGACACAGTTCCCCAACGACCGTTCACGCTTCGGCCGTGTCAGTCTCATCGAGGACGGCACAGACCGGAAGGTTCGCATGGCCAATCTCGCCATCGTCGGCTCACACAGCACGAACGGTGTCAGCGCCATTCATTCCAAGCTATTGCGGACGCGGGTTGTGCCGGATCTCGCCGAGATACTTCCGACACGTTTCAACAACAAGACCAACGGTGTCACACCCCGCCGGTGGTTGCTGCTCTGCAATCCCGGATTGTCACAACTTATTACGGATGCGATCGGTGATGGCTGGATTACCGACCTCAGCCAATTGGCCAAATTGAAGCCGCTCGCCGGGGACAAGGGGTTTCAGGACGGCTTTCGCAAGGCGAAACGGGAAGCCAAGATGCGGTTCGTGGAGTGGTTCAAGGCGACAACCGGTGAGGTGGTAGACCCCGACACGATCTTCGACAGCCAGATCAAACGCATTCACGAATATAAGCGGCAACTGCTCAACGTCCTGCACATCGTGGTGCTCTACAATCGTCTGCGCGAGAATCCACACCCCGAGTTCGCAGCGCGCACATTCTTCTTCGCCGGCAAGGCGGCGCCGGCCTACGCGCTCGCTAAGCTCATCATCAAGTTCATCAACAATCTGGCCGGCACCATCAAGGGAGATCCCGCCGTGGGCAGGCATCTGAGAGTCGTGTTTGTGCCGGATTATTGTGTCTCGGTGGCCGAGCGTCTGATTCCGGCCAGCGATGTGTCCGAACAGATCTCGACGGCCGGCTATGAAGCCAGCGGGACGGGTAACATGAAGTTCATGATGAACGGTGCGCTGACGATCGGCACACGCGACGGCGCGACGATCGAGATGGCTGAGGCAGCCGGGGAAGAGAATCTCTTTCTGTTCGGTCTCAGCGCCGAAGAGGTCGCCGATAGCCGTGGCTGGTACAACCCGCAGTGGCACTATGAGAACGAGCCGGAGACGCGTCGGGCGCTGGACCTGATCTTTTCTGACCACTTCAGCCGCCATGAGCCGGGAGCTTTCAATCCGATTCGCGAGGCGCTGCTGACGCACGGCGATTATTACATGCACCTGGCGGACCTCAAGTCGTACAGCGAGACGCAGGAAAGACTGGGGCGCCTCTACGCTGATTCGCAGGGCTGGGCGAACAAAGCTATTTTGAATGTCGCCGGCTCGGGCAAGTTTTCCAGCGACCGTACGATTGCGGAATATGCACGGGACATTTGGAGAGTGACACCATGTCCTGTCTCCTAGGAGTCCGTCAAACGGAGTTGGCGGCACGACTTGGCGCTCAGGAGATTCACGGAGATGGGGCCGATTTGTATGCCTTGCTCCTGGCGCTCGCTGGCGCAGGAGGCGGCCGCCTGGCCATACGTATCAATCTTGACAAGGACATTCATACGGGGCCTGAAAAAGCTGGGAGCTGCCTTCAAACGGGCGTTGTCATAATCCGATGCGGCATCTGAGGTACGATCTCCAATGAAAAAGACGGTTCCCATTGTCACGTTGTCTCCTCGTGATTACGACGCCGTTTTGTTCGATCTCGACGGCGTGCTGACCAAAACCGCGAGCGTGCATGCAGCGGCGTGGAAAAGACTGTTCGACGGGTTTCTCGAACAGCGGGCCGCAGCCACAGGCGAAGCGTTCATCCCCTTCGACATCGAGAGCGACTACCGGCGCTACGTCGACGGCAAGCCCCGGTACGACGGCGTGGCCTCGTTTCTTGACTCGCGCGGCATTGCCCTGCCTTCCGGCGCGCCCGACGACGCCCCCGGCATGCAGACCGCGCATGCGTTGGGCAACATGAAGGACCACTATTTTCTGCAACAGCTGGAGCAGCACGGCGTCGAGCCTTATGAGGCCGCAATCGCGCTCGTCGAAACACTTCGCACTCAGAAGGTCAAGACGGCCGTCGTATCCTCCAGCAACAATTGCGCGGCAGTGTTGGAGGCCGCGGGGATATCGGGCCTCTTCGACGCCCGGGTGGACGGAATGGACATAACCAGGCTGGCCCTCAACGGCAAGCCGGCGCCCGATGGGTTTCTGGAAGCGGCGCGGCGCGTCAGGGCCGACCCCTCGCGGGCCGTCGTCGTCGAAGACGCTCTCGCCGGCGTCGAGGCGGGGCGTGCCGGTCGATTCGGGTTGGTCATCGGAATTGATCGCAGCGGGCAATCTCAGGCGCTGCGCGAGGCGGGCGCCGATGTGGTGGTGACCAGTCTCGCGCAGGTCCAAGTGACGACGGAGTCACCTTCTGAGTGGTCACTGGTGTACGAAGGGTTCGACCCGGCGAGCGAGGGAACCCGCGAAGCATTGTGCACGCTCGGCAACGGCTATTTCTCGACGCGCGGGGCGGTAACGTGGGCGCGGGCGGACGGGATCCACTATCCCGGCGCCTACCTCGCCGGCGGCTACAACCGACTGCGCACTGACATTGCCGGTCGGGTGGTCGAGAACGAGGACCTCGTGAACCTTCCCAATTGGCTTGCGCTCGAGTTTCGCATCGCCGACGGGGACTGGTTCGACGTGAGAACTGTCACAATCCTTTCATATCGCCAGGAGCTTGACCTTCGCCTCGGCATGCTGCTCCGCACTATACGTTTCGAGGATGGCCAGGGGCGGCGCGTGACGCTCAAGGAGCGACGTCTGGTCTCGATCAGCGACATGCATCTGGGCGCGCTCGAACTGGCGCTCATCGCCGAAAACTGGTCCGCGCGTGTCACGGTGCGTTCGGCCATCGATGGACGTGTCGTCAATGCGGGCGCCAGGCTCTATCGCAAATTCAACAATCAACATCTGGAGTCGCCGGCAGGCGAGGTAGTCGGCGAAGACAGCGTCTCGTTGCTCGTCCGCACCTGCCAATCCCATATTCAGATTGCGCAGACGGCGCGAACGCAAGCGTTCGTCGGCGGCAACTCATTGAACGGCCCGCGTCGGGTCATCAACGAACCGGGCTACATCGGACAGGAATTCGACCTCGAACTGAGGCAGGGCGAAACAGTGAAGCTTGAAAAGCTTGTCTCGTTCTATACCTCGCGTGATCACGCTATTTCCGAGTGCGGATCGGCGGCTCGTAAGGCGATCGCGGGCGCGGGTCGTTTCGACGCCATCATGGCGGAGCATGCCCTCGCCTGGAAACATGTGTGGCGTTACTTCGACGTGCAGATGCTGCCGGTCGACGCTCCGTTCAAACTGAACGTCCCGATGCTTCTTCGGTTGAACATGTTTCATCTGCTGCAGGCGGTCTCGCCCCATTCGATCGGCCTCGATATCGGCGTGCCGGCGCGCGGCTGGACCGGCGAGGCCTATCAGGGCCACATCTTTTGGGATGAACTGTTTATCTTCCCGTTTCTCAATTATCGAATGCCTGAGATCACCCGGTCTCTTCTGCTCTATCGTTACCGGCGTCTGGGTGAGGCGCGCGCCGCGGCCAGGCGCGCGGGGTTACAGGGAGCCATGTTCCCTTGGCAAAGCGGGAGCGACGGACAGGAAGAAACGCAGGAACTCAATCTGAACCCGCGCTCGCAACGCTGGGTGCCGGATAACTCGTACTTGCAGCGCCACGTGGGGAGCGCCGTCGCCTATAACGTCTGGCAGTACTTTCAAGTCACTCACGACATCGAGTTTTTGCGGTTTCACGGCGCCGAACTGATTCTCGAGATCGCGCGGTTCTGGTCCAGCATCGCTCATTTCAACGATCAGCGAGGACGTTATGAGATTCACGGCGTCATGGGACCAGACGAGTTTCACGAGGGATATCCCGACTCACCGGCGCCCGGCCTGAAGAACAACGCCTATACCAACATCATGGCCGTATGGGTGCTGTGGCGGGCGCTGGAGGTGCTCGACTTGCTCCCAGACATGCGTCGCGAGGCGCTCATGGCGCGGCTGGGATTGTCGGAGGAAGAGATCGTCCGCTGGGACGAGATCAGCCGCAGGATGTATGTGCCGTTTCATGACGACGGAATCATCAGTCAGTTCGAAGGCTACGAAAAGCTCGCCGAGTTGGATTGGGAGAATTATCGCATGCGGTACGGCAACATCGGCCGCCTCGAACTGATTCTCGAGGCGGAGAACGACAGCGCCAACCGCTACAAGGCATCGAAACAGGCGGATACCCTGATGTTGTTTTATCTGTTTTCCTCCGAAGAGCTCGGCGAACTGTTTGAGCGCCTGGGCTATCCGTTCGACCCGGCAACGATTCCGAGACACGTCGCCTACTACGACTCCCGCTCGTCCCACGGATCGACGCTGTCCCGCGTGGTCCATGCCTGGGTGCTGGCGCGTTCCGACCGGCCGCGGGCGACTCGCTACTTCGCGGAAGCGCTCCAGAGCGATGTGAACGATATTCAGCAGGGCACCACCGCGGAGGGCGTCCATCTCGGCGCCATGGCGGGAACGGTCGATCTCGTGCAGCGCGGAACGATGGGGATCGAAGTCACGGCAGACGTTCTCCGTCTCAACCCGAAATTGCCTCTGGAAGTGGAACGCCTCGACATGCACCTTCGCTATCGCGGACATTCGCTCGATCTACGACTCACGCGCGATGCGCTCACCGTGCGCGGACACAATGGCGGCGCGGCGCCGATCAAACTGGGAATCAAGAACGAGGTGTACGAGTTCGGGGGCAGCAGCACGCGCCTGTTCAATCTTGACTCACCGACGTGAGTGGCAAGGGGAACGGAACACGAAGGATATGGTGGAGGGAACACCAGCAGCAGAGGGGTCTCTCAATTCGCTGGATGCGCGTCGCTCGAGCGACGGCGGCACGCTCACGCTCATCATGACGGGACGGTGGGATTCGGACACGACCGGGAAGTGGTGGCAGCGAGGCCAACAGATGCTGACGCAAGGGAAACCACGCCGGCTTGTGATCGATGCGTCGGGGGTGAGTTACTGTGACGGCGCTGGGGTTGCGTTCCTGATCGACCTTCAGCAGTTGCAGATCCGCACCGGCGGTGATGCGACAATTCAAGGGCTGCAGGAGGAATTCCGGCGCCTTCTGGATATCTATGGGGATATCTCAATAAATCGTCCACCGGGACGCCGCCGTGAGCCGCTGTCGATCATTGAGCAGGTTGGAAAAGCGGCGGTCGAACTGTGGCGGGATCTTCAGGCCCTTCTAACTTTCGTCGGAGAACTGGCGCTGACGTTGCTCCGTGCTGCTCGCCGGCCCCGTCTTGTGCGATGGCAAGATGCCTGGCTTGCGGCGGAACGGTCCGGAGTCGATGCGCTCCCGATCATTGCGCTGATCGGGGTGCTGCTCGGCCTAATCTTGGCGTTTCAGTCCGCCATTCCGATGCGCCGGTTTGGGGCGGACATTTTCGTCGCCGATCTCCTGGGAATAGCGATGCTCCGCGAGATGGGGCCTTTGATCACTGCCATTATCCTGGCCGGCCGGTCCGGTTCGGCGTTTGCCGCAGAACTGGGAACCATGAAAGTCAGAGAAGAAATTGACGCGCTGCGTACGATGGGACTTGAGCCGGTCCGATTTCTCGTTTTACCACGTGTCATAGCAGCGGTGGCGATGATCCCGGTCTTGACGGTGTTCGCAAACCTGTTCGGTTTGATGGGAGGAGCGATCGTGATGCGGTCGCTGGGGTATCCGCTCGTCACGTATGTGAACCAAGTCCTGTCAGCCGTGACAGTGGGGGACCTCATGGGTGGACTGCTGAAATCATTCGTCTACGGTATTGTGGTAGCCGCGGTCGGCTGCCTGCGGGGTTTGGAGACGAAGACAGGCGCCAGTGCGGTCGGCCAATCGACCACCAGCGCGGTCGTCAGCGGCATCGTGCTCATTGCTATTGTGGATGGCCTCTTTGCAGTGGTGTTCCATGCCTTAGGCTTGTAACCGTTGCGCGTCATGCTGCCGATAGAAAACAGGCCGATTATTCAAGTGCAACACTTCACCGCCGCCTACGATGGGTCAGTGGTGATCGACGACATTTCTTTTGAGATCTATCGTGGCGAAGTCTTTGCCATCCTCGGTGGATCCGGCAGTGGAAAAAGCACCTTGCTGAAGCACATGATCGGCCTCTACCAGCCCGCGGCCGGACATATCTTCATCGGCGGGAAGGACATCGTGACGGCCGAGGGAGATGAGCGCACCGGTATTCTCAAGAGCATTGGGGTCACGTATCAGATGGGTGCGCTGTTCGGTTCCATGACCCTGTTGGAAAATGTCCGGCTGCCCCTGGAAGAATACACGGCCCTTCCGTCGGATGCCATGGATCTGATCGCTCGCATGAAACTCAAATTGGTAGGGCTGGAAACGTTCCTGGATTATATGCCCTCCGAACTCAGCGGCGGCATGCAGAAACGTGCGGCCATCGCGCGTGCCATGGCGCTTGACCCGCACATTCTCTTTCTGGATGAGCCCTCTGCGGGACTCGACCCGATTACCTCGGCAGAACTCGACCGACTGATTCTCGACCTCGCCCGCAATCTCGCGATCACGTTCGTCATCGTCACACATGAGCTGTCGAGCATTGACACCATCGCCGATCGGGTGATCATGTTGGACAAGGAGGTCAAAAAGATCGTGGCGACAGGACGGCCTCAGGAGTTACGCGAACATGCCGTCAATCCCTGGGTGCGTCAATTTCTCAATCCTGGTGTACCGGCCGAGACCGCCGGAAAAGGCGCAGGTGGAGAGCAATGAGCGCCAAGGCCAACTATCATAAGATCGGCGTCTTTATCGTGCTCGGATTGGTCACACTCATCATCGCGATCGTCGCGCTGAGTGGAGGGAAGTGGTTCAAGAAGGTGATGTATTGGGAAAGCTATTTCGACGAGTCCGTCCAGGGCCTCGCGGTCGGATCGCCGATCAAGTATCGCGGCGTACAGGTCGGAACGGTGGACGCGATCGGTTTCGTGGGCGATATCTATGGAGAAGAACTCGGCAAAGAAGACTTGCTGCGCTATGGGCGCTATATTCTTGTCCGTGGATCTGCTGCTGATCTGGCACCCCATCTCACGCAGGAAGAAAAAGAAGCGGAGCGTGGCGGCAGGATTACGGCTGGGCTTCGGGTCAGGCTGGCTTCACAGGGCGTGACAGGAGTGGTGTACCTGGAAGCGGATTACCTGGACGCGCAGCAGTATCCGGCATTAGACGTGCCGTGGAAACCTCAAGCTGCGTACCTGCCTTCCGCTCCAAGCACGGTGAGTGTATTGGGCGCCGCTCTCCATACCATTGCCAGAGATCTGGAAAAGGCCGACATCCACACAATAACCAGAAATCTCGATAGCCTTGTGCTTGCAGTGACGAAATTGGTTCAAGACACAAATGCGCAGGCATTGAGTAGCCAGACGGGACGAGTGCTGGCCGAGTTTCAAGAGCTGGCGGGACAAACTCGTCGGCTTGTGGAGCGCCCTGAAATCAGAGCCATGGTTTCCGACGCGGCCGGCACGGTGCAAGGAACGAGACAGCTCATCGCCGATTTGTCAGAGGCATCGAAACACATCAAGACCGCATCCGAACAATTCCCCGGCGCGTTCGCCCGGTTGGAGCGTACGGTGCAGCGAATGGACAGGCTTATGTCGAATAAGAGTCAAGATATCGAGGACACAGTGGAGAATCTGCGAGTCATGTCAGAGAACCTTCGGGAAATAACCGACAATGCGAAACGATATCCCGCTCAAGTGTTCTTGGGCGAACCTCCGCCTCGGGCGGGGGCGACAAAGCGATAACCCATCTGGGATAGCCGTGCCGGATTTCATCGGCATCTGCCTTGTCCTGCTCATACTCGGCGGTTGCGTGAATCTCGGCAGGAGCTATCCGGAGAAACACTCCTATGCTCTGGAGGCGGTACATTCAGGCGAGACACGGGCCTCCATTCCTGGAACCGTCCTGAAGGTTCGAAAATTTCGAGTCTCGCCGGCTTTTGAAGGAAAGGAGTTGGTGTATCGCGCGAACGATGCGCGGTACGAAGGAGACTTTTACAACGAGTGGTTTGTCCCGCCCAATGCCATGATCACTCAACAAGTCGTGAACTGGCTGACAAGGGCCGGCCTGTTTCAGTATGTCATGGATTCGTCAGGGCCATTGCCCGCCACGCATAGGCTCGAGGGGATCCTGACGGTGCTGTATGGAGATTATCGCGCAACCCCTGCAAAGGCTGTTCTGGCCGTCCAATTCTTCTTCCTCCATGAGGCGTCCGCTCAAGGAGAAGTTCTGTGGCATCGAGAGTATCGGAAAGAAGTGGACATTATGGAACAGACGCCCGAGGCACTCGTGTCGGGTTGGAATGAGGCTCTTCGACTTATCTTGAGCGCTCTTGATGAAGACCTCACTCGAACACTCCGGCGTCAGTGACGCGTGGGCAGATAAAGCCGTTACGGGCGTAATTGGGACGATCTTACCTTCACGATCCAGGAAGGTCAGCCAACGGACTGGCGGCAAGTGATCGATACGAGTCTCCCGAGCCCGGAGGACTTTCGCAGCCCGGGAGAAGAACAAACCGTTCCATCCCTTCACTACAGAGTGACGGCATGGTCAATCGAGGTCTTGTTGCGGAAGGCAGTGTGAGGGAGTAGTAGGAGGCACGACCTTGCGGATCGGCATGGCAGCAGGCCACGACGGATTGAAGTTGAAGCGAAACGTAGAAGGACCTTTCAGAGAAGGCCTCCTATGCGCTCGAGGTCGTGCGCCAAAGCGAGAGAATCCTTTTCATAGATACCCCGGTTATGCCGGAATAGTAGGTCTTGCTTCCTAACTCTCTTGGGTAAAGCTATGTCCCTCGTGAGCTTGCTGCGCGCGACTTTTCAGGGCCTCCGGGATGATGAGCGGACACAGGGAACTCTTGAGGTCAGTGAGCAGCTGAGCTCGAAGAGAAATGTGCGGTGGCTTTGGACTGGGGAGCTAATTTCCCAACTCGGGGACGGCCTCAATAGGCCGGCGATCCTGTGGTTCGTGTACGATCTCACTGGTTCTGCTGTTAAAATGACGTTCATTGGTGTCCTTCAGACCATCCCGCCCTTGGTCCTCGGCCCAGTTATCGGTGTGTATCTCGATCGTCTGTCCGCCGACTGGAAACTTCGCGTGATGATCTCACTGGATCTCGCGCGTGGTGCACTATTGGCGTGGCTCGCGACCCTCTCTATTCTCGGTATGCTGACCTTACCCACATTGTACACATTTGTTTTTCTGATCGCCCTTGCTGCAATGCCGTATGGGCCGGCCTTGAACTCGACCATTCCCTCTCTGGTACAAGCTTCGCGCCTGACCGCTGCAAATGCGGCAATACAAAGCACGGCAACGCTCGGCTTGTTGTGCGGACCCGCGATCAGCGGCGCCACAGTTGCCTTCCTTGGTGTGGGGTACGTCCTGTACGCCAATGCCGCCACCTTTCTGCTCGCCGCTTTCTGTAAGATGCCGATACGCGTAAACTCAGAAGCACCGAGCCCGATCCGGAGTGGAACATCCGGTGGATGGATCAATGAACTGGCAGCTGGATTCCGGCTTGTGTTTGTTGAGCAACGAATCATTTTTCGAGTTGCCCTGTTAGGCGCCCTCTTCACTCTCGCATCGACAGGCTTCATCTTTCTCCTTCCCATCATCACCAAGAACATTCTTTCTGGAGGGCCGATGTTCCTTGGGGTGATATGGTCGGCCCTTGGCCTCGGCATGATATTCATGTCAGTGCTGTTAATGTCGAGCGCTCGGCGAACACTCATCGATCATTTGTTGCTGATATCGGCGGGGCCGGTGATTGAAGGGTTGGCCATTGTGGGGCTCGCAGCGGTTGACAGCTTGGTGGCGGCGCTTGGTCTCGTGATCGTCATCGGTGCCGGAACGGCTCTTGTCATGCCGATGATCACGGCCTTTATTCAGGTAACAGCTCCTCAGGAGACTCGTGCAAGAGCGTTGACGATCTTCGGCACCATCACGATGGTCTCCGCCATGGCTGGCATGACGGCCTTCAGCTGGGCAGCTGATCATCTGGGAAGTCGTATCGCACTCGTTGTGCTTGGAGTCGTGCAAATGATGGCCGGTGTGATCGGCGTCATGTTTACGCAATCCTCGGAGTTCCAGACAAATCTCGCGAGTCGGTCCGATGATCATCCGTCAAGCAAATCGGACACCGGTATCACTTGACCCCGTTTCGTCGATGCTCCAGCGGGTTCTGAATAGGACACAACTTTCCAGTAATCGGAGACAGAGACGAACATTGAAGTGGGAACAGCAGGTTGTCGGTGTCTGCATCCAGAGGAAGAGTAGAGGGGAGTGAGACGACCGTGAGGCGATCGGCATCATCCGGGCGGCGAAATCTGGCGCAAGAGGCGACAGGCCCTGTCAGGCGCTCGCGGGGCAGTAAGAGCGATTGTTTCCGCAAGTACCGAAAGACCCATTGAACGGCTAGTCACGACCCATACCCCGGTGCCAGCCGGACACGATAAGTTTCCAGAGATACTTGCGCGCCAGATGCTCGGCGATCTCGCGGTAGCTCATCCTCAGGCCCGCAGGAATCCTTCGCAATGTTTGCCACACTCGCCCCTGGAACGCCGTGCCCCGCACATCCAACGGCAGATCGAGACCGAGCGACGGCGCTTCGACGAAGCCGACGATTTTCGCGACGAGCTGGTCGAAGTCGACATCACCTCCGATGAGAGTGGCTCGAGGAAACTGGTCTTGTAACTCGCGCGCCAGCGCGTCCGGATCGTCGCCCAGAAAAAGGGCGCAAATCCCGCGCTCGCTCTTGGCCACCAGGATCGACCCCAGCGAGCACTCGCCCACGGCGAACCAGATCTCCGTCCGGGCGCCAGGCGTGACCAAGTTTGCGGTAGGGCGGGAGCGGCCGAACGAGGGGCGTGGCACGCACTCATTCGATCCGTTTCATGAATTCGATCGATCCTTTCCCTCGAGTCATGCCGCGAGGGCATTTGCCGTGGCGAGCGTATTTGCCGATCGCTACGAGCAACCGATCCCGTTGATCGCCTATGGCACGGCAGCGTTCATCAGCGTCTCACGGGTGTATCTCAATGAGCACTTTGCCTCGGATGTCGTCGCGGGTGCCGTCTTGGGTTTTGTGATCGGGAAGGTCCTGAGCTGGCGCCATAAGGACGAGAATCGGCGGTTGACCGTGCTCCCTTATGTTCCGGACGCCAGGGGTGGGTTGGGGATGACGTTCAGCTGCTCATTCTGACTGGAAGCCGGCTCAACGGCCTGGCGATGCCGATCGACATGCGATCGTAAAGATTGCGGAACCGGCTATGGGAGCTTCTTAGACAAATGGCAAGAATACTTTCCGCGCTTCTCCTCAGCGTCCTGTGTGCGATCAATGGCTGTACTTCCGCACAGGTCACGCAGACGCACGCTTCGCAGCCGAACGCATTTCAGGCAGAAGGCAAGAAACAGGAGCAGTCTCAAGAAGCGCGGTCTCCAGAAGAGCGGTTTCGAAAGGAGAAGCCGCAAGAGGAACGGGATGAGGAAGACACGGTGCTCTCCGCAATCGCGGCAGCTCCGGAGTACCTCGTGAAAGGATTGGCTTATCCATTCAAGAAGTTCGGGATCTATTACGAGCGCACCGACCTGATGAACCGCCTCATGGATTTGTTCTACAACGATGAGCG
>JAHBWI010000011.1 GCA_019637075.1 Nitrospiraceae bacterium | reverse complement strand
CATGCCGTTTGATTTCTCCCCACGGCAACTTGATGTTGCGCACGTGTTTGTCGTCATGGTGCTGCGCCGTGATCGGAATCCCGTAGTCGTCCGGGCGGACGTACGGGTTGCTCGTCATGATCGCGTTCGGGAGGTAGGGCGTACATTCCGGCCCTTCCCGATGGACGACGAAGTTTTCGCCGTACTCGATCGCCTCCGGTTCGATCCGGTAGGTCTCGATCCGGCCCGACCGCGTCCACTGAGGTTTCGACTCGTTGGTTTCTTCCCAGAGCGGATGGCGCGGATAGGTGCGGCCCATGACCATCCAGCCCTTTTCCGACTTCAACATGACGTCGGCGCTGTATCCGTAGCAGGTTGAGCTGGCGTCCAGCATCCGCTGCGGGTACACATCGACGCGGTTCATATAGACGAAATGGAACACGCCGCGGAAGCGGGCATCGCCCGTTATCTCCGTCAACTTGGATGCGACACCGGCGAATGTGTCGGCATCGTTGCGGGTGTCGTACAACGGCCGGATGCCGCCCTTCCAGATCTGCACCCACGGATTGGACACCGTGGCCGTCATTTCCGGATAGGTGAATTCCATCCAGCTGTTGCAGGCAAACGCCACATCGGCGTGGTTGACGTCGGATGTCATCTCGATGTCCTGGGTCACGATCATCTCGATGTTCGGGTCGACGTTCTTCACCATGTCGTAGTGGTGTTTCGCGTTGTTCAGGATGTTCACATTCGTGACCCACCGGACCTTGCTGGGGCTCGGCATGTGGGTCTTGCCGGTGAACACCTTGCGTCCGTACTTCGGCGTGTTGACGATCAAGGCCGTGTCGCCGTGGTTCCAGTACCCGACCTCTTCGCCGTAGTAGTACGACTTGGTCTTGATTTCCTTGCCATGGGCATTGGGGTCCAACGTAAGGTTGAACGGATCTTCTCCCGTATGCACGGCGAGGCCGGCGCCGGACCACGGCACCGCGTTCCAGATGCCGGCTTTGTAGTTGCCGGACCAGGTGTGGCATCCGGTGCCGAACTTGCCGATATTCCCGGTCAGAGTGAGCACCATGGCTGCCGCACGCCCCATTTCCGTCATGTGGAAGTAGTGGCAGACGCCTTCGCCGTTGTGCATCGCGGCCGGCTTGACCGTGCCCGAGTCGCGCGCCCACCGGACAATGAGATCCTTCGGCGCCCGGGTGATTTGATGCGTCGTATCCAGGTCGTAGTCCTGGAGGTGGACCAAGTACAGCTGGTAGATCGACATGACGTCGACCTCCCGACCGTTCAAGAGCTTCACGCGGAACGTCCCGGTCAGGGCCGGGTCGATACCGCTGGCCTTGAAATGAACTCCGACCATTTCACGATGGATGGGGACCGCCTTGCCCTTGGCCAGATCCCACACCATCATCCCGCCGAGCCGCTCGATCTGGTCCGGCTTGAGGGATTGGATGCGTCCGGAATAGCTCTTGGAAAAATCCGGCAGCTTGTAGTCCGCGATGACGTCGCGCGGATCGAGGTATTGCAGCGTATCCGTGCGGACGAGAAGCGGGAGGTCCGTGAAATCCTTGATGTAGTCGATATCCTGCATGTTCTCGTCGAGAATGATCTTGCAGGCACCGAGGAAGTGTGCGGCATCGGTTTCTGGCCGCAGCGGAATCCAATAGTCGGCCCGATAGGCCGTCGGATTGTATTCCGGCGTGATGACGACGATCCGGGCGCCGCGCTCGATCGACTCGAGTTTCCAGTGGGCTTCCGGCATCTTGTTCTCGACGAAGTTCTTCCCCCAGCTGGTGTTCAGTTTGGAGAAGCGCATGTCGTTGAGATCGATGTCGCAGTTCTGCGTGCCGTTCCACCAGGGGTGGGACGGGTCCTGGTCGCCGTGCCAGGTGTAATTCGAGTAATACTTGCCGCCTTGCGCTTTATCCGGATCAACCTTCCGGATGAATGTGTCGAGGAGAGGCAGGCATCCGCCGTTAAACCTGGTGTTCATCATCTTGCCGACGATGCCCAGCACCGGCATGCCCGCGCGATGCTTGAAGCACCGCACGCCCGCGCCCTTCATCATCTCGATCATTTCCGGGGCATAGCCCTGCTCGCGCAACCGCCTCGCACCGGACTCCCCGCTGTACCGCGTCGCGATCACGATGCAGGCCTTGGCCACATACGTAAACGCCGTGTCCCAGGAGACCCGATTCATGTCGTCGAGGAAGCGGCTGTCGAATTTGTATTTGCGTTTGACGTCCGGCGTCAGCTCGGGGGAGCCGTCGTCCATCCACTGCTTCCAGCCCTTCCGCATTAACGGCCCCTTCAACCGATAGGGTCCGTACACGCGGCGATGGAAGGTGAACCCCTTCAGGCACATGCGCGGGTTGTGCGCGAATGTCCCGCGATTGCCGTAGAGGTCCTCATAGGTTTGGTGATCGTAGTTCTGCTCGACCCGCATGACGACGCCGTTCCGGACGAAGGCCCGGACGCGACAGCCGTGGGTATCATTCGGCGAGCAGCACCACGTAAACGACGAGTCATACCGGTACTGGTCATGGTAGACGCGCTCCCACGACCGGTCCGGATACTCGCCCAGCGGGTTCCCGACTTCCACGACCGGCTGCAGCGCGGTCAGCGCCAGGACTTTATCCGCCACGGCGATCGCCGCGACGGTTCCCACCGTCACTTTGAGAAATTGTCTCCGTGAAACGGAAACGTGCATAGCCAATACCTCCTTGTAAGGCAGATCAATGATTCATGGTGCTGTTCGTGCCATCGAGTCGGCCGGTCCGCAGAACATCTGTGATCACCTCCCTTCGCGTGGTCGGATGGAAACATCTCGTTGCGGAACCGGTTGTAATCGTGCGAACAGCGCATGACGGGGTATGGGAATATCAAGTGACGTGCCGCGGGTGAGGTCTCGCGCCAGCCGTCGTCGCGCGGAAGGAGACTGATGGAAATTCAGTATGTTGTGAAAATCGGCCGGAAGTCGACGGGCGCTTGGAAGGAATTGCGGCTTGGGCTCTGTCAGCAAGGGCTGACGCGCTGGTACATGCTCTTGGCTAAGTTATGGAAATGATGGGGCGATCTGGTGTCCGAAATCACGGACACTAGGGCTGGATTCGCCAATACCCACGCCAGACGAGGAGTTCAGCGGGTTTCGTACAACGCAGCGTCAGGATTTACTGACGTCCTGCCCGGCATCTTTGAGATAGCGCCGCATGATTTCATGAAAATAAGAGCGAGGGAGGCCGGCCTCCTGTGCGGCGTGGGTGACATTGCCGTGATGGATCGAGAGCTTGGCGGAGATGTATCGATGGTTGAATGCGGCGAGGATCTGCTCCTTGGCCTTCGCATATGGAAGGTGAAGGTAATCTTCCATTCCGTCCGCTCCTCGCCGGTCGGGAGACTGCAGCAGCCCTGAGACGTCTGTCACGGCGATTCGATTGCTCTTGGCCAGCATGACCGCGCGCTCCATGACGTTGCGGAGCTCGCGCACGTTACCGGGCCAGGGATAGGCAACCAATTCGGTGACGGCCGACGGATGAATATCGTCGGTGTGCTTGCTGAATTCCTTGGCATAGCGCGACATGAAATGCCGAGCCAAGACGGGGATGTCTTCCGGCCGTTCGCGCAGGGGCGGGACGCGGATGACCATGACGTTGAGCCTGAAAAACAGGTCCTTGCGAAATTCGTTGCGCTTGACCTTTTCGGCCAGGTCCTGGTTCGTGGCTGCGACGAACCGGACATTCACCTTCTTTTGCTGGGTGCTGCCGACTGCTCGAACCTCGCCCTCTTCCAGCACCCGTAGGAGCTTGGCTTGCAAGTTGGCGGGTAGGTCTCCGATCTCGTCGAGAAAGACCGTGCCGCGGCTTCCGGACTCGATCAGGCCGGTCTTGTCCGACACCGCCCCAGTGAATGCCCCGCGCACATGGCCGAAGAGTTCGCTTTCGACGGTGCCCTCGGCAAATGTCGTGCAGTCGACCACTTGAAAGGGGCCGTCACGCTCGGCGCTGCGCTCATGGATGGCCTTTGCGATCAACTCTTTTCCGGTACCGGTTTCACCGATGATGAGCGTGGTCGAAGGGACTTTGGCGATGGCTTCGATCATCTGCATCACGTTCTTGATCGGCGGGCTGACTCCGACCAGATCCTTGAACGGCATCGGCTGGCTGTCGGTCCCGTTGGGCTCGGTGTGCCGAAGAATATCGGCCATGCGCATGGCACGGTGGATGCGGGCGGCCAGATCCATCGCGTCGAACGGTTTGACCACGTAATCGAACGCGCCGTGGCGCATGGCATCGATTGCGGTATCGACCGCATTGACCCAGCTGACGACGATGACCGGGATGCGGCGGTTCATATCCTGGACCCGCCGGAGCAACTCGATGCCGCTCATCCCGGGTAACCGAACGTCCGTGATGATGAGGTCGATCGGTTCGTGGGAGAGGCGCTCCAATCCACCTTCAGCCGTTGCGTTGATCAATAATTCCACTTCCTCATCCTCATGGCGAGGCAGTTCGTGTTCCACGGCGCGAAGGAACATCTCGACGTCGCCGCCGTTGTCCTCGATCAACAGGATGGTGAAGGTTGAGGGCTTGGTCGTGGGCATGGCTAGCCTCTTTCAGCTTGATAGGACAGGTTGGAGAGCAGGGATGCAGATTGGGGCGAGCCAGTTCCACGTTCGGCGGACTTACCGCCGGGAACCGGGAGACGGAACTGGAATCGGCTGCCGATGCCTGGCGTGGAATCGACCCAGATGGCCCCCTCGTACTGTTCGACCACGGTCTTGACGATAGACAATCCGATGCCTGCGCCGGGGATATCGGCGGTGCAGAGCCGTTGAAACGGCTCGAAGATCCTTGCCGTCATCGCGGGATCGATGCCCATGCCGTTGTCGTCTACATAGATCACCGCGCCGTGCGGGGAGGGATCCCAACCGATGTCCACACGCGGATGCGGCTGCGTACCCATATATTTGATGGCGTTCCCGATTAAATTTTCCAGCACCTGTTTGAGGTGGATACGGCGGCAGGCCAGCCGCGGAAGATTGTCAGCAATCGTCACGGTTACCCTGGCCGCCTGGGCCAGGGGCGCGAGTAAATCCAGCACTTCCTTCACGACCGCCTGCGTATCGACGCTTTCCAACGGGCTGGGAACCGCCGTGATGCGAGCCAGGTCCAATGTGCGTTCCGCCAGCTGTGCGAGATCGCGTCCCTCCTTCTTGATCCATTCGAGATAGCGCCGTCCTTTGTCGTCCAGTCGGCTGCCGTAGTCCGATTCGATCCAGGATGCGAATTCCGCGACGCGGCCGGCTGGCGCCTTCACCTCGTGAGTCAGCTCCGCGACGTTGCGTTCGACGGCGTGCAGCTTCGCGCGGAGGAGATGTGACTCGGACTGCAGCGCGTCGAACAGCCGTGCATTCTCGATGGTGACCGCCGCATAGGCCGCGAATTGCTGCGCCAGCCTGATATCCCATTCGCTGAAGGACCGCTGGGTCCCAGTGCTCAGGAGGGTCAGCACGCCGATGCAGTCGTGCGGCCCGAGCAGCGGGACGGCCAGATAGCTTTGTGCTCCGAACTCGTCGCGAAAGTGAATCAGGCGATCATGGCAGCTGCCGACATCGGCGACCACGACCGGACGTTTGGTCTCGTACGCTTCGTTGGAAAATGGGGTTTCTTCGGTGAGGAGAATCTGTTTGCGGATGGTGTCGAAGGCTTGTCCTGATGCGGCCTCCACGATCCAACATTCCAAGACGGAGTGGCGGACCATAATGACGGCCATGTCTACCCGGACGAGGTCGGCTGCGCGGTCGACGATACGTCGCAGCACCTGCTCGATACCTCCGATGCCGAGTGTGCTGATCTCTTGGCCGGTCGCATGGAGCGCTTCCAGCTCCTCGATGCCCTGCCTGGTTCGCTGCGCCATATGTTCGAAAGTGCGGGCTAGGCGACCGAGCTCGTTCGACGACTGCACGGCAAGCGTGGTGTTCAGGTCTCCCGCCGCAAGCCGCTCGGCTCCCCGGGTCAGTTCCTGGAATGGTCGGCGGATCGTCCGGTGGAACAGGATGAAGGCGCCTCCCAGCAGTCCGGCCGACAGGATTAGAAAAAGAATTTGTAGGGCATAGAGGGTCTTCGTTCTCGCTGCGGCATTGCGTTCGAGGCTGTGCACCATGACCGAAAGGGCATCGACGAATTCATCGGCGTGCCGGAGGTATTCCTGCTGAGCCAGTTCCAGTTGCATCCCGGATGCTCTGGTTGCCGATTCGATCGACGGGCGGAGCTGCAGGTCCCAACGGTCTTGCAGCCCCTGAATCTGCCCCATCACCGAGGGCTCGATCTCGCCGATCGGGGCATGATCGGCCGTGCCGTATCGCAAGCCGGTCAGGACTTTCTCCCATCGTGCCGTTTCCTGGGTAATGAGGTCGCGAAGTGTCGCTTCCTGCTGGGGGGCCGACAGTTGCAGCAGCAGCGAAGCCAGCCGGTAGATACGCATCCGTTCCGTTCCGGCTTGATCGATCGCGGTACTGATTCCGATCAGCTGTGCCGCCATGTAGGAGGAAACGAGCAACAGGGCGCTGTACATGAGGAACACCAGGAGGAAGGTGGCACCGATCTGAGCGATCAACGAAGAGCGGAAGGTTCGGAATCGGCGCATAGATGCCGCTCGCCTCCGTGGTGACAAACCAACACTCCGTCCCGCGTGGCGGATGCGGGACGATCGGCTCGGGCCTAGATACCCTATCGTAGGAGGGGACCTATCGCTAATCAACCCCCCATCAACTTGCATCACTTCTCGAATAACAACATAAGATAAGCCAGAAACAGCAGCAGGTGGACGGCTCCGAGCAGGACGTTGGTGCGGCGCGCCGCAAACGTCAGCATGCTGAGGACGACCGTGAGGAGGAGGAGTGTCGTATCGACCTCGTCGAGCCCCAGGATGATTGTGGATCCTCGGAGGAAGCCGATGGTGAGCACGGCGGGAATCGTGAGGCCGATGCTCGCCAGGACGGAGCCGAGGAGGATGTTTACGGATCGTTGCAGCTGATTGGCCAAGGCCGCCCGCACGGCACCAAAGGATTCCGGCGCCAGCACCATCGCTGCGACCAACACGCCCCCCAATGCAGGCGGAGCTTGCCATTGATGGAGAAAGTAGTCGATCGGCACCGCGGCATGCTCGGCTAAGAGGACAAGCGGGACCAGATACCCCAGCAACAGGGCTCCATGGGCCCAGAGCGGTTTGGCTGGGGCGCCGTCCCGTTGCGGCTGTCGGGGAAACGCCCGTCCGGATCGCTTGGGGGCGAGAAAGTAGTCACGATGGCGTAGGTTTTGAATAGCCAGGAATACGCCATAGAGGCCCAGCGACATGACGATCAAGAACGCCGACAGTCTGGGTGAGTAGGTGGGACCCGGTGAGGAGAGCGTATAGTTCGGCATGACGAGTCCGAGGACTGCGAGCGGCACAATCACGGCCAGAAAGGCATTGGCCCCTTGCAGGTTATAGCTTTGCTCATGGTAGCGAAGCCCGCCGAGCACCAGCGAGAGGCCCACCATTCCGTTCAGCACGATCATCACCACCGCGAACATCGCGTCGCGTGCCAACGAGGGGTTGCCTGATTCCGTATACATGAAGGCGCTGATCATCACGACTTCGATGCCGGTAACGGAGAGGGTGAGGATGACGGTTCCGACCGGTTCCCCCAGCCTGGTGGCCAGGGCTTCGGCATGGTGGATGGCCGAGAAGGCCGAGGTCAGGATGGCAAACAGCAGCCAAGCCAATAGGGCCATGAGTTGGAGCGGACGGTCGAAGTCGCTGAGCCACTCGTCGCCGTATGCGACGAACAACAGGGCCGTCGTAATCGGGAGTATCAGCAGTGCTTGCCCGAACGACCCTGTTCTTTGGCCGGCGGGCGGGACCTCGGGGAGGGCTGCTGTGTCGGCCGGTTTGATCATGGTGATAGGAACTAGGGTGACCTGCGCGGCTCACTCATGGTTTCGACGAGCCCAATCGGATTCATGACGAGGCCCTC
Organism: Nitrospiraceae bacterium; assembly: GCA_019637075.1. Classification (NCBI taxonomy): domain Bacteria; kingdom Pseudomonadati; phylum Nitrospirota; class Nitrospiria; order Nitrospirales; family Nitrospiraceae; species Nitrospiraceae bacterium. Next base: position 24,310 of record JAHBWI010000011.1, on the reverse strand, counting down.
AGGCCGAGAATCCCGGCGACGATCAGGAGGAGGGAAATCAGGCGCGTGGCCGAGGCCGATTCAGCGAACAATACCATTCCCAGTACTGCGGTCCCGGCGATGCCGATGCCGGTCCAGATCGCGTAGCCCGTTCCAACGGGAATGCTTTTGAGGGCAAGGGCAAGCAGTCCCATGCTGGCGCAGATCGAGAGTATCGTGATCATCGAGGGCCACGGCCTGGTGAAGCCATCGGAATATTTCAACCCAACGGCCCACGCAACCTCGAAGAGCCCTGCCAGCACCAAGTATCCCCAGGCCATAGATTGGCTTCCTCCCTGCGGTCCACACAGCCGGGTCGCGTCGCTGCAGCAACCCGCCGGCCTTAATGCCGGTCGCGTCCGCTCTGCAACGCGAGCCCTTCCTCTGCCCATCCGGCCTCGCCCTCTCGCCCTTCCCCCTGTGGGGATGTCGGCCTGGTGTGGCTTTCATCCGACCGGTCGAGCCAGCGGTACAGCACCGGCAAGACGACAAGCGTCAACAGGGTGGAGCTCACTAGACCGCCGATGACGACGATCGCGAGCGGCCGTTGCACTTCCGAGCCGATGCCGTGGGCGACAGCCAACGGAACTAGTCCGAGTAAGGCCACCGTTGCCGTCATGAGCACCGGCCTGAGTCGCAGGAGGCAACCGGTCACCACGGCCTCGTGGCTGCTCAATCCATCCGCCCGCAGCTGATTGAAGTAGGACACCAGGACGATGCCGTTGAGCACCGCGACGCCGAACAGATTGATGAACCCGACTGAAGCGGGGACGCTGAGGTATTCACCGGAAAGCCACAGGGCGACGATGCCGCCGATCATGGCGAACGGTAGGTTCAGAATGATCAGCGCGGCGTGCCGGACCGAGTTGAAGGAGGCAAAGAGCAGCAGGAAGATCAGGCCGATGGTGATCGGGACGATGATTCTCAAACGAGCCATCGCCCGCTGCATATTTTCGAACGAGCCGCCCCACACGAGGTGATAACCGGACGGCATGGGTACCTGCGCCGCGATCTTGCTTTGGGCTTCGGCGACGATGCTTTCGATGTCACGGCCGAGTGTGTTGAAGCCGACGTAGATGCGACGCTGCAGGCCTTCTCGGCTGATCTGGGCCGGCCCTTCGCGCAATTCCACCGTGGCGAGTTCCCCCAGCGGGATCAGCGCTCCGGTGCCGGACGTCAACAGAATGTTGCTGATAGTCTGCACACTGTCGCGGTATTTCTCGGGATACCGGAACGTCAGGTCGAACCGCTTTTGTCCTTCATACACGACGGTCGCCGTTTCCTGGCCGATCGCGGTGGTAATGATTTCCCGAATATGTCCGACAGTGATGCCGTGCCGGGCGATCTTTTTCCGGTCGATGTCGATGGTGAGGTACGTTTGGCCGAAGAGCTGTTCGACGCGAACATCCCCGACGCCCTTGATGGAACTCATGATCCCCTGAATTTTCTCCGCCAGTGTCCGCAACATGGAGAGATCTTCCCCGAGAATCTTGACCGTGGCCTCGGATCGCACTCCGGAGAGGAGTTCGTCGACGCGTTGTTGGATCGGTTGGCTCAACAGGAAATTCGCGCCGGGAACCTGCTCGATCCGTTTCCGGATCGCATCGTCCAGTTGGGGTTTGGTCTTGGCCGTGGTCCATTCGTCCATTGGACGGAGTGTGACGACCGGGTCGCTGGCATTCGCTTCCTGGGGATCATTCGCGAGTTCGGACCGGCCGATCTTGGAAACCACCGACCGGACTTCCGGAAATTCCAGCACGGCCCGCTGCACGTCCTTTTCGATCTCGATGGACTTGTCCAGGGCGATGCTCGGATACCGGATGATCTGCGGCGTGATGGCGGCCTCGTTGAGGATCGGAATGAATTCCCCGCCGAGAAATGGGAATAGGGCGAGGCTGCCTCCCAAGAGTCCCACGGCGATGGCCAACACACCGAACCGATGCGTCATCGCCCACTGCAGTGTCGGTACGTAGAGCCGCTTGGCCCAGCGGAGCAAGAACGTGTCCTCCTCGCTGCCTCGCTCGAGCGCCAAGGCGCAGAGGACCGGAGAGAGTGTGAGCGACAGCGCGAGCGAGACCATGAGCGCGATGATGATTGTATAGGCGAGGGGCTGGAACATTTTCCCCTCCATGCCCTGGAGGGTGAGGATCGGCAGGAATACCAGGATGATGATCAGGATGCCGAACAGCACCGGTTGGCCGACTTCGCCCACGGCCGTCAGGATGGCTGCGGTCTTGTCGATCGGCTCGTTCCGGTGCTCGGATAGGTGCCGATAGACGTTCTCGACCACCACGACCGATCCGTCCACCATCATGCCGATGGCGATCACCAGTCCGCCGAGCGACATGAGATTGGCCGTCAGCCCGACCCGATCCATGATGATGAAGGTGACGAGCGGCGTCACGATCAGCGTGGAGGTGACGATCAAGGCGCTGCGCACGTTGCCTAGGAAGAGAAACAGGATGACGACGACCAGGACGATGCCTTCGATCATCGCCTTGTAGACCGTCTGGAGCGCCGCGGTGATGAGCTCGATTCGATCGTAGAAGGGCACGATGCGCAGGCCGTCCGGCAAGAGCTGCTTCTTATGGATGTCCTCGATCTTATCCTTGATCGATTGCACGACGTCGCGGGCATTGCCTCCGCGGAGCATCAACACGATTCCGGTGACGCCTTCGTGTTTGCCGTTCACGACCGCCGCTCCGTGCCGAACGGCATGGCCGATACGCACCTCCGCGACGTCCCTCACGAACACTGGGGTGCCGTGGGCTTCTTTGACCACGATGTTATTGATGTCGTCGAGCGTCTTGATCAAGCCGACGCCGCGCACGACATACTTCTCGGAATCCTTCTCGAGGATGTTGCCGCCGGCATTCGCGTTATTCTTGGCGACCGCGTCGAACACCTCGTGTAGCGCCAGGTCGTACTTCCGCAGCAGGCCTGGTTCCACGATCACCTGGTATTGCTTGACGAATCCGCCCAGCGAGTTGACGTCGACCACGTCCGCCAGTCCCTTCAGCAACGGTCGGATGGTCCAATCCTCCACCGTTCGACGCTCGAGAAGGTCCTCTTCCGTCATGACGAAGCCCGGCTCATTGTCGCGCGGGCCTTCCAAATAGAACTGAAAGATTTCCCCGAGACCGGTCGTGTTGGGTACGAGCTGGGCTGTGGAACCGGGCGGCAACTGTTCCTGAATCTCGAGCACCCGTTCGAGGACGACCTGTCGCGCCAGATAGACGTCGATGTCGTCGCGGAACACGGCCGTGATCATGGACAAGCCCACCTTGGAGAACGATCGGATGTCCGTGAGCCCGGGCGCCCCCATGAGTTGCAGTTCAAGGGGGAAGGTGACGAACTGTTCCACCTCTGCCGGTGACATGCCGGGCACTTTCGTCACGACCTGGACCAGCACCGTCGTGACGTCGGGAAATGCGTCGATGGCGATCGTATGGAAGGCGTAGAGCCCTCCGGCCATGAGGAGGCAGGCGAGCGCGACCACGATCACGCGTTGCCGCAGCGAAAAGGCCACGAGGGAAGACAGCATCAGATTAGATCTGTTCTCCGAATAGTTCGGATTTGAGGACGAAGGCGCCGTTGGTGACGACCGTCTCGCCTTCCAAGAGGCCGTCGAGGACCTTCACATCGCGGCCGTTCGACGGCCCGAGGCGGACGTCGCGGGCTTCGAAGACGTTGGGCTCGCGCTGGACGAAGACAAAGCGTCGCTCCCGATCCCGCTGCACGGCCCGTTCCGGCACCATGAGCACATTGGGTTCCGGATCGGACCAGACGCGGATCGTCGCGAACATCTCTGGTTTCAGTTTCTTGTCGGGGTTCGGCAACTCCAGCCGGAGATTCATCGTGCGGGTCGCGACATCGAGCACGTCGCCGACGTAGGTGATCTTGCCGTGGAAGACCTCGTCCGGGTAGGCATTGACGAGGATGTCGACCGGCTGGGCGGTTGCGGCGGCATCCGGCCGGATGAAAGGAATGTCCTTCTCCGGAATGTTCGCCAATACCCAGACGACCGACAGATCGGCGACGACGAAAAGCTTTTCAGTCGTCTCGACGACCTCGCCCTTGGTGAGGTTGCGCGCAATGACCCGGCCGTCGAAAGGCGCCACGATCGGGACATAGGAACGGATCGTGTGATCTCGGTCGAGCTTCCGGATTTGGTCGTCGGACATCCCGTAGAGCTCCAGGCGATCCCGGGCTTCGCGCTTTTCGGCCTGTGTCGTCAGCAACTCCCCCTTGCGTCGCTGTTCTTCCGCCAGCCCGATCACTTTTTCGGCCAGCAGCATCTTGGCGCGCTCGTAGGAACGTTCCGCCACGTAGAGCTTCGCGTCCGCTTTGAGGTATGCGCTCTGAGCCATACCGAGTTCGCCGCTGTAGAGGATGGCGAGCAGGTCTCCTCCCTTCACCTGTTGCCCGAGGTCGGCATACACGTCCACTACCCGGCCTCGGACGAGCGTCGTGACATCCGCCAGCGCATGATGATTGGGTGTCACGGTGCCAGGAAACTCTCGCGCCGACCGAAACTCTCGCTTGCTGACGATCTCGGTTGCGATCCCGGCGCTGATCAGTTCTTGGGGGGAGAGCCTGGCGAGGCCCTTCGTCGGCTGCGCGGAATGAGCCTTTACGGCGGCATCCCCCGGTTGCGGGCTGTCGCAGGCCGTCAGGCTCACGAGGGCAAGCAGACACCCCGCGCCGCTGATGAGCCGACGGAACCGACAGAAATGTGTGTGATTCACAGAAGTCCTCCCACCGCCCGTTCGAGCCGAGCGAGCGAGACGGACAAGTCGAAGCGTGCCTGGGCATACTCCATTAGAATTTCCCGCTGGACTCGTTGCGCGTCCAGGACCTCCAGGAGGCTCGAGGCGCCCTGCTGAAAGCTGAACTGCGCGACCCGCAGTGCTTCCTGTGCTTGCTTGAGGAGGCCCTTTTCGAAGACGTCGATCAAGGTCGCGGTCGTCTGGGCGTCTTGAAAGTGTTGGTTCACCTCCTTCATGAGCCCGTTGCGAGCCCGCAGCCACTCCGCCTCTTCCCGGCGTTTGTTTCCGAGGGCAGCGGCGATTTCTCCCTGGCGGTTGTACCAGAGCGGGGTGGGTAGGCTTAGGCCGGCGGAGACCGCTTCACGCCCGATCTCCCGCCAATAGGAGCCGCTGACTGTGATGTTGGGAACGCGTGAGTGCCGTTCGAGTTCGACGGTACGGTCGGCCTGTTCGATCTGCTTCGTGAGTCGCTGGAGGGTTGGATGCTGCTCGACCGTGCGGGCCAACAGGGCCTTGAGCGACATGTCCTGCCGAAACGACTCGAAATCGCCGTGGATCGCGTAGTCGCCACCCAAGGCTCCGGCGGTTAGCGTATCCAGGGTCACCCGGGCGACTCGCACCGCGTTGTCCGCGCGCGTAATGATTTGATTCGCCTTTAACACCTCGACTTCGGCCTTGACCGCTTCGAAACGGGGAGCCTCGCCCAGTTTCACGCGTGTATTGACGATCCGACGAACATCCTCCACGATCTGACCATTCTGTTTGGCCAATTCCAGATCGCGCTGGGCCAACAGCAATTCATAGAACGCGATTTTCACGCCTGCGGCCAGGTTCAGTTGTGTTTCCACCAATCCCGTGCTGGCGGCCGCGACGCCGGCGTCGGCTGCACTTTGCCGGGCCGCACGTTTAGCCGGCCATTCCAGCGGCTGGCCGATCGTGGCGCTGAACTCCGTGAGCGATTCCCGCGTAAGCGACTCTTTCAGATTCGCTCGTCCGGTGTCTCGGATTTCTCCGCGTCCCAGGTTCCCGCTGACCGTGGGATTGGGGTAAGCCTCCGCCGCGGTCCGGTGCCCCTGGTGTTCCTCGATCAGGCCGGTCGCGCTGCCCAATGTCGGATTGCGCGCCAGGGCGAGGTCCAGTACCGATTTCAGGGAGTAACTGGGAACAATCGGGTCCGCTGCAAAGCCGGTCGGAATGGCCCAAGGGGACCAGGCAAGCAGCAGTACCACCGCGAAGACGTCGCGCGGCCATGAGCGAGGTTCGGAGCAACGTTTCGAGGTGGGAAGCGTCTCATGCATGCGGAAAGCCCCACTCGATGAGTCGGTGCTGCAAGGCGGTGCGCAAGAGCTCGACGAGGCTGCCGACGTTGAGCTTGCGCATCACGTGCGAGCGGTGTACTTCGACCGTGCGGGCGGAGATTCTCAATTTCTTGCCGATTTGGCGGGAAGTGAGGCCGGCGCCCACGAGCGACAGCACTTCCTGCTCCCGCTTCGTGAGGACGCGCATGCGCCCATTCGTGCTCGACTTGCTGGCTTCACCCGTTCGGTGCGCGGAGGCCGCCACGCGACGGCGGAGGGGCTTGCTGGATGTCTTTGTGCTGCTACGCATTCCTATGCTCCTTTTCTAAGGCAACCACCGGAAATCAGTGGCGCGCGTCGCGGATCCAAACAGTCGAGGTGCGGGTCATTTCGCCGCGAGGATCCTTCGCGTCGAACCACACGTTGTAACGAATCACCGTAGGCTTCGAAAAACAGAGACTGGCGAATTCCCGCGGAGGCACGGTGACGGAATCCTCGATCTGCCCGAATCGCCGAAATCCGTCGGCGCAGGAGGCCTCTTCCAATCCACGTGCGTCCAGCAGACCGATTTTGACGGAATCCGGACGCAGGTTTTGCCAACGGATCTCATCGCCTACGGAGGCATAGACCTGGGTTGGGGACACCGAATCGCGGATTTGTATGTAGTGCACGGTCCGTTCCGCTCCGGCGGGCGTCCCTCCCCTGCAGGAGGCCGTTATGAGTACCAATAGGGTCATTGGAATCCAGGGTATGCGTCGAGAGAATGCCTGCATCGGGTCGTCGTCCTTTACCTGGGCAATTGGTTACGAGAAAAAGGTGCCAGGTCAGCACGTCCAGAGAGCAGGCGGTGTGTGGTGGATCAGGAGGGGAACCACAGCGGGCTCGCGGAGCAACGAGTCCATCACAGCCCGGCTCGCCGGGACTGACCTGGCAGGTTTCAATTCCGACGTCTAGCTCAACCCATCCACACCAGCGGTTTGCGGGCACGGGTTTGGTGAAAGATCGGCTGAGGGGGTGCGGACTGATGTCGAAGGATCAGCGAATCCACGATGGCGCCGCACATGATGCATCTCCAACCCTTGAAACTCGAGGGGCTCGTGTCGGCCTGCATGTCGACGAATACTTCTTCCACCATGAGGTTCTGGCATCGTGGGCATCCCATCATAAGCCTCGTCTCCCGCTCCAAGGCTTCCGAGGAGGCCTTCGAGCCCCGGCATGATCGCGTCTCGGGCATCGTGCGTCAGTGGTCCAGGGGCCGAGCTGCGTCCCGAGTGTTCGACGGGTTGGATATTACCATCGAACCATTCACCTCGACCGTATTCAACAGCATGACGATGTGCACTTCGTTCCGGTGGCTGAGTCCGGCGAAACCGAAGGCCCGCACGTCGAGCCGATGGCCCTCGATCGGGATCTCCCTATGGAGATCCGCATAGCTCCATTCCTGTCCGGCCAATAGTTCCTGCAATTGCCGGAGCAGGATTTCGCTCATCTGCAAAATTTCCAAGGCGACGGGATCGCAGGTCGTGCCGCGTTCCATCGGCGGCATCCCGCCCAGCAGGTCTCTGGCCCGCTGGTTCACGAACCGCAGCTGCAATGAATCTCCGAATACGATGAGTCCTGGGCCCGGTTGATGTCCCGAAACGGCTGACGGCAGCGGAAGGCTCATCGACGGTCCTTCGGTGACTCCATCCTACAGATGCGCCTCGGCCGCGGCCTGACTCGCCCGAGGGTCTTGGGGTCTGCCGTACGTCACAAGCTGGTGATAGAAACCTTCGCATTGCGCGCACAAACCTTCGTACAGCATGAACTCTTGCAGCAGCCCATGACGCGGGCTAGGCGAGGAGTCGCTGCCGTCCTGCGCCATACTGGCCTCCTGTTGTTGAATCCGGTGGCAAAACTCACAGCGCAGCGCCCGTGCCACCATGATGGCCATCTCCCGTCGCTTCCAACGTCAAGGGAATCCCGTTGCCTCACTGCATTCGAGCGTACTGGCATTCGTGGATGCGCGTACCACACTCTCGGAAGCGTTATATGAAACCTAATAGAAAACAGCGGAGGAGCGGCACTAGGCGTTGTCCTAGGTCATGTCTGTAAGTTCCCTAGGTACGGATGATTTATTTGCGAGGAGAGGAGAAGAATGGGGCGGCCACGCCCTATGTTGAAATCAGCCCGTGGGAAAGGGCGTATTTCGTCAGCTCAGCGGTGGTGTGCAAATTGAGCTGGGACATGATCTGAGCCTTGTGGAACTCGACCGTCTTGGGGGAGATATTGAGAAGCGCAGCCGTCTCTTTGATCGTGCGGCCCTCGGCGACGAGCTGAAGCACTTCGCGCTGGCGCGGTGTCAGTTCTTGCCGCTGAGCCAGCATGTTGGCGCCGTCCTGAGTGAGGGAGGTGACCAAATCGCGGGTCAAGAGAGAGGTCACGTAGTATTGCCCTTTCATGACCGCATCGATAGCCGACTCCAACTCGCGCGCAGCCGACCGCTTGAGGAGATAGGCGGAGGCGCCGGCTTTGAACGCCTCGCTGATATAGGCCGGATCGGCGTGCATGGTCACGAAGATCAGTTTCACTTCCGGGGCCAGTTTGTGGAGCTGCCGAGCCGCATCGATCCCGTTGAGGAGGGGCATCGAGATATCCAACAGAATCAGGTCGGGACGCAGGCGCATCGCGGCTTCCAGCAGCGAACGTCCGTCCTCGACGGAGCCCACGACTTCACAGCGTTGTTCGACGATGCGGCGGAAGCCTTCGAGGACTAGGGTGTGGTCGTCCGCCAGGAGCACTCTCGGCCTGTTCATGCCGTCACCTGTACCTGGGGCACCTGGAAGATCATTCTCGTGCCTTCCTGCGGGCGGGAGTCGATCGTCACCGTGCCCTTCACGAGGCGGACCCGTTCACTCATGCTGATGAGGCCCAGCCCCCGGTAGTTCGCCGACGAGTGGATGTCGAATCCCACCCCATTATCTTCCACCGTAAGCACGATGCGATCCGATTCAGGCCTGAGCGTGACCCGCATTTCCGTCGCGCGGGCGTGTTTGACGACGTTTCCCAGGCACTCTTGCGCCACCCGATAGAGGCAGGTGGCGACTTCCTGCGACATGAAGGGGAGAGTGCCTTCGGATGTGAACGTGCCGGAAATCCCCGATCGTTCTCCGGCGTCGTCGACCAAGCGCTGGAGCGCAACGGTGAGTCCGAGGTCGTCCAGGATCGATGGGTGAAACTGATACGCCAAATGGCGGACGTCATCGGAAAGTTCCGTGAGGTGGTCCTGAATGGAACGCAGGCTCCGTCCCAGATGTCCGGCGGATGCCGGGAGCGAGGTTTCGAGGGACTCAACTTGGACGACCAGCATGGCGAGACGCTGGTTGATGTCGTCGTGTAGGTCTCGTGATATCCGCCGTCGCTCTTCTTCCTGTGCCGTCAACAATTGTGCGGCCAGATCGCGTAACTCCCGCCGGCTGCCTGCGAGGTTGGCTTCGCTGGCTCGGAGGGATTGCTCGGTTTCCACGCGTTCGGCGATTTCGTTCACCAGCGCGTGATTGACGTCGGCGAGTTCCTTGGTTCGCTCCCGTACCCGTTTTTCCAACTCGACTTTGGCCAGGCGGAGCTGGATGTCCGCGCGCTGGCGTTGATGGAGGAGAATAGCGGCGACCCACAGAATGCTGAAGCTCAACATGCGGTTGGTGATTCCGACCCAGAGCGGAATAGTGTCGATGTGTGGGCCGAAGAAGGCGCCCGCGATCAGGAGGATCGAGCAGCCAAGGGCCGTTCGCAGCGGCATGCCTTGATCGGACGACGACCAGGTCAGCAGCACGACGCCGGCATAGAGCACGCCGTTTGCGACCCCCAGCGGCATGAAGAGGTCAAGGACAAACAGCAGGGCGCTCAGGCCCACCACCGTCGGCGGCATCCATCGAGTAGGAGAGTCCTGCATGGCCATCGTATTATTCTCGGTCTCGTCGACCGCCTTAATCAAGTGGCGATTCGGTAGACGCGAGGCTTCCGCGGATTAGGGGAAGTCGGCCTGCTTCTTGAGCCGTCGATCGAGCGCGAATCGTGTAAGGCCCAGGCGTTTCGCCGCGAGGGTCTTGTTGTGTTCGGAGAGGCGGACGACCTCGTCGATGATGGCCGATTCCACGTCGGCCAGGGTCTGGCGTCCTAGCGTCATCTCGATTCGGATCGTCTGTTCCTGCCCCTGGGGCACTCCCACCGCGACGGGAGGGGGCATATCGTGGAGTTCCTTGGGCAGACAGCCTACCGTCAGCGTTTTGTCATGACACAGAATCATCGCGCGTTCGATGATGTTGTGCAACTCGCGGATGTTGCCCGGATAGCTATACCGTTGTAGGAGCGCCTTGGCTTCCGCGTCGATGTCCGTGACATCTTTCCCGAACTCCTTGCCGTATCGCACGACGGCCTGCATACAGAGCGGCAGAATATCGTCGGTCCGGACGCGCAAGGGGGGAAGCTCGAAGGTCACGACGTTCAACCGGAAATATAAGTCCTCCCGGAATGTTCCGCGCGCGACATCCTTCTTCAGGTCCCGATTCGTGGCCGTCATCAGGCGGAAATCAACCGAGAGGTCTTCGGTTCCGCCGAGCCGGCGAAAGGTGCGGTCTTGCAGGACGCGCAGCAGCTTCGCTTGCATGGAGGGGTCAAGATCGCCGATTTCGTCCAGAAAGATCGTGCCGCCTTCCGCCTTCTCCAGGAGGCCGCGCTTGCGCTGATGGGCGCCGGTAAAGGCGCCGCGCTCATACCCGAACAGTTCGCTTTCGAAGAGGTCGCGGGGGATGGCGGTGCAGTTCACGCTGACGAAAGGGCCGCGGGCGCGTGGGCCGTTACAATGGAGGACGCGGGCGACAAATTCCTTGCCGGTCCCGGTCTCGCCTTGCAAGAGCACAGTCGATTTCGCGTTCTCGGCTACGTCGCGCACCTGCGCGAGCAGGTGTTGCATGACCGGGCTGTGGGCTTCGATGTTGGACAGGGCATAGGCGTTGTTCTGGTCTTCCAGCGTGTATTCCATCCGGTGGCGTAGCGCCAGAAACTCGATCGCGCGGTCCACCACGGGATCGATTCCGCCCAGGTCGACGGTCTTGATCAAGAAGTCATAAGCCCCGAGCCGCATGGCCTCAACGGCGTCCTCTACCGTTCCGTAGGCGGTCAACATGATCACCAGGGCCTGCGGCGCCAACGGCCGAATCTGACGAAGGGTTTCAAGCCCGCTCAGCCCAGGCATTTTCAGGTCGAGCAGGATCAAGTCGGGCAGGTTGAGCGAGACTGCCTTGATGAGGTCTTCTCCGGATTCGATGCCGGTGACGTTATGTTGCCGCCGCGTGAGTCGTTTGACGATGGCGGAGCGAATGGCCGGCTCGTCGTCGGTGACGAAAATCGTAGCCCGCATGAACGTGGTCTCCTTACATGCGTATCTGTTGCCGCAGTGGAATCCACATGCGGACGGTGGTGCCCTTGCCCGGGGCGCTTTCCAGCGTGATCGTGCCGCCGTGCGATTCGAGGATGTTTCGGCAGATCGCGAGGCCCAATCCGGTGCCCTGACGTTTGCCGCTGGTGAAGAACGGCTCAAAGACATGCGGCAGATGGGCGGGGCTGATGCCGACGCCGTGGTCCGACACCGTCAACGTGACGCTCGGCTCGATCGCCTGGTCCTGAAGGCTGATGCCGATGTCGATCGTCTGGTCCTGCGCGGAGGCGTCGATCGCGTTTTGGACCACGTTGAGCAGCACCTGCTTCATCTGATCGCGATCGGCCTGGAGGATCGGCGGGGTAGCGGGAACAGTGACGGCCGCATGCAGTCCCTTGTTTGAGAGCGGTCCCTCCAACACCTTGGTTACTTCCTGCACGAGCGTGGCCAGATCGAACGGCACCGCCACCAATTCCCGCGGCCGCGCGTAGTCGATGATCTGATTTACGATCCGGTCGAGACGTTTGGTCTCCTGAAGAATGGTCTGGAGATCCGGGCGGCGCGCATCGTTCGGGTCGATATCGTCCAACAACAGCGACGTCGTGGATCCGATGCCGACCAGCGGATTGCGGATTTCGTGGGCAATACCGGCCGCGACCTGGCCCAAAGTGGCCAGTCGTTCGGCCCGGCTCAGTCGGGCCTGCATCAGCTCCAACTCCGTAATGTCGATATTGAATCCCTGGTAGAGCGTGACTTGACCGGACGCATCGGTGATGGGGATGCGACGGCTCAGCACTTTGCGGATCGATCCGTCTTCGTGCAGGAATCGGAACACTGTTTCATAGGGGTGGCCCTGTTCGACGGCCTCGGCGTATTCGGTCAGCACCCGGTCGCGATCTTCGGGGTGGATGGCGCGACGGACCGATTCGGGGTCTTGTTCCTCACCGGGATCGAGTCCGGCGAGGGCGCTGTTGTAGCGGTTGCTGAAGATCAAGCGCATGCCTTGCGTGGTGAAGATGCCGAAGGGCGCATGGTCGACGATTGTGCGGTACTTTGCCTCAGACGAGGCCAGGTCGGTGTTGAGTTGTCGGAGTTCGGCTTCCGACCTTTCCACGGTTGCGATGTGGGTTTGGATGGCTCGGCTCATGTCATGCATTGCGCGTGAGAGGTGCCCGATTTCGTCCGCTCGTTCCAACGCAGGCGCCACGGGAATCAAGCCGGGCTGTGACGCGCCCACGGCGGTTGCCAACCGCTTGAGCGGTGTGGTGATCGACCGTGCAATGAAATGCAACGCCGAGACCATACAGATCAGGGCGAAGAGGCCGCCCCCCATGATGACCGTCAACATCGTGTCCCGGTCTTGTCCGAGTTTCACGACCCGTTGATTCAGCGCCGCTTCTTCCAAATGCTCGAACCGTGCCATGTCCTGCCGAATCTGCAGCATCAGGACACGACCCTTACCTTCCTCGATGTACTTCCGGGCCTCATCGAAATGTCCGGCTTTTACCGTCTCGATCAGCCGGTCTTTCTCTGTCACAAACTGCTTCACCAGTTGCTGCACGGATGACAGGAGCGCGTGCTGATCCGGGTAATCGGCCACCTGGCCTTCCAGCGTCCGTCCAAGGTTGAGCACGTGATCCTGCGCCGTGCGATAGGGAAACAAATATCGTTCCTGGCGAGTAAGCACGAAGCCCCGGAACCCCGTCTCCAGGTCGACGACGAGGCGGAGGTACTCCGAGGCGAGCCGCTGGGAGTAGTAGAGGCTGTTCAACTGCCCCTCGTCCTCCGAGAACGTCGCTACGCTCCGATAGGTCATGATGCTGAGGATGAGCAGAGTCAGGGCCGGGATGAGGGAGGCGAGAAAGAGCTTTCGCGCGATGGGTAAATCGGTCAGAAACTGAGTCAGTGCCCGCATGGGTTCCTCTGTTGCCCTATCGTAGGCTTCCGCGCGGATCTCTGCAACCTCGCTGCTTTATGGGAGTCCGGTGATCGAGTCGGTACTTGCATGTGAGCGATTCCGCACCGTGCGGCCGTGCGGAGTCGCGCGTTTTCGGTGAGTGTTTGCCGTCGAGATCGTCGTTCGGTCGGTCACCGCTACAACGCAGGACGAGTGATTCGAGGCGCCGGTGGTCACCGATATTCTGGCACGTGGCTTGCTGAGCCACTCTCTCACAATCGTGTCCATTTCATAATGAGCCCGTGGTCAAGGAGGGCGTAATGGATTATGTGAAACCGCAAGAAGTGGTCAAGAGCATGGTGGCGGCCGGCTGCGCGAAATTGCAGTTGCCTCCCAGTCAACTCATTCTGCGAGGCATGTTGGCCGGTGCCTATCTGGGGGTGGCCACGAGTATGGCGGTGACCGCCGCGGTCGAGACAGGCCTCTGGATGGTGGGGGCCTTGTTGTTTCCGTTCGGGTTGTGCCTGGCGGTGTTGCTCGGCACCGAGATCATCACCGGCAGCTTCGCCTTGATTCCTTGTGCGGCCATGCAGAATCCCGAGGAGCGCTCGCCGGCGCGCGTCGTGACGAACTGGGCCTGGGTCTTCCTGGGCAACCTGATGGGAAGCGTCCTGTATGCGGTCTTGTTGGGGATCGTAGTCACCACCGGTGGCGATGCGCCCCTGTCTGCCGTGGGCACCAAGTTGGTGGCGATCGCCGAGGCCAAAACGACCTACTACGCGCATCACGGCACGGCCGGTTTCCTGACCGTATTTACGAAGGCGGTGTTGTGCAATTGGATGGTGAGTTTGGCCGTGGTTTTCGCCTTTTCAACGACCTCCCTGGTCGGGAAAATCGTTGCGATTTGGGGACCGACGGTCTTGTTCTTCATGCAGGGATTCGAACATGCGGTAGTGAACATGTTCGTCATTCCGGCCGGAATTTTGCTGGGCGCGAACGTTACGTTTGCGGATTGGTGGTTGTGGAACCAGATTCCGGTGACGCTGGGCAACCTGGTAGGGGGCGCGGTGCTGACCGGCGGGGCGATCTATTGGGCGCATCGGGCGGTGCCTCCTGCCCCGGCACCGGTGGCGCCGGTGGCCGTTCCGCAGGCAAGCACCGCGAGCGATCGCAGCGGGTATTCCCCCTCGTTCTGAAGAGAAGGACGTATCGATGGCGGTTGTATATCTCAGACGGTTGCGAGGCTGGCGGTTCGTCCTGTTCAATGCCGCGCTCGGCCTGTCGCATATCGTCGTGCTATTCAACGCCGGCTCGTACATCGCGCTGCTGCCGCATGTCGCGGGAGACTTGGGCGGGGTGCTGCCCAGCTTTTTGACCTGGGCCCAGACGGATTTCATGATCGGCCTGGCCTTGGGATTTCCGTTGGCTCGGTATCTGTCCGGACGTATCGGCGATTACCGATTGCTGATTTCGGCCTTCGTTGTCTACAGCGGGGCGTCGTATCTGTGCGGTGCGAGTGAGACTCTCACCCAATTCGTTCCGGCGCGCGTCATTCAAGGTATCGCAGGCGGGATCACGCTGCCGTTGGCGCAGTCGATGTTGCTGAATGAGTATCCCAAGCGACTGAAGGCTGTGGCGCTCAGCATTTGGGGGCTGTTCAGTATCGCGCCCTTCACGATCGGCATGCCCGTGGGCGGGTACATCGCCTACATGCTCGGCTGGCGATTCCTGTTCTATCTCGATTTCGTGCTGACGGTGATCATCATCGCCGTGCTCGGCGCACTGTTGTACGGCCGGGGATTCCGGCGTTCCTATGCCCGTTTCGATCTGGTGGGGTTTCTGCTGTTGGCGACGGTATTGCTGGGGCTTCAAACGTTTCTCAATATGGGCAACGATTTCGATTGGCTGGATGCGCCGATTCTCCAGGCAGTCGCGGTCGTGCTCCTCCTGGCGGTGCCCTGTTTCATCATTTGGGAATTGGGCGAACGTCATCCTTCCATCGATTTTCGACTCTTTCGCCAACGAAACTTTCTGATCGGCATCGTCGGGCTGACGCTGGGTTTCTTCTCGATTCAAGGGCTGCTGTCGCTCTTGACCGTCCAAATCCAAATCGTCTTGGGCTACTCGTCGAAACTTGCGGGACTGGCGCTGATGCCGTTGGTGCTGCTTGGTGCGCCGACCATTGCGGTGATGCACTACCTCTGTAAGTACCTCGACGCACGCTGGCTCGCATGCCTGAACGGATTGGGTTTCGCTTGGACCTTCTATTGGCTGGGCCTGTTCGATGATCCTCATTCCTACGACGAACTCTTTTGGCCGATGCTGATCGAAGGAGTCTTCCTGGGTTCGTTCTTTGCGCCGTGGACCGTGCTGACCCTGCACGGCCTGTCAGGGCCGATGCTTACGCGTGCGGCGGAAGTGGCGACGCTGTTGCGGATTGCAGCAGGCGCCTTCGGGATCACGTTTCAAGGGATCGTCATGTTCCGCCGGGCTCCGTTTCATCGGCTGCACCTCGCGGATCACTTCGGGGGGCGCACCTCCATCTCGTTCGACGCAATGGATCGATTGTCGGCAAAATTGGCGTCGTCAGGCCTGAGTTCTTCCGAGGTGCAGGCCAAACTGGGGCTGTTGATCAAACAGCAATCGGCGATCCTTGGGATCAACGATGCGTTTCTGGTTGCCAGCGCATTGTTCATCGGTCTTAGCGCTTGGGTTTGGCTGGCCCATCCGACCACCTCGGCTGTCCCTGCTACCGCTGAGGATAGGTGGCGGGAAGCGCGCGGCGAGGGGCTCGTGGAGGAAATGCCATGAACGGCTTGGGGGCGAAATTGCGCCGAGGCGCGCTGCTGCTGCTGTGTCTCCCCGGTCTCGTGACGGGAGCCTGCGCCTGGATTCCCAAAGGCGACCCCGCGGCGGAATATCTCGAACCACCGGAGATCAAGGAGACGCTGGCGGAGGTGGAGCAGCGTCTGCAGCAGTGGCCTGACGACCGCTGGTGGGAGCAGTTCGGCAATTCTGAGTTGAACGGTCTGGTGGAGACCGCCCTTAGGGACAACCCCAGTTTGAAGCTGGCTTCGGCTCGATTGCGCGAAGCCCAGGCCTTGGTCAAGGTCGAGGGCGCGCGATTGTTGCCGTTCCTCGAAGCGGATGCCTCTCTGACCTATGAACGGATTTCTCAACACGGCGTATTCGCCGCGCTGAATCCCGAAGTCGCCGGGGCAAAGATCCTGCTTGGCGTGATCAACCCGCTGAGCTTTCGTTACGAATTCGACTTCTGGGGCAAGAACCGGGCGACGATGGAAGCGGCGCTTGGACAAGCCGCCGCTGAAGAGGCGGAACGGGCGGAAGTGCGCCTCCGATTGTCGACCGGCGTCGCGCGGGCGTATTTCCGCGGCCAAGCCTTGCGTCAGCAGTTGGACATCGTGAACACCATCGTCGGAATTCGACGTGACCTGCGTCGGTTGGCGGAAACCCGGTATCGCTTGGGGCTCGACAATGATCAGCCGGTGAAACTTGCAGTGGCGGACTATGAGGCTGCCGTGAAGCGGCAGGCCGCCGTGCGCGATCAGTTGGATGTACAGCGCAATCTGCTGGCTCGGTTGACGGGCAAGGGGCCGGATGAAGCCCGGCACCTGTTTGCTGGGTCCTCTGTCGTGATCCCCGAGCAACTTCCCGTGCCCGACCATCTCTCGAGCGGGTTGTTGGTGCGACGTCCCGATCTCGCGGCGGCGCTCTACCGCGCCGACTCCGCCGCGCGTCTGGTGAAGGTCGCCAAGACCCAGTTTTATCCGACGTTCGATCTGACCGGGTTTGTGGGGTTCAATGCATTGACCTTGACGAAAGGCGCCGACAAGCTGGCGAATCTGTTGTTCCGCGGCCAAAGTTTCGCCTATGGCTTGGCGCCGGGATTCCGCCTGCCCTGGTTCGAGGGCGGACGGTTGCGAGGAGAACTCGCAGCGCAGCGGGCCGAGTACGATGCCGCGGTGGAGTTGTACAACGAGACCGTGCTCGATGCGCTCCGTGAGGTGGCGGACAGCCTGAGCGCCTGGCAGGCCACCCGGGAGATGCTGCAATCGCACAAACGGCTCTTGGCTTCGCTCGGCGAAGATTGGCGATTGGCTAAGGTACGGCTCACTACCGGGCTCGACGATGATCGCGAAGTCTTGCGGCATCGGCATCCGGTGCTGGAACAGGAATATGTATTGAAGGGATTGGAAAGCGACCAATTGGTGGCGGCGGTCGATCTGATCGAAGCGCTGGGCGGCGGCTATCACAATCCCGATATCGACAAACGGCCGAAGGCCACACGAGGCTAGTTTCATGACCACGACGACTCCTACGACTCCATCCGGTCCGGTTCGCATGCACCCCAAGGAAATTCGAGCGCAGAGGAATCGGCGGCTTCTCTTAGTGGCGCTGATCGCCCTTCTTGCCGCGGTCGGGTACCTGAGCTACTGGATGAGCTACGACCGCTACTGGCTGAAGACCGACAATGCATACGTGACGGGCAATCTCGTACCCGTTGCGGCGCAGGCCACGGGCATCATTACCCAAGTCCTTGCGGAGGAAACACAATTCGTCAATCGCGGCGACCTCGTGCTCCGGCTCGACGAGCACCAGGCCTACGCGGCGCTCGGACGGGCGCGCGGGCATTTGGGCGAGGAAGTGCGGCGCATCGCGGCCCTGTTCATGACCCGCAAACAGTTGGCCGAGCGGCTGGCGTCGCGCGTGGCGCGGCTCGAATTGGCGCGGCACGACATGGAACGGTACCGGCGCGCCGTGCAGAGCGGCGCGGTCTCGAAGCAAATCGTGGAGAACACGTCGGACAAGATCATGGCGCTCGAGGCCGAGTGGCGGGAGACGCAGGCCGAACTCGACACGCTGGACGCGCAAATCGGCGGAACGACGATCATGGCCCATCCGGCCGTCGAACTGGCGAAGCACCAACTCATCGAAGCCTATCTCGAATACACGCGCCAGCAGATCCGCGCGCCGATCTCGGGCTATGTGGCGAAGCGGAAAGCGCAAGTCGGTGACCGGGTTCAGCCGGGTGCGCCGCTCATGACCATCGTGCCGCTCGATCATTTGTGGGTCGAGGCCAACCTGCGCGAGACCGAATTGCAGCATGTAAGGCCCGGGCAGCCGGCCCTGGTGAGTGTGGATCTCTATGGCACCAGGCATACGTATCATGGCACGGTCGAAGGGTTAGTTCCGGGGACAGGGAGTGCGTTTGCGCTGTTGCCGCCCGACAATTCGACCGGAAACTTCATTCATATTGTGGAGCGCGTCCCGGTGCGGATCGCATTGCCGCAAGATGAAATCCGCGAACATCCCGTGAGACCCGGGCTTTCGACCGTGACCAAGATCAACGTCTCCGAGGGCGGGCAGTCGGTCTGGTCGTCCCTGGCTACCCCATCGACGGCGGAGTATGAAACCGATGTGTATGCCGACGAGTTGCCCTCCGCCGAATCTCTGGCGGAGGAAGTCATGGCGGCGAACCTGGTCATCGAGCCTCGGGATGAGGCTGTGGGACTGGCGGCGGACGACCTCATGAGCGACGTCAACCGGTTCCGTTCCGGCGGCGACTCGGGATTGTCCTCGCATCACGCTACCGTTGCTCCGGGGCGCGATCTGCGGCGCGACCATCGGCCCTCGTCCTCGATCATTCCGCAAAGAAGTCCGGATCTCGGTTCCTCGTCCTTTCCATTGTCGCCCTCGATCGGACCGGGCTCCGGCCTGGTGGGGCCTGAAGGTGGACGGAGTCCGGCCCGACTTCGATCAGGCGAAGACACGAGATCGGGACGCCCGCTCGCTCCGCTCCGCTGATCGCCCGTCCGTTTTCCCTTCGCTCTCCGCATCGGCCGGCACCTCCTCGTGACGGAAGGGTCCCTCGCAATGGGTAGGCCGATGCGCATCTGCGCTTGCTCGTACGGAGGTCAACCAACTGGATTAGGCTCGTTGGCCGGTCCTAAGATGTGATCCACCTGGGCCGGTTCCTGCGCGGTCCGGCAGTCGCCGCCCGAGTTGCCACATTGCGGTCGTCGGGGCAGAACGATGAATAGCGTTGATTTGAATTATCGCACGCTGTTGTCGGTGACCAACGAGCTGAATTCTCAGCGCGACAGCACGAGTTTGTTCCGCGCCATTACCGATCAACTCGCGCACATCATTCGATGGGAACGCGCGGGCGTGACCGTCTACGATTCCGACTCCGACGCCTTCAAGTTCTACGCAGTTGAAACTAATCTGTCGCGGGTTGTGCTCAGACGCGATGCCTGCATTCCCCATGCGCGCAGCGCGGTGGGATGGGTCTATGATCATCAGTGTGTCCATGTGCGACCCAATCTTCGCGAGCAGCGGGTCTTTTTAGAGGACGACTGCTACCTCGAGGAAGGGCTCGGCCGCATGATCAACCTGCCGATGGTGGTGCAAGACGCCTGTCTCGGCACGTTGAATATCGGGAGCGTGGAGACCGGTCAACCTGATCCAGCCGTGCTGGAATTTCTTCAGCAGGTCGCGACGCAGATCGGGCTTGCGATCGCCCATGTTCGCGCATACGAAGAGATCAACCGGCTCCGAGACCAGTTGGCGCGCGAGAACGTGTATTTGTCGGAAGAGCTCAAGTCCGCGCAGCACCACGACATGGTGTGGCGCAGTCAGGCTTTTGGTCATGTGGTGGATTTGGCCCGCCGATCGGCTCCCACCACCGCGGCGGTGATGATTTCGGGTGAGACCGGTACGGGGAAGGAAGTGCTGGCCCGCGCGATCCATGACTGGAGTCCGCGCCGTGAACGGGCCTTCGTCCGTCTGAACTGCGCAGCGTTGCCGTCCGGGCTCATCGAGAGCGAACTGTTCGGCCATGAGCGAGGGGCGTTTACCGGGGCCGACCATCGCCGAGTCGGACGGTTCGAACTCGCGGACGGGGGGACTCTGTTTCTGGACGAAATCGGAGAAATGCCGCTCGACGCGCAGGTCAAGTTGTTGCGTGTGTTGCAGGATGGGTTCATCGATCCGGTGGGCGGCAGCAAGCCGGTTCCGGTCGACGTACGGATCATCGCGGCGACCAATGCCGATTTGGCGGCGGGGATCGAGCAGGGTCGGTTTCGCAGCGACCTGTTCTATCGGTTGAACGTATTTCCGCTGTATCTACCTCCCTTGCGCGAACGTCCGGAGGATATCCCTCTTCTCGCCCGGCATTTCTTGCGCGAGCATGCCAGGCGCCTCAAGCGTTGCTGTGGAGATTTTGAGCCGGAGTCGATGGATCGCTTGGTTCAATACGGCTGGCCCGGCAATGTCAGGGAGTTGGAAAATCTGGTCGAACGCGCCTTGATCCTCTGTCATGAGCGATTGCTGCGAGTGGATCCGGCCATGTTGGGCTTGCGGCCTGCCGGGCACACACTCGTTGCGAAGCGCGTCAACACGCTCGAAGACGAGGAACGCCGGCACATTCTTCGCGCGTTGACGATAGCCGATTGGAAGATCGAAGGCTCAGAAGGCGCCGCGGCTCACCTGGGACTCGCTCCGAGCACGCTGCGCAGTCGCATGCACAAACTCGCGATCCGCCGTCCCGCCCGTCGAGCAAGTTCGATCGTTTCGTAATCCCTCCTTGGCGGCTTCCCGACATTCAGCGCCTTCCCGTTCCCCCTCGTTCCGATCTCCGTAGCACGCCACGTTCCCCTTCGCGCGGTGCTCACCCACGATATGCCGTGGTGGCTCGCGGTCGATTTCCCGCGACGTGCCGTGGGAATCGGATGATCGCGTTGAGCCCGGCGTCGGCTGTCGAAAGCCAACGCAAGTGTTTTCAAGCGCTTGAAGGATTCCCTCGGAAATTATTCTTTTGGGCATGAGGTCTGCAGAAGAGGGCGGCGGCCCATTCGGATCGGAATCCGACCAGGGACCGGCGCTGCTGCACATGCGGGCGTCGGCAGCTCTGTGACGATCCGCATCAGCGAGTGATTGGCGAGCCCGTCGTAGCGCTGCGCCGGGTGTCGTTCGGCGTCGTGAGCGTCACGATGCCGCGTTGTCATGCTGTTCTTTTATGAGGAGGTTCCTATGATGCAGTTTTCCCGCAGACAGTTCCTCAAGATTTCGGCGGGGACGGTGGCGGCGGCGGCCATTGCCGACAGGGCCTTGGCCTTGACCGCTCTGCAGCCGGTCGTCGAAGTCGGCAATCCTCTCGGGGAATATCCGGATCGGTCGTGGGAGCGTGTGTACCACGACCAGTATCGGTATGACTCGTCGTTTACGTGGGTCTGTTCGCCCAATGACACCCACGCCTGCCGGATCAGAGCCTTTGTCCGCAACGGTGTGGTCATGCGGGTGGAGCAGAACTACGACCACCAGACCTATGAAGATCTCTACGGCAACCGTGGGACGTTCGCCCATAATCCGCGCATGTGCTTGAAGGGCTTCACCTTCCACCGCCGCGTCTACGGCCCCTATCGATTGAAGGGACCCTTGATGCGGAAAGGCTGGAGGCAGTGGATGGATGATGGCGCGCCGGAACTCACGCCGGAGACCAAGTCCAAGTATAAATTCAACGCCCGCTTTCTCGATGACATGCAGCGGGTGTCATGGGACACGGCGTTTACCTATATCGCCAAGGGCATGATCCTGATCGGGACGCGCTACAGCGGGGAGTCCGGCGCGCGGCGGTTGCGCGAGCAGGGCTACGCCCCGGAAATGATCGAGATGATGAAGGGCGCGGGCGTGAGGACGTTCAAGCACCGCGCGGGCATGCCGATTCTCGGGCTGTTGGGCAAACACGGGAACACACGCCTGAACAACTGCATTCTTCCGTTGCTGGACAGTTGGATCAGAAAAGTCGGACCTGACCAAGCGCAAGGGGGACGGTACTGGAACAATTACACCTGGCACGGGGACCAGGACCCGTCGCAGCCTTGGTGGAACGGCACGCAGAATTGCGACATCGATCTCAATGACATGCGTTTCTCCAAACTGAATACGAGCTGGGGCAAAAACTTCGTCGAGAACAAGATGCCGGAAGCGCACTGGAAGCTCGAGTGTATGGAGCGGGGTGCGCGGTTGGTCGTCATCACGCCGGAATACAACCCGACGGCGAGCCGCGCGGACTATTGGATCCCCGTGCGGCCGGAAACGGACGGCGCCCTGTTCTTGGGGGCGAGCAAGATCATCGTCGATGAAAACATGCAGGACATCGATTTCATCAAGGGCTTCACGGACATGCCCTTGCTCGTGCGGACCGACACCCTCCAATACCTCGATCCGCGCGATGTGGTCAAAGATTATCGTTTGCCGGATTTCGCAAGGTCCTACTCCGGCAAGGTGCAGGGACTGAACGCCGATCAGGTTCAACGGCTCGGCGGGATGATGGTGTGGGATTTGGGGAAGGGCAAGGCGGTTCCGTTGCATCGTGAACAGGTCGGGTTTCACTTCACTGAATCCGGAATCGATCCGGCGCTGACGGGAAGTTTTCGCGTCAAGCTGCTCAACGGCCGCGAGGTCGACGTCATGCCGATCTACCAACTGTATTTGATCCACTTCCAGGACTACGACTTGGATACGGTGCACCAGATCAATCGAGCTCCGAGGGATCTCATCGTCCGGTGGGCGCGCGATTCGGGCACGATCAAGCCGGCCGCGATTCACAACGGTGAAGGCGTCTGCCACTACTTTCACATGACCTCGATGGGGCGGGCGGCGGCCTTGGTGCTTATGCTGACGGGCAATATCGGCAAGTTCGGCACCGGATGCCATACCTGGTCCGGCAATTACAAAGTCGGGATTTGGAATGCGACACCGTGGTCCGGCGCCGGCTGCAGCGTCTATCTCGGCGAAGATCCCTGGGGCTTGAACCTCTCCCCGGAGGCGCACGGGAAAGAGGTGCACTACAAGAAGTACTACTACGGTGAAGAGCCGGGATTCTGGAATCATGGCGACACGGCGTTGATCGTCAACACGCCGAAGTACGGCCGCAAAGTCTTCACCGGCAAGACCCACATGCCCTCACCGAGCAAACTGCGCTGGGTCGTCAATGTGAACATTCTGAACAACTCCAAGCACCACTACGACATGGTGAAGAACGTCGACCCGAACATCGAGATGATCGTGACCCAAGATATCGAGATGACCTCCGATGTGAACCATGCCGATGTGGCGATGGCCTGCAACAGCTGGATGGAGTTCACCTATCCGGAGATGACGGCCACGGTGTCCAACCCCTGGCTGCAGATTTGGAAAGGCGGCATCCGGCCGCTGTATGACACGCGTAACGACCTGGATACCTTTGCGGGCGTGGCGGCCAGGCTGGCCGATATGACCGGCGAGAAACGGATGACCGACACATTCCAGTTCGTCTACCAGAACCGCGTCGATGTCTATGCGCAGCGGATTTTGGATGCCTCCAGCACCTTCTACGGCTACTCGGCCGATGTGATGCTGAAGAGCGAAAAGGGCTGGATGGTCATGGGCCGCACCTATCCGCGCCATCCGCTCTGGGAAGAAACCAACGAGTCCAAGCCGATGTGGACACGCTCGGGGCGGCTCGAGGCTTACCGGATCGAACCGGAGGCGATCGAGTACGGCGAAAACTTCATCGTGCATCGGGAAGGGCCGGAATGTACGCCCTACCTCCCGAACGCGATCATGACGAGTAACCCCTACGTCCGCCCGGACGACTACGGGATTCCGATCACGGCGCAGCACCATGACGACAAAACGGTGCGGAACATCAAATTGTCGTGGTCGGAGGTGAAGCAATTCTCCAATCCACTTTGGGAGAAGGGCTACCAGTTCTACTGTGTCACTCCGAAGACCCGCCACCGGGTCCACAGCCAGTGGTCGGTGAACGACTGGGTGCAGATTTACGAGTCGAACTTCGGCGATCCCTACCGCATGGACAAGCGGACGCCGGGCGTCGGCGAGCACCAGG
>JAHBWI010000010.1 GCA_019637075.1 Nitrospiraceae bacterium | reverse complement strand
ACGATCCGCGTGGAGCAGGTGGCCTTGCCGCTGTTCCCGCAATGGGGGACGGAGCCCAACGGGTACTATATTCCGCCGCGGCACGCGCCGCGGGGCTACAACCGGCAGATGTTCGGGCCGGGCGTCGACAATGCGATCGAGAAGTATCTCGTGCCGAGCCGCGAACTGTTGGCGGTGCTGCAATTGTGGCGCGCCAGCCAGCAGATCATCTTCCGGTACGACGTCATTCCGGGCCCGAAAGTGTTCGAAACCCAGATCCACGGGAAGCGATTCGACATGTATAACGACACCGTGCTGGGCTTCAACAAGTCGGGCAAGGAAGTGGCGCGCATTCAGGTCGAAGAGCCGATCTACATCCGACCCGCAGAACGGGTCAACTGGCTCTAAGACATGGGTATAGCAGGATAGGAGACAAGCCTACCTGCAGGTGGGGGCGGAGACAACGTTCTGCCCCCACCGCCCATGTTGAGGGTACGTTCACACAGCCCCGCGCAGCATATTGTGACTCGCAATGCGATTCATCCGATTCTACGCACCGGCTTAGACGCAACCATGTATCCTCGATCTTTCTGGTTTCTTCCCGCCATGACCGCCGTCCTTATACTGTTTCTGCTCGGGCACGTGACATTGTTCGGGCAGTGGAAATCACGATCAAACGCCCAACTCAAGCGCGCCCTGATCATCGAGCAGATCCTCCGCCTTGAACGCCTGGTGGTGGAGGTAGAAACCAGTTTTCGTGGCTATCTCTTGGCGGGACAGAAAACATTCTTGGAGCCACTCCAGTCAGCTGAAGCGCAATTGACCTCCATTACCGACCGGTTGATGATGCTGACCGCGGGTGACCAACGGCTTCAGGGAGGCATAGGGCTGTTACACGCCAGGGTCACAGAGTTCGTAGCCAGCAAGAATCGCCTCACGACCATCGCGGAGAACGGCCAACGAGACCAGGTAGATCTCTATGTCAAAGTCGGAGATGGACGAGCCCTTTTCTTGACCATCGATAAAGCCTTCAAGGACTTTGAGTCCCGAGTCGACCACGAAATTCCTTTGGAGGAGTCGGACCACGAAGTCTGGTCCTGGCGAACCGGGTGGCAACTGTTACTGCTCGACACAGCGGCAGTGCTCACATGCTTTTCGGTGGCGCGAGCCTTCGCTCCCACACAACCGAATTCTCTCTCTGCCCGCTCCTAACCGATTGCAGCCGCGACGGTCAGGCGCCATGCCTTCAACAGAGTATGTCTGACCTCGCAGCAACAACAGGCAGCTACAAGGGATCGGAACGCGGTGGTGCGACCTCTATGGGACTGGATGGGAAGGGCGATTGCTAGGAGGACACCAGGGACGTTTCGTTCCACCGCTGTAGGAGACGGCCAGTCCGGCCGAGACCATTTCATCCGCCAGATCCTGCCCATCGACGGATACCAAGGCGAGAATCCGAAAATACTTATCCCGCGCGACTGGCTGGATTTCCACCCGACCTCCGCCTTGCAACTTGGAAAGGAGAAACTGTCTAGCCCTGATTGCCAGTTGACGCTCGAATTCACAGGCTCCGTTGATCTCCGGCGTATCAATACCCACCAGGCGCATGGGCAATTTCTCCCCGAACAAACTCGGCAAGGAAGGAATACTGATGGTGCAGGTGTCACCGTCATGGCAACCGAGTATCGTGGCCGGACCATATGGCGTGACGGCGGTGGCGAGGGAGAAGGCCGGTGCGGGAGCAAGGAGTCCCCAAGCAAGAGCGAAAGAGCCCCAGATCAGGAAGGTTGAACGAGGTCGCATCATCCGTGAAACGCCGCGAGCCATTGAGCGCAGGTTCCGGAAGATATGGATCGAAGATTCAAGAGAGCAGTTCTGCCACAGGCTGCAATTTCAATGAGTGCAGGAGAGGCGCAGTCTATCACCATTCCTGGATGAAATCTCGAGTCGCTTCAGCATTTCCACTGCCCTTGGTTCAGGGCCGCCAACCGACTGCGGGTCAACATAGAATATTTTCATGCATAATCAATCACTTGCAATCCACGAGCTCATTAGATGCACCTTTCAAGGCCCTAGCTGCCGCTGCGGAGAAAAGAGGCTGGAAGCGGACGGATGCGCGATTGACAGATCCGGGGATGGGCGGTATACTTTGCACAGTTGAGAATGCTTCTCATAATCGCCATGCAGCTGAATTGACCCGGTCGGAAGGAGCACGAATTATGTATGTGTGCCTCTGCAAAGGGTTGACTGAATCGGATGTGCGGGAAGCTGGCCGAACAGGCTGCGTGACGACCCGCCAGCTTATCGCTGAGTTCGGACTTCGCGACAAGGGATGTTGCGGTCGCTGCGCCAAGAACATCCACGAGCTTGTCGCGCTGGCTCAGAGCCACTTGGACGGTTTGGGAAATAAGATCGCGTCCTGACCTCTCCTCTGCTCGTTCCCGATTGTTACCTGCCTACCAGTAGCGCTACCGGCCGAAGCCTTTTTTCACAGCCCAAGCCACCTCGGCCACCCGTTGCCCGAGCTCACGGGCCGCAGCCAATTCTTTCTCATCAATGCCAGGGCTGTCCCCTTCCGTCGTAGCAGATGCCCCAAATGCACCGCCCCCGCTCACCACGATCATATAGTTGCCGAGCATCGCCGCGAGAATCGAGAGCATCGTCAATTCCTTGCCGCTCGAGATCTGTCCACCGGTAGCGAATGCCGCGCCGACCCGATTCTTCAGCTTGAATTCGGGAAACACGCCGAACTTGAATTGCCAATCGTCGATGAACGCTTTCACCTCCCCTGCCATATTGGACCAATACACCGGCGACCCCAGGACGATGGCATCTGCCCCGAATAGATCTTCGGCCGTCACCTGCCGCACACGTTTCAGAATGACTTCGGTCCGAGCGACTCCGCGAGCTCCATGAGCAACGGCCTCCGCCATCTTTTCCGTCTGACCGGAAAGAGAATGGTAAGCTACCAGAACATGGAGGACCGGTTCCGGCGAATCGGCCAATCCAGGATCTGCCGCTCCCATCAACCAGCCGATGCACAGCAGGATGCACGAGATCCACTTGTTCATATCAGGCCTCATTCACAAAGTTAGAAACCGCTCCCGACGCGGATGCGGCTGGATGGAGACGATTGGAAGAAACAGACAGGGCCCAATGCCTAAGAATAAGTCAACTCAACAGGAGGTATGAAAGCTGCGCCTCAGTGCGAGGTGACTGAGGCGCGATCGGCACGCCCCTTTGCAACGGGGCTGAACTCACGATGGCCGACGGGAACAGTGTCTTCCCTAGTAGCGAACCGTTTCCTCGTCCATGTGCTCTTCGACGGACACCTCGGTCAACGTACCTCGGTAGTCGCACTTGTGGCAGCGGATTCGAAACTCCTCGATCCACTTTTCCTGCACATAGGATTGACGGCATTTCGGGCACACAAACACGCCCTTCTTGTACAGCACCCGGCGCTTTTCTTTCATAACGGAGCCTCCTTGGACATCGCAGGGTGATGAGGATGGCACACGCATTGAGCGAAATGCAAGGCAAGGTCCGACGGCGGTCTCACGGAAGTCCGCTGCCTTGACGACCCTATACCGGCCTCGCTAGGATGCGCCTATGCGTATCAGATTCTCGATCCTTGGCGTGATAGTGACGCTAATGTTGGCCTCCTTGAGCCCCGCGGAAGAGCCGGAAACACTCATTGCCGTGAAAACGCCCAAAGGCGCGACGATATCGGCTGAGTTGGCTGACACGCCCATGAAACGGGCGAAAGGTCTGATGTTTCGAGAACACCTGGCGGATGATCGAGGGATGTTGTTCACCTTCGGAGACGCGCAGCCCCACACCTTCTGGATGAAGAACACGAAAATCCCGCTGGATATTATCTGGATGGACGACAGGAAGAAGATCGTCCATATCGAGCACAACGTCCCGATTTGTACCTACCAAGACGACAGCTGCCCCCAATACCGGCCGAATATCGGCGCGCTGTATGTCCTGGAACTCGGCAGCGGGCGGGCGGAGGCGCTTGAATTGCAGCGCGGCATGCGCCTTGATTTCAAAGTGCCCTAATGGCTCTTCGGTCCCCAGAGAAAATTCTGAATCCGTTCAACCAATGACTTTGCTTGCGAGGAGGCGGCCAACGCCGCGGCCTCCTTGGATAGCTGTGCCTTCGCTGCAGCCGTGGCGGCATGCCGACGGGCCACGACCTCGCCAATTTGCTCAACCAGTCGTCGATCCTGTTGCACCACCTGAAGAAGGGCATCCTTGCCGACCGCAATCACCTGCAGAGTCTCAGCAGCTACCACCGTCGCAGACCGGGGTTCACCGGTCAGGAGCGACATTTCTCCAAAAAACTGCCCGGCTCCCAGCGTCGTCACCACTGAACTCAACCCGCCCTGCTCCAGCCGCACATCAGCCTTGCCGGATACGATGACAAACAGGTCTTGTCCGGGGTCGCCCTGTCGCACCACCCGCTCACCCGGCAGATAGCTTTCCAGCCGAGCCTCACGGGCCAAAGTTTCCAGTTGCTTTTCATCCAGCGCAGCTAAGAAATCGATTACCGTCAGGCGGCCGACGATACGGTGGATGGTCTTGTCGAGTGGATCGCTCGGCGCCTCCGACGTTTGATGCAACACGCGCTGCGGGAATGGAATCTCGATCCCTCGTCTGGCAAAGGCATGCCAGATGTAGGTCCGCACTTGGCTTTCGATGACCGGATAGCGGGCGTAATCGGAGATTGGAAACTTGACGCGATATTGAATAGCCGATTCGCCGAAGTTCGTGACCATTGAATAAGGCTTGGGTTCGGCCAGCACACCCGGGGCTGCGGACGCGGCCTCGACCAGCGTCTCGCAGACGATTTCCGGGGGAGTCCGATAGGCCGCATCGACATAGACTGAGCAGAGATGCGTCGTCGTAGGTCGGTTATAGTTCGTCACCCCGGCACTAATCACGCTGTCGTTCGGGAGCGAGATCGTATCCTGCTCGCGCGTCTTCAGCGTGACATGCTCCATACCGATATGCGTGACCAGCCCTTCCTTCTCCATGGTCGAGATCCAATCGCCGACCTTGACCACCTTGCCAAGTTCAATCCCGGCGAAGAATCGCGCCAACGTATCCTTCAACGCCACACCAACCACAGCCGCCGCCACGGTGGGCAACGCGACCAAGGCAACAAGGTTGATGCCCATGATGAGCCAGAGGAACAACACCCCCGCAGCGACCACCTCCACGCCGATCAGAATTTGGCGGACGACGTCGGGGATATACCGGTTTCCACGCTCGATCAGGAATTCGCCGATGATCAGGAAATCGAGGATAGTAAAGAGGAAAAACGCCGCGCCCATCGCTGCCGCAACATTGACGGCCGAGCGAGCCAACGGAGAGAGATCGGGACCTGCCTCGCTGTGGATGAAGATGGCGACCCCGCCCAGCAGCAACGCCAGCGGGCCTGCCAGCAGCACGAGAATGGGAATGTTTCGCCCACGGCGATAGGAGAGGTAGGCGACACCGAGGAGAGGCAAGAGGACAGCGGCGACCAACCCGATCCCTCCGCCGACCACCATGCCAAGACTCATACTAGAAATATCCTTCTAGGAGACGACCAGCCGGAAAGGTGCACTCCTCATGCCCGCTCCTGCCACGACCGAACTCGGCGGGCAGTGATGACACCATCGACCTTTTCGATTGTCTTCAGGACCCGATGCAAATGGGCCGTATCCGTAATCTCGATGACGAAATCGAGGACAGCCTTACGGTCTTCCCTGGTTGTGATTTCCGCACGACTGATGTTGGCGGAACATTCGGCAATGGCTGCCGACACGTTTGCCAACACGCCCGTCCTATCGACCGCGATGACCGAGACCTTGACTGCATGGGTCCCCGGCATGGCCAAATCCCACTCGACTTCCACCAACCGGTTCTTATCGTAGTCCAACGCCTCGAGATTCGGACAATCGATAGTGTGAATCGTAAGCCCACGCCCTCTCGTGATGTAACCCAAAATTCGATCACCGGGAACGGGGTTGCAGCAACGTGAAAGCTGCATGAGAAGATCGCGCGCGCCTTTGACTTGAACACCTTGATGGTCGGCTTTGCCCGCGACGGGTTTCTGGGGCGACTCCGGCTCGACTTGCGTCGGCTGCGTCTCGGCCGGCACCGTGGAGGTGAACTTGCTGATGATTTGAGAGGTCGGGAGATGCCCGAATCCCACGGCGGCAGCCAACTCTTCGGTCGTTTCATACCCGGCCTGCTTCGCCACCTCCAGCAGCTGTTCCGAGCGAATCATCTGGGCCGGTGCCAGCCCGTGGCGACGGAACTCGGCCTCCAGTAGGCGTTTGCCGATTTCCACGCTCCGCGCCTGCTCTTCCGCCTTGATCCAATGTTTGATCTTGGTCTTGGCCCGAGACGTACGGACGAACTTCAGCCAATCCTTGTGCGGCGTTTGGTTGGGCGAGGTCAAAATTTCAATGGTATCACCGCTCTCCATCGAATGCTTCAGCGGCACGATCTTCCCGTTGACCTTGGCGCCGACGCAATGGTCTCCGATCTCGGTATGGATCGAATAGGCAAAATCGACCGGCGTCGACCCTTTGGGCAACTCCTTGACCATGCCCTTGGGCGTAAACACGTAGACCACGTCGTGAAACAGATCGAGCTTCACGGAATCCATGAATTGCCGGTTGTCCGGAAGATCCTGATGCCATTCCACGAACTGCCGCAACCAACTGAACACCTTGCCGTCTTTTTCGTCGATGCGGCCCTGCTCTTTGTACTTCCAATGGGCGGCGATGCCGTGCTCCGACACGCGATGCATTTCCTCCGTGCGGATCTGGAACTCCACGTGCTCACCTTTTGGGCCAACTACAGTGGTATGCAGGGACTGATACAGGTTGGACTTGGGAATCGCAATGTAGTCCTTGAAGCGGCCGGGCAGCGGCCGCCAGAGCGAATGGATGACCCCCAACAGGGCATAACAGCTCATCTTGGTATCGGTGATGATCCGAAGCGCCGCGAGGTCGTAGACCTCCTCGAAGGTAATCGATTGCTTTTCCATCTTCTGGTAGATGCCGTACAGATGCTTCGGCCTCCCATAGACATCGCCGGTGAGGCCCGCTTCGGCAATGGCACCCTTCACCACCTCGATCACTTCCTGAATGTACTGCTGGCGATCTTCATCCCGCTTCGCCACGCGAATCCGCAGCTGCTCATACACCTCCGGCTTCAAATGCTTGAGACAGAGGTCCTCGAGTTCGTTCTTGATCCAACCGATCCCCAACCGATTCGCCAGCGGGGCGTAAATTTCGAGCGTTTCCTGGGCGATCTCATGCCGCTTGCGCTCGCTCAGGTACTCGAGCGTGCGCATGTTGTGCAGCCGGTCGGCCAGCTTAATGAGGACGACCCTGATGTCGTCCGCCATCGAGAGGACCATCTTGCGAAAATTTTCGGCCTGCTTTTCCTCGTAGCTCCGGAAGGTAATTTTTCCGATCTTCGTGACGCCGTCCACCAGGTGGACCACATCCTTGCCGAACCGCTGTTCGAGTTCGGCCGGCGTCGCCAGCGTATCCTCCAGCGTGTCATGCAACAGCCCCGCCACAATCGCGGCCACATCGGTCTTGAGATGCGTCAGGAGGCCCGCGACGGCCAGTGGATGTTGAAGATACGGCTCTCCCGACCGCCGGGTCTGGCCTTCATGAGCCCTGGCGGAAAATTCATAGGCCTGCTTTACCAGGTCCAGATCTGCGTCGACGTTGTAGCTTTTGACACGCTCGATCAGTTGGTCGAGCCGGGTCACCGTCTCGTGCGGCATTACGAGGACACTCCCTCCGTCATCCGCAATGCTCTGATACGCAATTGCAGACGGTCGTAGCCGTTCCAATGATTCCGCTCCGGACTAAAGGCCAGATCCACCGGCTTGCTCGTTGTGAGCCCCAACTCCTCAAACGATCCCATGCGAAACCCGATGCTGTCGAACGTCAAGGACCGGCCTTGACGAACCCGCAACTTGAGGTGTTTCTCGCCCACCACCCGGGCCTCCAACACCTGCAATCCCCGCACAGCCAGCGTCGGCTCGGGATTGCCCGCGCCGAATGGGTGCAGCGACTCCAATTCCCGGATGAGCCCGAAATTCACGTCCGTCAGATTGACCTCCGCATCAACGTGCAGAGTCGGCTGCGAGGGAGCCGCCCCCGCCCAGGCAGTGGCCACCTCATCGAAGCGCCGGCGGAACTCTTCGATCCGCGAGGCCTGAATCGTAAGGCCGGCCGCGCTTGGGTGTCCGCCGTAAGCATCGAGGAGCTCGCGGCAAGCCGTCAACCCCTGGTACAAATCGAACCCCTCGACCGTCCGCGCCGACCCCTTCCCGAGCCCCTTCTCGTTGATGGCCATGACGATGCTCGGTTTGTGGAACCGGTCGACAAGACGGGCCGCGACGATCCCCACCACGCCCAAGTGCCATTTCGAGGACGCCAACACGATCGCCGATCGAGACTCGTCCTGCGCCAATTGCTCGCCCGCTTCCCGAGTGATGTCTTCTTCGATTTCTTGTCGCCGCCGATTCAGTTGCTCCAGGTGGTCGGCAAGCTCTTTGGCTTCATAGTCGGACTCGGTCGTAAGTAGTCGAACGCAGGCAAGCGCATGATCCAGACGACCGGCCGCATTCAGTCGCGGGCCCAAACGAAACGCAACGGTCTCGGCCGTGCAAGGTTTTGTAATACCGGCGACCTGCTTGAGGGCCCGCACCCCACAGCGCGCGCCGCGTGTGAGCTGCGCCAGTCCTTCACGGACGAGGATGCGGTTTTCATCCTGCAACGGGACGACATCCGCCACCGTGGCCAACGCCATCAAATCCAGAAAGGATTCCGGCGGCAATTCACCGGCACCGTATTTCCTGCAGTAGGCCGATACGACCTTGTAGGCCAGCCCAGCCGAGCAGAGTCCACGAAACGGATAGCGCGCGTCGCGGCGATGCGGGTTCAATACCGCGACCGCAGATGGCATCGTCTCGTCGGTTTGATGGTGATCCGTCACCACGACATCGATTCCGAGTTGCGCCGCCAGCGCGATTTCCCGATGCGAAGTCGTCCCGCAATCGGACGTGATGAGCAGCGTCACCCCCTCTTGCGACAAGTGCCGTATCGCGGCTTCGTTGAGCCCATATCCTTCCTGCACCCGATGGGGGATGTAGGGTATCGCCTGCCCCCCAAGCCCCCGGTAAAACGAAAGATACAAACTGGTAGCCGAGACTCCGTCCACATCATAGTCGCCGTAAAAACAGACACGCTCATTTCCGCGCAAAGCCCGTTGGAGCCGATCGATCGCCGCCTCCATATCCGGCAACAGGAAAGGATCATGGAGCCCACCTTGATCTCCGGACATCCAGCGCGTCGCCTCATCCGCCGACG
Source organism: Nitrospiraceae bacterium (assembly GCA_019637075.1). Lineage (NCBI taxonomy): Bacteria > Pseudomonadati > Nitrospirota > Nitrospiria > Nitrospirales > Nitrospiraceae > Nitrospiraceae bacterium. The sequence continues at coordinate 56,830 of JAHBWI010000010.1, read as the reverse complement.
TCACGCCCCTTGCCATCAAGATCGAGGCTGTGACAGGGGAAATTGACAAGGCTCGAGACAGATTCATCTGGAGTGCGGGATTTGACGGACGAAAGACCCAAAGCTTTTGTCGCATGACCACCTGTCTGCGGCTTGAACAGTCAGAAGTGACTGAGAAGTAAGGGGAATGTTATCGGCTCGCTTACGGATTGTCAAACCACTCAGATCTCATCTGAACACGCCGGCCTGCACAGCGATGCAGGAACTCATCGGAAAGGACCGGAGAACTGCGGCACGACCTCAGGGAGGGTTTGGGGGATGGAGGCGCTGCTGAAGGGAGACGGAACGGGGGGGCGGCTATTCGCCCCCTTTTTGCACGTAATTTTTCACGAATTCTTCCGCATTTTTTTCGAGCACGTCGTCGATTTCATCGACCAACTTATCGATGTCCTCTTTCATCTTCTTGCCGGACTCGACGACTTTCGGATTCGGCTTTACTTCTTCTTTGCTATGGGATTCCTTCCTGGATTCCGGTCTCCTCTCTTGTTTCTCCATCGGAGCACCTCCCAGTGGACTGAGCACGGCTGTTCCACACTCTATTGTCACCTTACCCCAGGGTTCGTAAAGCCGTCAAGCCATTGAAGGAAAGGCCGACTCGCCTCAAAGCAACAAGTCTCATTGAGCCGGGACAATTGCCCGGCTCAATGAGACCTGACACACGAGATCCGGCTCTGCCTCGCCCTATCGCACGATCAGTGAGACGATCAACAGCGCGACGATATTGATGACTTTGATCATCGGATTGACGGCAGGCCCAGCGGTATCTTTGTAGGGGTCACCGACCGTATCGCCGGTCACCGCAGCCTTGTGGGTATCCGACCCCTTCAATCCCTGCTCTTCGATGTACTTCTTCGCATTGTCCCAGGCGCCACCCCCGCTCGTCATGGAAATGGCCACGAAAAGCCCGGTCACGATGCTGCCGACCAGCATGCCTCCCAGTGCCTGAGGTCCAAGCACGAGTCCGATCACAATCGGCGAAGCGACCGGAATCAAGCCAGGGATCATCATCTTTTGGATCGCCGCCTGGGTCACGATGTCGACACACGTCCCGTATTCCGGTTTCCCCGTTCCTTCCATGATGCCCTTAATCGTGCGGAACTGGCGACGAACCTCCTCGACAATCAAGCCGCCTGCCTGCCCCACCGCTTTCATGCAGAGCGCGCCGAATAAAAACGGCAACATTCCGCCCAAGAACAATCCGACCAACACCTTTGGATCGGATAGGTCAAAAGCCGCCAGGGCTGGATTATGCGCTGCGACCTCGCGTGAATACTCGGCAAACAACACCACCGCCGCAAGTCCGGCCGAGCCGATCGCGTAGCCCTTCGTGACCGCTTTGGTCGTATTGCCGACCGCATCCAACGGATCGGTAATGTCGCGAACGGCTTTTCCCAAGTGAGACATTTCCGCAATCCCGCCCGCGTTGTCGGTGATCGGACCGAATGCGTCGATCGCGACCACGATCCCGGCCATCGACAACATCGAGACCGCCGCCACCGCCACACCGTACAAACCGCCGGAGGCCGCCCCGCCGCAGATCCAGAAGCTGATCAAGATCGCCGCCGCGATCACCACCACCGGCGCGGCCGTCGACTGCATGCCGACGGCTAAGCCGGCGATGATGTTCGTCGCATGCCCCGTCTCGCTCGCCTTAGCGATGTCCTTCACCGGTGCATAGCTCTTCGAGGTGTAGTAGTCGGTGATGAATACCAGGGCCAGCGTCACGATCAAGCCGAGGAGCGCAGCGATGTAGTAGCTGACGCCGCTGACTCCCCCGACCCCTTCCATCACCTTCGTCGTGATCGGGAAGAAGGCCACCGCTGCGATCCCACCGGCGACGAACAGGCCTTTATAGAGGGCCGGCATGATCTCTCCGCCAGGGCTCACCTTCACGAATAGAATACCGATGATCGTGGCGAAAATCGTGACAGCACCCAACGCCAGTGGATAGAGAATCGGAGCGCTTTGTCCCTTGAACATCGTGAAGGCGAGTACCATCGCCGCGACCGTCGTCACCGCGTAGGTCTCGAAGAGGTCCGCCGCCATGCCGGCGCAATCGCCGACATTGTCCCCGACGTTATCGGCGATGACCGCCGGGTTGCGAGGGTCGTCTTCCGGAATTCCCGCTTCGACTTTCCCGACCAAGTCTGCGCCCACGTCGGCGGCCTTCGTATAGATCCCGCCGCCAACCCGCGCAAACACCGAAATCAAACTACCACCGAATCCAAGGCTCAGCAGCGCATGGATTGCCTTCTCCTGGCCGGCCATTTGTGTAGCCAGCGTGTAGAACCCCGTGATCGCCAGCAAGCCCAGACCGATCAACAGAAGACCGGTCACGGCACCGCCACGGAAAGCCACGGTCAGAGCCGCATTCATTCCATCGTGCGCCGCCTGTGCCGTTCGGACATTGGCTCGCACGGCGATGATCATGCCGACATAGCCGGCGATCGCCGATGCGCCGGCACCGACGAGAAATCCAATTGCCGTCAGAAATCCGAACTTATCCGATACGGCTCCGGCTCCCCAGAGCACCACGAAAAGACCCGCCGCCACCATACCGACCATCCTATACTGACGGTTCATGTAGGCGCTGGCGCCTTCCTGAATCGCTTTCGCGATCTCCTGCATCTTGGCATTGCCGGCGTTCAGCTTGAACACCCACATCGCCAGATAGAGCCCATACGCGATCCCCGCTGCAGCAGCAATCAATGCAAAGGTGATAATCGCTGAGTCACTCACAGTGCGCTCCTTTTGTTGGCGTGATACCGATCCGACAGGAGAATCGGCATCGCAGGAATGAACTCGATTCAGTATGGTGTTTGATGCAACGTGCAGGTCCTTTGTGACACGGTCGCCCGTGCATATGTGTCATCGAATGCGTATGCGTCGGGACGGCGGAAACCGCGGGGTGGTGCGGGGCTGACTCCGACCGCTAACTACTGGAAAAGTGGCGCCATTCTATACAGGTGACAGGAGCGGATCAAGACGAAAAATCCCGGCGCCCCGCCTGTGACGCAGCATTGCGGGTGAGGCGCTCGGTCAATGAGGTGAAGATTTGCGGAGACCGAAGGGGTTTGTTATAGTGCCGCGACCGAGAGGAACCAATGGGACTGGAACCGACCTACATCATCGTGGATCAGCAGAACTTCAGTAAGGCCAAGCTCTGCCTGGACAACCACGTCTACAAAAACTGCCAGATCGACGACTGCGACATCTTCTACAGCGGGGGGCAGTACGAGCTGATCGACACTCACATCACCAATTCTCGGCTCATCCTCAATCATCCCGCCAAGGGCATCTACAGCGCGATTCAAATCTTCAAGATGAAATCGCCTGGCTCGAAAATCGTCGCCGAGTAGCTCCGCAACGCACGGCCGTCACTCGTCTCACAGCCCATACGTATGCATCCCGCCGTGCTCGCACGACGAGATACGATCGACGTCATTTATTGACCGGAATATTCTCGCTGAATTTGACGATGGGAATCGGTTGGAACACCGGGTCCTGCGCGCCTTTGGAGGATTCTGCCTCGATGCGCTGCAGGAACGGAGCGGGACCGGTCACGGGGGCATAGCTGAGACTGGCCTCGACGTCGAACGTCTTCGTGTCCTTCGGTGTGGGAAATGAGAAGGTCTCCACACGCTTTTCTTCCGGCTTCAAGACGGTGTCTTCCAGCACCTTCGTGGCTTCAAAATCAAACACGGTCTTCTGGCCCTTGGCGTCGGCGTAGGCGCGTCCATAGATCCGCTTCTCGTTGAAGACCGTCTTGAGATTCTTCCCCTTGATATCAAGTTCAAGGACGACGCTGGCCCAGCCCGGATGCGTGGTCGGAAGATTATGAGGGACCAAGCTCTGCACCGTGACCGTCACGAGCGTCTTCTCACCCTCGACCTTGGTGGTCACTTCGAGCTTGACAGCCTCCTGTCGAAGCTGCCCGATACGGCCCGGGAAGGTATGGTTCGCCACCTTCCGTTTCCGTTCACCGTTCGCAGATTCTCCGACCTGCTCCGGCATATGACAGGCCTGGCATTCCTTGCCGGACTTGACGGCCTTGCTTTGGTCCCAGTTGCCCAACAAATCATTGCTCTTGCCGAGGTCCGCTGCCGCCGGCACCACCTGATGACAGTTCAAACAGAGATCGGACTTCTGGAAGAGACCGAGTTCCATCGACTGGTGGGCCAAATTCTGAGCGAAGTCCTTGTATGGGCCATACATGGTCTTACTGCCGACGTCGTACTTGGGCTCTGGCGGTTGTTTCGTCCGGTCGACCTGCTTGATCAGATGGCATTGGGCGCAAGCCACTCCATCGAACGTGGGCTCACCGGACTGAGCTTGGGCAACGAACTGTTGGGCCTGATCGGTGAACTCCCGGACGTGCGGCGCATGGCAACGAAAACACAACGCCTTGTCTTTGCCGGCCGGGGAATTCAGGTATGCGTCGAGGGCCGCCCGAAAGGTTGGTGTATGGATGGACCGGGAAAGCGGCGAGGTTTCCCATTCTTCGAATACACGTTCATGACAGCGCTTGCACTTGCTGGAACTGGGAAATGCTTTGTCGATTGAAAGAGCCGATTTTTGATCCTGGGCCAGTCCCTGCTGAACTCCATAGGCTAGCCCCATGCAGAGCCCCAGCATCAACCCGATGACCGTCCACGCCACCCGCTTCCGATGATGCGTCACCGTCGCTTTTCCTCCTGTCCCCGCAGATCTCACCCACCATGCAGAACGAGGCCAACCTCACAAGGGCTTGGCGCGATAGGTCAGCACGCGAGGCTGCACGTATTCCTCGATTACCTTCTTCGCCATGGCACGCTCCTGTTCCGTGGCCAACGTCGCAAGATACTTGTCTTTCAACGCCGCGTCGGGCTCCGGAATCAGCGCATAGCTCAAGACGACTTCGATGGTCGCCGGGGCCGCACCGGGCTTCAACGTTTGCGTGAACGGCACCCGCCTCGTATTGCCGCCCTTGATAAAGGGGTCGGGAATCGGCCCACGCAGAATCTTGTCGTACGGCAAGCCGAACCGCTTCACCTCTTCGCTCAACACATTCCCATCCGCATCTTTCACGCTGATGGATAGGGAAAATTGTTTGAGCACCGGATCTCCGTCGGGGAAGCTATGGGGCAGACTGCCGATCTTGACCAACACGGTGCCTTCAACAGCGGACGCCGACTTCGTTGTTTCAATGTCGAGACGCGGCATCCATTCCGCTTGCAAGTTTCTATTCTTGAGCAGCGTCCCGGGAATCACCACCCCGCGGAACCAGTGACGCCCGATGGCTCGCGTCATCGCGCCACGTTTGGAGGTGGAACTGCCGGTCGACGGCTCCATGTGACAATCCTGACAGATGGTCCCCTGAAGAATTTCTCCCGGCAGGTCCTTCTGCGTCACGTCTTTCACCTTGTCGAAATGACAAGAGGCACAGAAATTCGCCCCGCGGAACAGATCGGATTGCGACGCCGGATGTACGAGATTTTCTTCAGGATCGGCATAGGGTCCGTACAGCATCGACCCCGGCTGTACCTTGAAGGTCGGCGGAGGAAGCGGCGTCTTCTCGACGGCATTGATGAGGTGACAGGAGGCACAGCCGATCCCCTCGACTTGGGGTTTGCCGGAGAGCACCTGCGCTGCAATCTTTTCGGCATGTTGCGGAAACACCGTCACCGCAGGCGCGTGGCAGGAGAGACAGCGCTGCCGTTCGTCCAATGTCGGATTCGTCTGCATCCACACACCGAGGACGGTTCGGAAAACCGGCGACTCAAAGGATGTGCCATGGAGCAGCGCCGCATCGACCCGGCCGAAAGTCTTCAAGTCTGGCGTCTGCTCGCGCACCCCCTTCCACTCTTCATAGTGTCGATCATGGCACTGCTTGCAATCCTCAGAGCGGATAAAAATCTTCTCGATCTCGTCGACCCACTCGGCAGGCGCCTGCCCATCGGTCTTCTGGGCGATCGCTCGTTCATGGAAGGTGATATTGAGCACCGACAGGCCCAGCAGCAGCAGACCCATCGCCACTCGTTGAATACCCTTGCCTGGACGTATCACGCGACCCGGTGCTCCTCTTAGTCTCGTTTGCAGCCGACAAAATGAAAGTTCACGCCCCACCCGACTGGATCGCCGGGGTCGGCCGGTTCATAGGTGCCCACCGTGAAATTGCATTCCTTCATTGCGACCTTGATGGCTTTGCCGAAATCGATCAGGTTGCGCACTTCCTTCTTATCGATTTCTTTGATGACGGAACGGACCTTGATCCCGGCATAGTCGGCCCGGGAATTGCCGATCACTTCGAACACCGCTACGCCTTCCGGACGCTGGAGTTTCAATTCCCGTTGAATTTCTTCGTCGACTTCCCCCACCGCGATGCCGAATTCTTCACCCAGTTGCACCGCTTCGTCCGCCGTCATCTGGCCGTTGTCGGCCGCCAATCCGGCCCCGGCGACGCAAAAGACGCCCGCCAGCATGATCATACCCACAAAAAAAGCCCTTCCGCGAGAAAGGGCTCCTGTGAACGGGCATCGTCGGTCGAAAATCATTCCCTCCCACCCTGCAAGCAGGGCTAGGTTAACTCTTCACGCTTGGGTCCAACGACAGCTGGAACCAGGGAGCAACGGCCTTCTGCCCGTTGCGCTCCTTATTCTCACCGTTCCATACCGCGAAAGAGACGGCCTGGATTCGCCCAGGGATCAACTTGGCTTCGTTGTCCTGCTCTTCGCTAGACAATGGGCGCCGCATCACAACGTGCCAGGTTCCATCCTTCCAGTAAGCTTTACCCTGAACCCGACCCTGCTTTTCCTTCGTCGTCAGGGTACTGAAACCGCCTCCGATCAAGTCCTCGACGGAGGAGGCGCGTCTGGGGATCACTTCGAAACGCCGAGGCTCACCACTTCCCGACTTGTCCTTTTCTGTGGTCCGCGCGGCGCGCCGGTCGATGTCACTCTGCCAATCTGCCTTCCAGTGCCAAATGTTGATGTAGTGATCAAGCTGCCCCATGCAGAAGAAGGCCGGGGCGTCACCGAGGGGAAGCCCGATCGCAACACCGTCGCGAAACGTTCCTGGAGTCAGTCGATCATTCTTGGTGTTGTCCTGCCACTCGAGCAAAAACGCAATATCGGTTCCATTATGAACCGCCCGCACGGTCAATGCGCGCGCAGTAGGTTCGGGCCAGACCGGACGGGTGATGATTTGCCCGCTCAAGGGCAATGTCATGGGAGGAATCTTCTGCCAGGCGGGATCTTCCGGAGCGAGCGGCACATCTCCCGAAACCGCTTGTGCACGGATGATCATGCCCTCGGAACTGACGATGGGAATACCGAATCCTCCCAGCAACAGGGCGACCACGAAGAGACCAGCCAGCAATGCCAATAGAGGTGTTCGCGAAATTGGGACCGATGTCATTCGCCCCATGCCTCGGTCGCGTCTGCCTTTCGGCGGTAGGTAGGTTGACCCCGCCGATCCGGCATGTCCGGATCGGCGGGCGCAGGTCGCTTACAGCTTGACCCGACGAATCTTGTTTTCCCCTCGCTCACAAATATACAGCTGACCCTGCCGGTCGATCGCCAGTCCGACGGGGGAATTGACCACCGCCTCAACCGCCAGCAAGCCGTCACCGTGCTTCAACGCACCAGCAGCATCTTTGGCCACAAACCGAGCGGCGCCGCAGCCGCCCATGTTCTTGTCTTCATAACCACTGTCACCGTTACCTGCAACCGTGCTGATCAGCCCCGTGCCGGCTTCAATCTTGCGCACACGATGGTTTCCGGTGTCCGACACGTAGGCATGATTGTGGTCGTCGAATACGATGGCTTCCGGTGCATGCAGCATGGACTTGGCCGCAGGCTTTCCATCGCCGTCAAACCCATACCGACACACCCCTGCCAGCGTCGTGATGATGCCGGTATTCCGGTCGATACGCCGCACGCGGTTGCTGGCCTTGTCGACCACATACACATCCCCCGCGCGGTCCACTGCAATCCCGACCAGGTCATAGAGGCGAGACTCTACGGCCGGCCGGCCGTCGTCCAGGTAGAGCGACAGGTCGAGTCCGTCCGAACAAACCGGCATGAGCCAGCCGTTGTCGTCGCTGAAGTCGATGCCGATCGCATCTCCGGACAACACCACGAGATTGCGCGCCACAAGCGGCTGCTCGCGGGCCTCATCTTCCGACGTCCAGGTTCCAGCGATGGTCTCCACCCGACCGGTTCGGGAATCGAACCGACGAATGCGGTGCGCCTGCGTATCGGCAATATACATGACGTCTTCGGCATCGAAGGCGATCGCGGCCGGCCACGTGAGATTGACCTCGAGCGCCAAACCATCCCCGTTGAACCCGTGCTCGCCGGTCCCGACGACGGTGGTGATGATTCCGGTCTCGTGATCGACCTTGCGGATTCGGTTGCTGCCGGAATCACAAATATACAAGTCGTTCCGGGAGTCGAACGCGACATCAAGGGGAAGATACAGCCCAGCCTCGCCGCATGGCCCCTCGTCTCCGCTGTAGCAGGTCTCGCCGATGCCGGCAAAGTTGTGGACCGTTCCTTCCGCTAGATTGACCCGTCGAATGCGGTCCGACCCGGATTCGGCAAAATAGAGCCACCGCTCTTCCCGGTCGAGAGCCACATGGTGAGGAAGCGGGATCCCCGCTTTCACCGCGCGCTTGCCGTCGCCTGTGCTGCGGGCCTTGCCGTTTCCAGCGAAGGTCTCGATGTACCCGGACGCCAACTGCAGTTCAGTATCCATATTCTCGTCAATCCATTCGTGCGTGGCTTACGAAGCGACCGCGGCACCTAAGCGTGGGATGCCGGGGGAGCCGCGACGGCCGGTTGCTGCTCCACCGTGGGCACCTGCATCTGCGGGGCCGGAGCTTGGATGGCCTGAGCCTGGGTCGCCGCTTGCTGCGCCTGCGCCTCAGCTTCGATGGCGTCCGCCTCGTGCACCGACTTCTTGAAGCCCTTGATCGCTTTTCCGAGACCCTCACCTAATTGCGGCAATTTTCCCGCGCCGAAAATAATCAGCACGATGAACAGAATCAGGATCAATTCTGTAAAACCCAGACTCCCAAACATGGTGTGTCTCCTTTGGTCACAAGTTCAGGTTGTGGCACCCTCTTTGGCCTTCTTGGCAAACCGCTCTTTGAGACGCTGACGGGCTTGTTCGGCCTGTTCAAACATCTTGCACTTGTCGTACACGCTGATCAAATTGTAATACGCCAGCGGCTCATCCGGACTGTGCTCGACCGCACTTTCCATCACCTTGACGGCCAAATCGGTCTTCTTGTGGTTGAGGGCAATTTCCATCAATTTGAAGCTTGCTTCCAAGTGTTTCGGATCCAGTTCCAAGACACGAAGATAACACTGGATCGCCATATCCATCGTGTTGTAATCGGACACCTGCGGGTTGTCGAGTTCGACGTAGACGCCGGCCAGGTTGTACCACGCGATGGGATCGTCCGGCGTGATCTCGACTAACCGTTCATAATACCCTTTGGCGTCCATGAATTTCTTCTTGTCCGCCTGGACGCGCCCCAGATTGAAGAGCGCGAGCACGTCGTATGCGTGCACCTCCAACGCGTGTTTGAATTCGGTTTCCGCCTCTTCCATCATACCCTTGGTGGCGTAGATGGTACCGAGGTTGGAGTAATACATGGCCAGCGACCGGTTCATTTCGGTGCGGAGCCCCTCGGCCATTTCGATCGACTTCTTGACCTCAGTCAGGGCATCATCCAATCGGCCCTTGCTGAAATAGAGTTCGCCCAACCGGCACCGCGCCTGGAAATCATCCGGCTCGGTTGCCAGCATTTTTTCAATCTCGGCAATTTCCTCGTCGGGGCTCAAGGGCTGATCGCCAGGATCGACCGCCGCACTACCCTGCTCTGCACCGGCTGTGTGTTTCTGTTCGTCCATAACACCATATCCTCTAGGAAATTAGACTACTAGACCTGCCCCCCGGCGAGCGATTCTTGCGCTCCAACCAGCGGCTCATTCGGCACTGACTCTTGTTCGGCCACGGCTCCCCTCGGACGATCGAGCGTGAGCAACATGACACCCAATATCACCATCAGCGTCAGACTGGATACCAACAAGGCATACCCCGCGATGAACATGAGCCCGAGACCATATCCGGCCACACGTCCCATCGTCACCAATCGGATGACCGTGTAGGACCAGCACAGCAGACCCGCCACATAAAACGCGAAGGGCAGATAGAATGTGTAGCCCATGCCCATCTGGAAAATCCAACTGATCCCCTCGCCTGCCTTACGCATCGAGGTGGCCAGCACGGGATTGTAGATGCTGAGGAAATAATCCATGAACAACAGCCCGAAAAATACCACACCCGCCACGGACCAGAACCAGACGGCCCGACGGCGCTGTTGGCGGTTCCTGGTCCGAAACGACAGGCCGCGTCCGTAAGCCCAGAAGACCAGCATGCTGGCAATGACCATCAAGGCCTCACCGATCCGGTTCGCTTCGTAGACGAGCGGAGGAGCCGCCAACGCTCCCATCCAGCCGTACGCGGTGGAAACGATTTGGTAATACAGCCATCCCGAGATGCCGAAATAGTACGTGACTGCCAGAATACGTTGGAGCCGGTCGCGGTGCAGCGACCAATATTCCAGCATGAGTGCGGTCAGGGCGATCACGGTGACAACGTTGTAGGCAATCGATCCCAACATCCCCGGAGGGACGACGAGAAATGCCGCCGTCAATACCAAGAGCAGCCCGACGCAGGGCAGAGTAACCACATTATAGCCGCTCAGGCCCTTGGCTTTAATCCGATTGAGCAGGAGCACCAGCAAGGCAAGAAACACGAAGATCGCCACCACGTTCAGCAAGACGAAGCCGATCGACGACAGCCAACGGAATGTCGTCCCGACCCACTCATGTTGAGCGGCAATCTTACTGATATGCATGCCCAAGCGCGACACCAGCCGGTAGAGCACCAGTTCGAGAAAGCCGACAAGCAGCACCATCTTGATGGTGTACTCGAACAGCAACCCCTGGTCTTCGACCCGGCCCGTGGCACGCTCGATTGTCGTCGCAACAGCGGACATTCGATGCTCCCTGAAGGGGAAGGTGATTATAGCCCTGCAGAAAAATCCCGGTCAACGCCGGTCGTCGGCTACGATCCGGCAGGTTGCGGCACCCGCACGGCTTGTGATTTTTCCCGAGCAATGTACAGCAACCCATCTGCCATCGAGTAATTGAAGGGCAATTCGCACACGACTTCGCTGATCTTCTCGTACACGTGCTGATACAGCTGTTCCGCCTGGGGCGGCGTCATACCTTCCTGCACCTCGTAGAAGAACCCCAGACTGAGGTCTTCAGACGAAGGCCGCATGATGCGCCGGATGCCATAGCTGCCCGGATCGTTCATGATCGGCGCTTCTTTCTCCAAATCGAACAAGCAGGGCTGGCAGGAAAAGCCATAGGACTCGTTCAGCTTCTTGTTCTCGACGATAAAGTTCATCGTCTCCAGCGCTTCCTCTTCCTTCTCGGTCGGGAACCCGACGATCACATAGCAGTGCATGGCGATGCCGAGATCCACACAGTCGTCAGCGATTCGGCGGACCCACTCCTGCTTGATCCCCTTCTTCATGAAATCCATTACCCGCTGGTTGAAGGATTCCAGACCAAAGACGATCTTCAAACAACCGGCATCGCGCATTTGCGTCAGGAGTTCGCGGCTCAAGTTCTTTTCAAAACGCAGCTCGCACGTCCACTTCACGTTCAATTGTCGATCGATCATCTGCTGACAGAGGCGCTTGGTCGGCGACAACGCGAAGCATTCGTCGGTAAAGAAAAAGAACTCGGCGCCATAACGTGCCTTAAGCCATTCCAAATCGTCCACCGTCTTACCGGGGTCACGCTGCCGGAAGTTTTGATGATCCAGCGTGAGCGCGCAGAACGCGCAGTCTTTGTAGTAACAGCCACGCGAAAATTGCACGGGTAGCACGGGCTCCGGCGATAAGTACAGATCGAGCGGGAACCCGTCATAATTGGGCGCGGTCAGCTGGTTGATGTTTTCAGAATAGAAGGGCTGGTTGACCGTGATCTTGCCGTTCTGGCGGTAAATCAGATTCGGCACCTTGCTGAAATCCCGTTTCCCTTCCATTTGGTTGACGAGTTCCAGTAAAGCCGTCTCGCCTTCGAACACTACAAAATCATCCGTAATGTCGAAGAGCCACTGGCATCGGCGCAAGTTGTCCACCAGGCGTGTGAAGATGCTGCCGCCCACCGTAATATGGACATCCGGCGCGGCCTCCTTGAGCAAACGACACAAGGTCAGCCCAGGGATGATCTGCGAAGTGGCCGTAATCGACACGCCGACGAGGTCAGGGCGGTCCGCCAGAATAGATGGCAGGAACAACTCCCGAAACAATCCAATATAGGGGTTCTGCGTATCATCGCGAATGACTTTGGTCAAATCCTTGGATGAATAAATCGAATAGTCACCGAATTGGTTATCGACCACCGTCAAACGCGTGGGAAAGTAGAGTGACGACACCACTTCGAGCCATTTATCGATCAAGAACAGGCTGTTGCGGTAAGCCTCGATATCGTAGAACCCCTCCCCACGCAACGTTTCTTTGGCCAGCTCGATGCGTTCGTGCAGGTAGGGAAACCGGTCCAGGGACTCAACAACCCGCGAGAGGTGCTCGGCGCTGCCTGGCCCAGTCTCACCGGCCCGAGTTCGCTCGAGACCCTGCTGTTTATCGACAAGCTGCTGATAGATCCCTTCCGCAAAAGACTGAGTCAATACCTTATCCAACAGCTCAATGCCAAGGTCACGCTGTGAGACGTTTTTGACGCCTGCTTGAGCGAGAAAACCGGTGAGAGAAGGAAGACTCAGATATGGTTGTGATGGGTGCCAGGTCGGAGGAAACAGCAATGACACTTTCATAAATATATCTTTATATGTGATGGAAAAATCAGTGTGTTGATGACATTACCCCACCTCGGTTTATACACTCCGTCTCCGCTCAAATGCAACCGTGCGCACCGCCAAAAGCTCCGCTCCTCGACTGTGCACAAGCGAATGCACTTGCATGCTCAAAATGCACGAAGGCCCCGAACCACATGCCCTTGCGGACACTGATTCGGGGCCTTCAGTTACGACCTAGGAACGCTGCCTCACCCGACGCCGGGAGAGGCTTGAGTTCACTCAGGCCACTTGGATCACGGCAACTTCAGCGTGAACCAGGTGGAGAGCGCCTTCATACCGTTCCGTTCGATGTTCGAGCCGTCCCACACCGCGAACGCGATGGGCACAGACATACCCGCCTTGAACTGGGTGTCGTTCGCATCGCTGGTCTCCAGCGAACGCTTAATGACCACACGCCAGGTCGGGCCAGTGTAACCACCGCCCTTGACGGAGCCTGACGGTTCCCACACGCCGTTCCCGATCACATCCTGATGGGCCTGCGTGGTCAACGTGCTGAACCCATTGGCGCTCAGATCCTCGACGGAGCTGACCCGCAGCGTCGGGTCAGACATGATGTTGCCAGACCAGATACCGGAGTTGAATGGGCCAAGGCTGCGACCGATACGATCCGGGTAGGTCACCCCACCGGCCGGCTCTTCGAAGTAGTAGTCCCAGAAGATGCCAGGATACTGGTCGTCCACGTCCCACAACCCTGCGCTGTCCTTTCCGATGTCCTTCTGCCACTCCGCGTTCCACCGCCAAATATTGACGGTGCCACCGGACTGACCCATACACTGGAACGGCGGCGCCCCGGCGGTGTTCACCGGGAACATGATGGCGGTCTGATCGCGGAAGTCCTGCGGTCCGATCGCCGTGTCATTCTTGGTCTGGTCGCTCCACTCCAAGCGCAGCCCAAGCTCCTTCCCGTTGGTCATTGCCTTCACGAACACCGACTTCACCGAAATATTCGGGTGCATCGGCGTGGTGATGGTCTGCCCGCTCAGCGGGATAATGACCCCTGGCACTCCTTCCCAAATGGGGTTCGCACCGTCCATTGGGATAGGCCCCTTGATCGCCTTCGCGGGAATGGTCACCGGTTGGCTGACCGCGAGGGGCACCTGCCCGATCGTCAACATAACGCCGACGATAAGGGCAGAGAGCAGAATGCCAAACACCAAACGCTTGTTGCGTGTCTGCATCAGTCTCATTGCGTATGCCCTCCTCTAAAAAGATTAATGGATTAAAGAACTGAGACCTTATAACGCCTACTGAAAACCCAAACGCACAGCACCCAACAAACGTGAACCCCTACGCAGTTCCGACGGGACCCTCATCTTTTTTGCCGTCTTTCTCTTTGTCCTTCTGGTCCATGAAAGACTGGGCCCCGACCTCGCTCAGCAACATGCTCAGCTCATTCCCTTGATCCTGCGCCCCACACTCGTAGGTTTGACCTTCCGGAGCATTGAAGGTAGCCGGCCGATAATCCGCCTCGGAGTAGGGTTGCGGATTCACCCCGAGGAAGGCGACCTCAAAATCCATCCACTCAGACATGCAATCGGCCATAATTTTGAACAAGCCCGCGTCCGCCTTCTTGGCCAGCATGCGACAAAACAGCGGCACCCATCGACCGATGTGATTCTTGACGAATTTCTTCTGCGCATCTACGACGATTTCAGTCTTCTCCAGACCGTCGTGGCAACGCGAGTACGATTCCTTGTAGGTGAGGAAATGCATGAATTCGAACTCGACGCTCAGATGGTCCAAGCGCTCATGGATGTCCTTCGAGAGCTCGACGCCGAACGCCTTGTAGAACCCTGCAATGTCCCCCATCACATGGGACTGCGCAAACACGTGATCGTTCCCGAACAACGTTTCATACGGCGGGCAATCCAACGTGATCACGTTGGTGAAGACCCGGCGATGTTCCGTCTGCAGATCGCTCAGCTGCCAATTGACACATTCAGCCGCGACCAATTTCTCGATCAAATCGAACTGCTTGTTGAGCAGGCCGATCTTCTGCTTTGCCCGCTCTCCGCCGATCCCGTCCAGCGC
This sequence comes from Nitrospiraceae bacterium, assembly GCA_019637075.1. NCBI lineage: Bacteria > Pseudomonadati > Nitrospirota > Nitrospiria > Nitrospirales > Nitrospiraceae > Nitrospiraceae bacterium. The sequence goes on along the minus strand of JAHBWI010000010.1, from coordinate 41,818 downwards.
GACACGCAACGCCTCGAGTGCCGCCCGCCCGTCTTCGACGAATTCTCCGCACTGCAAATAGTCCAGGAATTCATCGTCTTCGGGATAGAGCAAGCTCCAAGACAGAAGCAAATAGACTTTGCTTCGATTCAATGCACGCTCAACCGATGGGGAATCTTTTATGGCGACGCTTTGCGTGGGAGCCACGACCGTGGAGGAGGGGGAGGTTGATTGCACGACTTGTTTCGAGGTCATACGTACTTTTTCTCCTCACCTCAATATGTTGCGTGTTTCGATCTCAAACACCGACCACACAACACAAGAGTCCTGCGACACAGGAGGCGTATGATAGGTAAAGGTGGCGGGGATGTCAAGCATGAACTGGTCCCCCCTATCACTTGCCTCAAGTATCTTGGTTTTCGCACGCTGAGGGCGCTGTTCACTCATCTTGCGAGACCGTTCGGCGGCCATAATCGTCACAATCCGACCGCGCCTGTCGCACAATGTCTGGCCGGGGTCACCTTGATCGCAATATGATCATTGACCGTTTTACAGACCTGCTCACAGAGTCCGCAACCGACACAACGCTGAGCCGATACGACGAGGCGAAACGCCTCGAAATCGGTCGAGAGCGCGTCAGTCGGACACTTCGATACACACGCATGGCATCCTTGCCCTGCCGTGCAGACCCGGTGCGAAACCGCCGCGACGCCCATGCGGACCGCAAATAGATCTTCGACCGGCAGGAGTGCCTCCGTCGCACAAGCCGCAATACAGGGAAACTCCTCACAGAGCTCACAGGCGGTATCACTCGGGAAAATCACCGGTGAGCCATTGGCTGCATCCGTCACAATCGCGGCCGGAGGGCAGGCCTTCACGCAGTCGCCACAACTGGTGCACCGTTCGAGGAAGAGAGCCTCCGCCACTGCTCCAGGCGGGCGCAGCCAATCGACCCGCGGGGGTGCAGCCACCGGCTCACGCACCGCATCTTTGTGGATAGAAAATTCCCGCGCGGCCTTTGCAACCGAGACGACCGAATCCTTGAGGAAGTCTCGCCGTCCGTATTTGGGATCGCCCCCCACCGTGTCCTCGTTGTTACATTACGCCGTCGGCGCGCAGCTTATACACTTCCACGCAGCGATCACACGCTCCGAACTCGATGTCCCAGCCCGGATGGTTCTCGCGGATGAAATCCAGCACGTAGCTTTCCACTTTTGTCCCCAAATCCTCGACCCACGAGTAGGTCGGAAAGCGGCAGAGCGGACAAGGGAACCCCGGCATCAGCATGACTTTGTTGGTCGTCTCGGGCACCTCGCCGCCTTCGACGTCGACCGCATGGTCCATCACGCGCAAGGTATCCGTCGCCATTTCCACCAGTTCGGAGTGGGTGAAATAGCTCATTTGCCAGAGGCCTTCGAACACCGACTTCAGCTGGGCGGGTGGAATCTTGCGATACCAGGAACGAAATTCTTTGAAGCGATCCTCTTTGGAAAGCATCGGCTCGCGCCCGGCGGCAATGAGCCGGCTGTCGACGCTCAGATTCCACAACACGCGATAGCGATGCAGAATAAGTGTTTCTTCGCCGGGATTTTGACCGACCCTCGTATCAGGATCATAGCCGAATGCCGGGTCTAGCATATCGTGGATATGCATCAACTCATGCCGGCAGTAGCGCGTCAGAGCCGGGTCATAGAAGCGCCGCGGAATCAGCTTGATCCCCACGCCCTTGAGCCCCTTCTCTTCGAAGCTCTTGGCCAGTTCGTGCTCCACCGATCCCCATTTGCGAAGAATGTCGACGCCCTCTTGGTCTTCTTTCAGGACGCCCTTGACCAGGACGATCCCGACCCGCTGTTTGAGCTCAGGGTATTCGTTGAAGGCGTCTCGGATGATGTCAGAGAATCCCCAGGTCCCGAATAGATACTGATACAGCTTCTTGAATTCCGCCTCGCGATCATCGAGCGTGAATTTTTCATAGATCGGATCTGCCAGCTCATGAAACTCTTTATAGTAGGTCGGGTCCCCTTCGCGCTCGGTCTTCTCGATGAACGAATCGATGACCTCCTGCAGTAAGGCGGGTTGAAAGCGAATTTCCATCTGTGACCTGGATACCTCGACTCCCGTTGCCATAATACCTTCCTTTGTCGAGAGGCCTGGATAATGCGATCTGGGGGGCGGTGCGCTTGACTTGCCCCGGCTCACTCTCTTACGATCCCAGACTGGGACCGAGAATTATACAAACCCCCTCGCGGGATTTGCAAACCACGCGGGACAGACAGGCGTCCGGCGACACGAGCCGGGGCTCCGCCAGAGGCAACCATCGCTATGAGCAACCAAGCCACAATTCCTCCAACTCCGCAGCCCACTCAGACGGGTGCGCCCGGCGCCGCACCCGTCGATTATCTCGAGCATTGGAAGGCCGGCATCCGCGAATTGAATACGTTTCGCGGTCATTCTCATGGCGTGTGGGCCGTCGCTTACGCACCGGACGGCTTGTCGCTCGCCAGTGGCGGCGTTGATCGCTATGTACGCATTTGGGATATCGAGACCGGGCGTCTCCTGCGCTCACTCCGCGGCCATACTAATGATATTCGCGCCATCGTGTATACACCTGATGGTCAAACCCTGGCGACCGGAAGCGAGGATCGCACCATCCGTTTGTGGAACCCCAAGACGGGCGAATCCACCAAGCTGCTATTCACGCGTTACGACCACAATGTCTGCAGCCTCTCATTGTCGCCCGATGGCTTGATGCTCGCCCGCGGTAGCCACAATAAGGACATCAAGATTTGGGAAGTCACGACCGGCACTGAGTTGATGACTTTGCTCGGGAAAGATCAGTACGACCACCATTGGTCGGTGTGTGTCGCGTTTTCTCCCGACGGCATCCACTTGGCCAGCGGCAGCGACATCGGTAAGATCAAGATCTGGGAAGTGTTGCCCAGCGGCGAAGAAAAGATCCTGCACAACGGCCATTGGCAGGAGTCGGCTGAAGACTCGACGGAAACCCGAGGCTACTTCATCGAAGATGACGGCGGATTCCAGAAGCCGATGGAGTACTGGATCGGGGCTATGACCTTTACGCCGGACGCCAAATTATTGATCACAGGCAGCCGCGATACGACCATTCGCTTTTTCGAAATGCCCGCCATGTCCGAACTCAGAGTGCTGCGGGGCCACACCGGCTGGGTCCGCGCCCTGACGGTTTCACCGGACGGCAAGGTGCTGGTCAGCGCGAGCGACGACCAGACGATTCGCTTCTGGGACATCTCCACTGGGCGAAACTTCCGAACACTCAAAGGCCACTCGGGGCCTGTGCGGGGCCTGTGTTTCTCACCGGACGGCCTACGATTGGCGAGTGCTTCGTGGGATCGCACGGTGAAGCTCTGGGAAGGCGGGCCGGAATCGGCCGAGTAGTCAGTCCTCGGTAACCGTTGCGAGCGATGCGGCCCCTTATGATGGGGCCGCCCTCAGTTCAGTCACGAGCCGTCGTCATCGTCGGCTTCCTCCCTTGCGGATGCGATGCCGTAGCGTTTGCACTTCTCCCACAAAGCCTTTCGCGACAGCCCCAGGAGATGGGCGGCGTTGGTGCGGCTCCCATCAACCTTTTTCAGCACCTCCAGGATGAAGTCCCGCTCAAATTGTTCGCGGGCGGCCGCGAGCGTCGAGGTCACGCCCTCTGCCGGGCGCTTCGTGCCAATGGCCAGTCCCTCGCTACAGAACCCGCAGGATTCCTGCGGCGCCCCTCCGAGATACGGACAGGACTGAAATCCGCACAGGTCCCAGGGCTGCACCGACTCCCCCTCGCGCCCGAGCGCCACGGCGCGCTCCACCATGTTCTCCAATTCACGCACGTTGCCGGGAAACGAGTATTTCAGGAGCAATTCCCGGCTGGGTTGCGCAAATCCCTTGAGACTCTTACAGAGCTTCGTCGAACGCGTTTGCAACACATGCTCGGCAATCAGCAGCGCGTCTTCTCGGCGTTCCCGCAACGGCGGCACGATGATTTGGACGACATTGAGCCGATAGTACAAATCTTCTCGAAACCGGCCGTGCGCCACTTCTTTACGGAGATCTTTCTGCGTCGCACAGACCACGCGCACGTCGCTTTCAATCGTCTCATTTCCCCCGACTCGTTCGAACTGGCGCTCCTGTAGCACGCGCAACAGTTTGACTTGGACCACGGGAGAAATTTCACCGATCTCATCCAGGAACAACGTGCCGCGATGAGCCAACTCGAACCGGCCGCGCCGCTGGCGAAGCGCGCCGGTGAAGGCACCCTTCTCATGTCCAAACAATTCGGCTTCCAACAAGGTTTCCGGCAATGCGGCACAGCTCACTTTGATGAGCGGCTGATCTCGACGAGGGCTGTTCTGGTGCAGAGCATTGGCCACCAATTCCTTCCCCGTGCCGCTCTCACCGATGATCAAGACCGTCGAATCGGTGGCAGCTACGAGCTTTATCTTCTCGAGCAACGCCCGCATGTAGTTATTGCGCCCGAGAATTCCTCCGAAGCTGAATCGTTCTTCCAGCGTCTCCTTGAGATCCAAGTTTTCCCGGCGCAGGCCCAGGATCTTGCCCGCACGTTCGACCACTAGCAGCAGTTCATCCATCTGAAAGGGCTTCGTCACGTAGTCATAGGCGCCGAGCTTCATCGCCCCCACGGCCGTATCGACCGAGCCATGCGCCGTAATCACGATCACCTCGGTCGTGGGAGACCGTTCCTTGCTGGTCTTGAGGACCGTCAACCCGTCGGCCCCGGGCAAACGCAAATCGGTGATGACGAGATCAAACGGACGCGTAGCCAATACATGCAGGCCTTCCGTCCCCGTCGCGGCGGCCGTCACCTCGCACCCAATCCCTTCGAGGGCGTCCACCATAGAGAGCCGCATAAGCGGCTCATCATCGACGATCAACACCCGAAACCCTTTCACGAAAACCTCCCGATGGCGTAACGTTCAGATGTCAACGGAATCGACAGCGTAAAGGTGGTGCCTCGCCCCACTTCGCTGTCCACGAAAATCTTTCCGCCGTGCCGCTCTACGATGCCCAAACTGACGGATAGGCCCAAACCTGTCCCCTCCCCCTCGCTTTTTGTGGTGAAGAACGGATCAAAAATCTTCGGCAGCACGGAAGCGGGAATACCGCACCCCGTGTCCTTGATCTCCACCATGCAATTCGTCCCATCCACGAAGGTCCGGATCTTCAGCAATCCACCCGTGCGCATTGCTTGAATCGCATTCAACACCAGGTTCATCAAGACCTGTTCCATCATGTGGCGATCGATCATCAACTCGGGCACGTCGGGATCCAAATCAGTCTCGAGGACCACGCGGTGCGGACTGAACAGGTGGTCCGTCAATAGTAACACCCGGTTCACGACCTGATTGATGTCGGCCAACGCCAACTCAGGATTGTGCTGCTGAGAGAAATCGAGCAGTTGGCGCACAATCTTCTGCACACGGCGCAAGCCGTCCTCCATCGAGGCAAGATACTCTTCCTGACGGGCCGGCGACAATGTGCCCTTACGAAGATTGTACAAACAATTGAGGATGCCACCCAAGGGGTTGTTGATCTCGTGGGCGACGCCCGCCGCCAACTTACCGACGGAGGCCAGCTTCTCGGAATTTCGTATTTGCTGTTCCAGTTTCTTGGTATCAGTCATGTCACGCGCGATGCCCAGTACCCCCAGGATCGTACCGTCTGCCCCCTGCAGCGGGGACACGCTGACCATGACCAGCCTCGGCTCCCCGGTCCTCGTAAGCACCTCGACTTCGTAGACCTGCTTCACGCCGATATCCAACGTCGATTTCAGACGCCTACCGCGGTGCCGCTTGGAGAGAAGCGCCAAGTAGGGCCGTCCGAGCAAATGCTCTTTCTGATACCCCCAAGCCTGAATTTTGCTGTTCACATAGGTGAAACATTGACTGCCGTCGAGCGTATAAATGACGTCGTTGGCATTCTCGAGCAGATTCTCCAAGTATTGCTTTGTTTCCTCGATCTCACGCGTCCGCTCGCGGACTTTGGTTTCCAACTCGGCCTGATAGATCTGCATCTGCCGCTCAAGCCGCTTCCGGTCGGTAATGTCGCGCAATTGCACCATGACCCAGGTATGGTCGCTGCCGCGCACCTGAATCAAATCCATTTCCACCGGCCGCTCTTCCCCCGCGGCGTCGTGGACCGTAACCTCCTGCGTCGGCACACGCCGCGTCCCGCCGATGATCTCCGCCAACAACGCCTTCATCTCGTCATGGTAGGCGACATCCACCACGTCAAAGATGCTGCGGCCGACCACCTGCGCCGCCGCATACCCCAAGGCCTGCTCTTCACGCTTATTGACCGCGACAATCCCGCCGTCCTCACCTACCATGAAGACGGAATCGGCCACCAGATCAAACAGGGCCTTGTAGCGTTCCTGCGAGGCGACCAGCTGCTGCGTCCGCTCATTGACAGCCTGCTCCAACTGCGTGGTATACCGCTGGACCTGCGCTTCCAAAATGCGTCGTTCTGTGATGTCGCGCACGAACGCGCGGGAATGCACCAAACCGCCGCCGCCGCTATCGAACAAGGCCGTGGCATGGATTTCCACGTCGATCGGGTGGCCGTCTCGCGCCAGGAAGACGGTTTCAATCGAACTCCGCCCCTGCGAGACTAGTCGCTCGAGATAGACGAGAATATCGGCTTCCCGCCCCTTCGGCACGAGCTCCCACAGGCGCATTTTCAGCATTTCGTCCAGCGCATAGCCCAGCTTGTCGAGCCCCGTCTTGTTCACGTGGACGAACTGCCCTGCCTTATTGAGCTGATAGATCATCTCGGGGGAATGCTCGATCAGGTCGCGATATTTTTCTTCCAGTCGGCGCACCTCCTCCATTCGCTGCTCAATCTGCCCGAAGGAGAGTCGGAGGTTGGCGGCCATCCTGTTGAAGGCCTCGGCCAGGTGCTCAATTTCATCACCGGTGTGAAGCTCCAGCCGCTGATCCAAGCTCCCGCTGCCGATACGCAGCACGCCCTCGTGCAACAACCCGATCGGACGGGCGATCCGCCGCGCGACGGCAAACCCTGTGACGAGCAAGACCGCCAGTACGCATAGTCCATAGACGGTCACTTTGAGGACCAACTGGGAAAGGGGTGCGAACGTTTCCTCGGGATCCTGACGGACGAACGCCACCCATCGCTTCCCCCCCATGCTTTCCGGCGCCAAGCCCTCGCCGAGCCGAACCGGGGCGTAGCCAACCAAGGCCTGTTGTGCGCCGTGAGAATCATTGGCGGCGGTCGCCCACCCGGCCTGGCTGGAGCCCAAGGCTGTGACCAGTTCCGGAGTCACGGAATGCTCCTCGGGCGCCAAGATCGGACAGATCAGAGGCGCACCGTCCGAACTGAACAGCATGGCATGCCCCGACCGTCCCACGGTGGCTTCGGCGACCGAGTGAAAAAGCGTGTCGCGGCGAAGCAAAACCGTGACAGCCCCGATCGTTGCGCGCTGCTCATCGTCGAGAATGGGAGCCGTGACGTTGACGACGTGAGTCCCGAAGGAAGGATCGAAGGCGATGTCGCCCACATAGACCTGGCCACGGCGATGCATGATCGCCTGCCACCAATTCGTCTTGCCGTAATAGTATTCGACCTGCGGGATGGAACTCACGACCAACGCGCCGTGATTGTCGGTCACGAAAATGCCGACGTAGTCGGCCTTCCGGATATCGTGCCACCGAATCAGATAATTCGTGACGATCCGGTTGATGAAGAGGGGAAATTCGCTTTTCTTGTCACGCTGCCGCCAACGCTGCTGCCAGTCCTTGATCATGGACTGGATCGCCTTCTCGTCTTTTTCGTGGTAGGTGCGGTTGGCTTCCGTGACCGCAGTGCGAAGGAACGGCGTGGCCGCGAGCTGCTGGGCCTCATTGACCCCCCGGCTCACTTGCATCTCGATCCGGCGGGCCGTCTCAACGGCCACTTCTTTAAAGTTGGCCCCGAGCGTTTCCCGAAGCGCCCGGCGCTCTTCGATATAGGTCAGTACGAGGGACAAACAGACCGGTAGGAGACCCACCAGCACGATGGCTGCAATGATCTTCCGCTGGAGGCTGTGCGACCGGCTCCAGAACGACATGGATGCGATCCCGCCTCTGGCTAGGCTCCCTCCACTCTACCATGGAGGGAGCGTACGACGGCTGCCCCAACCCCGCGACGGCTATGCGCGCTTGATCAAGCTGCCGGCGCTGCCTGGCCACAGCAGCAACAAGGGGCTGGCCACGAATACGGAGGAGTAGGTTCCAAAAATTACCCCCCACAGCAGAGCGAGGGAGAAGTCGTGCAGCACTTCGCCGCCGGACAGGGTGAGCGGGATCAGCACGATCACCACCGTGAGACTCGTCACGATGGTGCGGCTGAGAACCTGATTGATGGCGTTGTTGATGATCTCGCCTTCCTGCTCGCGCCGGCGCGTCCGCAAATTCTCACGGATGCGGTCGAACACCACAACAGTGTCCGTGAGCGAATACCCGGCCAACGTCAATAACGCGGTAATCACGAGCAGCGTAATCTCCCGATCCAGTATGTAGAACGCCCCGAGCACCGCCAGTACGTCGTGAAACGTGGCGAGCGCAGCGGCGACCCCAAATCGGAGCTCGAAGCGCACGGCGATGTACAAGATGATGCCGACGAATGAAATCAACACCGCGATGAGCGCATCTTCCTGCAGCTTCTTCCCGATCGTAGGACCGATCTCGGTGCTCGAGTCGATCACGAATTTGTTGCCCGGAAATTCTTTGGTGAAGACCGCCGTCACCCGCTCCGCGACTTTTTCCTCGATGGTGGTCGAGGCCTTCATCCGGATCAGCAACTTGTTATCCTGCGCGAACTCCTGCAACTCCGCCGTTCCAAGCCCGTTGGCTTCCAAGGCCTTGCGCGCTTCATCGATTCGAATCGGCTGCTCAAACTTCAATTGCACCGCCGTTCCGCCGGCGAAATCGATCCCCAGATTGGCGGCCCCACGCGCAATCTGAATGACCGCAATGATGCCCAGGAGAACTAGTACTCCAGAGAAGGCAAACGCGATGTTGCGCTTGCCCATGAAATCGACATTCGTCTTTCCCAGAATCTGGAACATGCCCGCTCCTTCCTAAATACTCAGCTGCTCGATTTTCTTGCGCTGGTTCAACAGGTCGAAGACGACCTTGGTCCCGACCAGGGCGGTAAAGAGGTTGATCGCGATGCCGAGACAAAGCGTCACGGCAAATCCTTTGATCGGTCCGGTGCCGAAGAGGAACAGCGCAAAGCCGGTGATCAGGGTCGTGACGTGGGAATCGACGATCGTCAGCAACGCCTTATCGTATCCGCCGTCAATCGCGAGCCGGACCGGTTTGCCCTGTCGCAACTCTTCCCGAATGCGCTCGAAGATCAGCACGTTGGAATCGACGCCCATTCCGATCGTCAAAATGATGCCGGCGATGCCAGGGAGCGTGAGGGTCGCATTCAGCGCGGCGAGGGACCCGATCAAGCAGATCAGGTTCAACAGCAGCGCGAAGTCGGCAATCACGCCGGACAACCGGTAATAGATGGCCATGAAGACGACGACAAGCAGACCGGCGAACAATGTCGCATGCACGCCTTTCTCAATCGAGTCTCGTCCCAGGGATGGTCCGACGGTGAGGTCCTGAATGATCTTCAGCGGAGCCGGCAGGGCGCCGGCGCGGAGGACGATGGCCAGATTGTTGGCTTCTTCCATTGAGAAGGTGCCGGTGATCTGCGCCCGTCCGCCGGTGATGCGCTCCTGGATCACAGGGGCGGAGTAAATATTGTTGTCGAGCACGATGGCCATACGCCGCTTCACGCTCTCGCCCGTAATCCGATCGAACTCCCGTGCACCCTTCGCATCGAAGGTGATCGACACATAGGGCTCGTTGAATTGTCCGATGGACACCCGGGCATCGCTCAGCACGTCTCCGGCCAACATCACCCGCTTCTTGACCAGGTAAGGCACCAGCCATTCCTGGCCTCCGTCCTTGTCCGTCACGCGTTCAAAGAGAATTTGATCGCCTTCCGGCACCTTGCCTTCCACCTGCTTGAAAAAGGCCTCTTCTCGCTCCTTGCCCTTCTGGATACGCCCGGGCATATCCACTTTGAGCTGGTTCTCCTCATCGAGCAGCTTGAATTCGAGCAATGCGGTCTGCTTGATCAGGTCCTTAGCCAGCTTGGGATCCTTGATCCCCGGTAACTGGACAACGAGTTGTTTGAGCCCCTGGCGCTGAATGAGCGGCTCGGCCACACCGAACTGGTCGATGCGATTGCGAATGGTTTCCAATGCTTGGTTGATGGCGGAATCCTTGATCCGCTTGATCTCCGCCTCGCGCAAGTCCCACACAACCGAATTGCCGGACCCGGCCGACTCGACTTCGAGGTAGGTCGGGAAATCATCCAGCAGCTTCTGGATCTGGGCCTTCAGCTCTGCGTTCTGGAACCCGATCGTGATTCGTGAGGCCCCGGTCCGCTTGACTGATTCTGCAGGAATTTTCTTCTCGACCAAGTGATCTTGGAGCGCCACCACCGTCCGCTCCACGGCAATCTCCACCGCCCGGTCCTCTTCCACCTCGAGCACCAAGTGAATACCGCCCTGCAGGTCCAAGCCGAGCGTGATGCCCTTATCCGGCAAAATATTCCGCACCCACCGCGGCAATTCCTGATACAGCGGTTGATACGAGGGCAAGAAAAAGATGACCGAGGCGACGACCATCGTCACCAAGGCTAACAACCGTCCGCCAACTTTCTTCATACGTCCGCCAACCCTTCTCCCATCGATAGCCTGCGTCTAGTCTTCTTCCTCGCCGCGCAGCCGAGCAATATGCTCTTTTTGGATTTTGATTTTGGTGTTATCCGCGATCTGCAGGGTCACCGTCTCTTTGCCCATATTGGTAATGGTTCCCCAGATGCCGGACGCCGTGACCACCTTGTCACCCTTCTTCAACCCTTCAATCATCGACTTGAGCTGCTTCTGGCGCTTTTGTTGCGGCAAAATCAGCATGAAATAAAAAATGACGAAGATCAGCACGAAGGGAACCAGGGACAGCAAACTGCTTCCCGGCCCCGTGCCTCCGGATGTTCCCTGCGCCCACGCGACCGATTCCCACATAATGTCGTTCGTCCTCCTGTCGCCCAGTCTCGCCTACAGGTCGATTCGGGACTCTCCCGCCGGCTGGTCGGGCTTATACATTTCGTAAAACCGCCGGCGAAACTCGTTGAACCGGCCTTCTTTGATCGCATCCCGGATGTCCTGCATCAACCGAGCGAAAAACCATAGATTGTGAATCGTATTCAACCGGGCTCCCAGCATCTCCTTAATTCCGAAGAGATGATGCAGGTAGGCCCGAGAATATTTGGCACAGACGGGACAGGGGCAAGCCGGATCGATGGGCTGTTCATCCCGAAGGTACTGCGCCTGCTTGATAACGACACGCCCGAATGACGTGAACAGCCAGCCGGTGCGCCCGTGTCGCGACGGCACCACACAGTCGAACATGTCGATGCCCCTGGCAACTCCCTCCACGAGGTCTTCAGGCATACCGACTCCCATCAGGTACCGCGGTTTGGCACTCGGGAGTTCCGGCACCGTCACGTCAAGCATCGCGTACATATCGGCCTTCTCTTCACCGACCGACAAGCCGCCGACGGCATAGCCGTCGAACGCCAAGGACACGAGATCGCGCGCCGACGCGACACGGGCCGCAGGATCCAGCCCCCCTTGCACGATGCCGAACAAGGACTGATCCGTTCGCCGCTTGGCCGTCAGACAACGCCGTGCCCACAAGGACGTACGACGCGCGGCATCCTGTACGTGGTCGGCCGACGCGGGCAACGCCACCACGTGGTCGAATGCCATGATAATGTCCGCACCCAAAGATTCCTGAATCTCGATGGAGGTTTCCGGGCTGATGAACCGCGCCGATCCGTCGATGTGCGATTGGAACGTCACGCCCTCGTCGGTCACCTTGCAAAACTTCGCCAGGCTGAACACCTGGAAGCCTCCGCTATCGGTCAGGATCGAATGCGGCCAACCGGTAAATCCGTGAAGCCCTCCCAATTCTTGAACGATCTTGTGGCCGGGCCGTAAATACATGTGGTAAGCATTGTTCAGGATCAGGCCGTACCCAATCTTCTGCAGTTCGTCGACATCCACCCCCCGCACATTTCCCAACGACCCGACCGGCATGAAAGCCGGAGTATCAACGGTACTCCGGTTGGTCTGTAGTCGTCCCAGCCTAGCCTTGGACTCATGATCTTCATGGACGATGTCAAACCTGAGCATCAGCGCGATCCTCTCACACTACATCTGATCTGGGGCCTCGACGCCCAAGACCCCTAGGCCGTTGCGGATCACCTGCTGGACGCTCCACATCAACGCGAGACGCGCACCGGTCAAACCTGGATTGGGTGCCTCCTGCTTGCGCCCTTCGCCGGTTGCGCCGGCGGCATCGTCGGCATCCCCTTCGCTGGCGGAGGGGAGAATTCGATGCTTGTTGTAGAACGGATGCACCATCCCGGCCAATTCGCGCAGGTAGTAGGCGATCCGGTGCGGCTCCAGCCCCATCGCACTGGCTTCCACTACCATCGGATAGGCAGACAATTTTCGGATAATGGCGAGTTCGTCCGGATCCCCCAGACAGTCCAATTCCGCCTGGGTGGGCAACGGACAGGCGACCCCTCGTGACGCGGCCACGCGGCGCAGGCTTGCGATTCTCGCGTGGGCGTACTGCACGTAGTAGACCGGGTTCTCCTGGGACTGTTGCTTAGCCAGTTCAAGATCGAAATCCAGATGTGAATTCGAATCCCGCATCAGGAAAAAGAACTTTGCCGCATCGGCCCCGACTTCATCCATAACCTCGCGCAAGGTTATAAACTCCCCCGCCCGCTTGGACATTTCCACCTTCTTCCCGCCGCGGAGCAGATTCACCATTTGCACGAGCACGACCTTCAGGCGTTCCTTGGGATACCCAAAGGCCTGTACCACCGCCTGCATACGGGGGATATACCCATGGTGGTCGGCCCCCCAGACATCCACCAGCAGATCGTAGCCACGCTTGAGCTTGTCGCGGTGGTAGGCCATGTCCGACGCCAGGTATGTAAAGTCACCTTCCTGTTTCCGTACGACGCGGTCTTTCTCATCTCCATAGGCAGAAGAGCGAAACCACAGCGCGCCATCCTGCTCAAACAGCAGGCCCTGCCTGGTGAGTTCGGCCAGCGACTGGGCGACCGCTCCTGAAGACAGCAGCGAGGCTTCGCTGAACCAGGATTCGAATGTGATGCCGAATGTCTCAAGGTCCCGGCGAATTAGATCCAGCAGTTCACGATAGGCAAGATCCCTGGCTTGCCCCTCGGCTTCCGGCGCCGGCAGCGTTGATAGGGCATCCCCCTTCACAGCCTTGATGCGACCGGCCAATTCGCGGATATACTCGCCCTGGTATCCATCCTCCGGAAATGGGACCGGCGTTCCAGCCAATTCCATGTAGCGCGCAAACACGGAGAGGCCCAACATTTTCATCTGACGGCCCGCGTCATTGATGTAGTATTCGCTTGCGACATCGTGCCCTGTGGCCCGCAACAGGCGGACCAACGCTTGGCCAACCGCCGCTCCTCGCCCGTGGCCTACATGCAAGGGGCCGGTAGGATTGGCGCTCACATACTCGACCAAAACCCGTCGGCCTTTCCCGATGCTGGATTCACCGTATGCCGCCCCCAGGAATTCGATCTCACGAAGGACATCGAACCACACCTGCCGCTTGAGGGTAAGGTTGAGAAAACCGGGCCGGGCGATGTCTACTCGCTCGAACAGCGCGTCTCGTTGCTCTATGTGATCGATGATGATTTGCGCGATCTCAAACGGAGCCCGCTTCTCGGATGCCGACATCGACATCGCAACGGTCGAAGCGAGATCCCCCCATTCCGGGCGCTTCGGGGCATCAAGGGTCACGGCAGGAAGAGCGGTACCCTTCAGGCACCCCTGTTGTTGGGCTCGTTCAATGGCGCGAACCAACGCGCCGATCACCTTATCTTGCACGACACTCTGACTCACCCGAATCCCCTAACTCTGCGTGGAAAAAGAGAAAAGTAAATCGGCAATCTAACACACCGGCCAACCAGAGACAAGATCACTAGGCAGGAAGACTGGTGCTTACCAAGGCGCCGAAATCTCCCGGCAGGCGGCCAGAATTTGCTCCGGCGGAATCGCCAAGCACGGCTTGTCACGACAGGCCTGAACTGTTGACCAGCTGCTGCAGACACAGCGCGGCCCGATTACCGTGCGCACATGCTCGCCAAGAGGCCGCCACCGCTGAGCATCGGTCGGCCCGAAGCAGGCGACAGTAGGCCGACCGACTGCGGCAGCCAAGTGGGTCAGTCCGGAATCATGCCCAACGTAGAGATCTACCATTGAGAGCAATCCCGCCACCGCAGCGAGTTCCGCACCCTCAATTGCCGGAACCAGTTTCCTCATGTGCGTTCGTACAGCCTGCAGCGACTCACCATCCGCCGGCCCTGCCAGCAGGAATGGCCTCTTCCCCTCCTCACTCAGCTGCCCAACTACATGGGAAAGCACTGCTGGGGAAAGGCATTTGTGTCGGCTCCCGCTCCCAACATGGACAGCCACAAGACCGGATTGGTTTTTCAGGCCCACATCGCTCAACAGATCGCACCCCAAGCCTTTGTGGATCTCAGATACTGTTAACCTGGAGACTATGGGAGCGCCCCCCTCCGACCCGAGGATCGTTTCGATGAAGCGTGCCGTCTGATGGAGCGATGCAAGATCGCTGGAGGCGGGGGATTTCATAACGACCGTCTGCACGCCAACCTCATGCAGCGTCCGCTGGATCCTCTCATCTGCATCGCTTAGCCAAGCAATTCCCAATACGCAGCGGCTCAGCCAAATCTGAAACTCTCCGGTCATGTCCTGCTCCCCTGCATAGAGCTCGCCCAAATGGTTCCGCTCCAAGGAAAACAGACGATCAATCTCATGAGCATGTAGCAACACTTGTCCGACAGCCTCTGCCGAGACAAGCGCCAGTTCATGTTCAGGAAATTGGCGACGCAGGAGAGCAATGGCGGGGCGAGCAAGCAGGACATCGCCCAACGTCCCAGGATGAATCAGAAGCACGCCGGGACGGATCGACGAGGGCCGCGGGGCGACCATTATGAAACCGGCGGGAGGAGAGACTCGGCCAATGCCAAATCTTGCGGTGTATTGATGTTCTGAAATGAGCGCAAGCCAGGGTCCAGCGGTGCCAGTTCCGCCTCACGCACGACCCGGACTAGTAAGTCGGGTTCGAGGAACAACCGTTGAATCTTCAGATCCCCCCGCTGCGCCATAGCCTCAAGTAGTGGTCGACACTTCTGCGAATACACCGCATGCATGGGATGGACACCGGTCGCCAGCTCAGCGACGACAATGTCCGCGGACGAGTCGAACTTGGAGAAGTACCTGACGAGGCTGGGATTGAGAAACGGCATGTCACACGCCACTGCGAAAACGCGCGGCAATGGGGTGGATCGCAATCCCGTATATAACCCGCCGAGGCTCCCGCAATTCGGGATTGCATCATAAACCACCTGAAATCCCCTGACATCCAATTCGGGAACTGGCTCGGCCAGCACCACGATGATCTCTTTGAACACCGACTCCAAGACATCCAACGTGCGATCAAACAAGGATCGGCCAGACACTGCCAGAAAGCGTTTGTCACGCCCCATACGTCGGCTCTTTCCCCCAGCGATCAGAACACCAGCAACGTCTGAAATCATGGGCAGCTGTGTCACTTCTTCCTCGGTCGTCCCCGAGAACAAAAACAACGAGGGGGTGAGTTTCCTCACCCCCTCGTATACTTACCTCATGCCGACAAGAAGACTACAGGCTCTTGCCCTTCTTCCTGTTGGCGCGACGAGTCAGCACCCAACCCTCGAGAATGACCACACCGACGGCGATGATCGCCGGATAGATATAGACCTCACGAGGGATCGGCGGTTCCAGAATCGTGTAGTAGAAGGCCGACACGGCCATCTTACGTCCGGCATCACCATTGTGACCATCCCAAGCAAAGAAGACCATCGGAATGTACTTCCCGACATCAAACCGGGTGTACTCGTCATAATCGTCCTTACTACCAGTAAGCGGACGGGAGATCATGACTGTCCAACGGCCGTTCTTCCACTCAGACTTCATGAGCTTGATCTTCTCTTCGAAGTCATCGCGCTCTTCAAAGTCCTGATCCCATCCCGTTCCCTTGAAGGAACGCAGGGACCCGTCAGCTTCCCACTTGATGATGTCGGCATTGAACTTCGCATCGCCCCAGAGGTACCGCGGCTTGAACGGAGCGGGAATTTCCTGCCACTTGATCGGGAATTGGAACGCAATCGCGTCGTTGTACGTGGTGTAATTGTTCTGAGCAGCGGCAATGGAACCTTCTTCGCCAGTCTTCGGTGCCTGTTCCTTCACACCAAAGTTTTCGACGTTGACTTGAGTCGGAGCCCAGGGCAACTTGCCCTCTGCCACGCTCTTGGTCCGATCGTCCCACTGAATCAGATACACCACTTGCTTCTCGTTGTAGAGAGACTTAACCCAGACGTCGTCGATACGATTGACGAAGTTACGCGGCTTGTGGGTGATCTGACCGCCCATCGCAACGTAACGGCGCCCCTGCTTCTTCCACATTTCACTCTCAGGATCGTCGGAAATATCCCCTTCGACCGGAGAGGACGGCACTACGAAGTTGATCTTCGGCTTATCCGTCAGAGGATCGATACCGAGGGGCTTGCCTTCACCGTCGCGCTCGCACAACGAATTTACAAAATTCGCAATGTTCCAGCGCTCCTCCACCGAAGTACTGTCGGCGAAGGACGGCATTGGCGTACCGTTCAGACCGGTCGAGAACGTTCGGAAAATGTTCCGAACGTTGTAAGGATCCTGCCTGCTTCCCCGGAAGTTCCAGCACTTGTGCCAGTTCGCCGGTTGGATGGAAAAGCCCCAGTCGTCCTTCAGGTTGAAGGCGTTGCCATCGCCGCGCCCCTCAAGGCCGTGGCACTCAATACATTTCTTCTCAACGATCAGTTCGCCACCGCGCTTCACGCTTTCTTCAGTTGGCTCAGAAGGCTTCAACGTGCTGAGCTGCAGCACCGTCTGAGTTTCAGAAGCCTTGTCCGTAAACTTCCGATCCTTGACCAGCTGAGTCGTCACATAGGCCAAGACTTGGATACGCTGTTCCTCAGTCAAGATACCTTCCCACGGCGGCATAGCCGAGCCAGGCAAACCGTGAGTCACCGTATCCAGCAAGTCGTTCTTGCCAGAGTCGACAGCCTTCTCATTGTAGTTGAACAAGGGCAACTCACCACTCGCCGTGTGGCGAATCTTGAACGTACCCTGATTGAAGTTGCGCGGACGGGGCCACAGGCGGTCGGCACCAGGGCCATCACCGGCTCCATCCACGCCATGACACCAGACACACTTCGTGAAATAGACACGCTTACCTGCTTCAATCATGTCAGCAGGAGGTGCCGGTGCCAATTCTCCAGATTTGAAGCCTTCAGGGACATCGGCAGCGTGAGCGACCATCCCCATGCTTGCCGTGAAGAGCAAAGCCCCCACGGCGGCACCGACGATCAACGCCGGCTTCACTTTCTTCCTCAGATTCCTCATTGTTAACCTCACCACCTGTTCTCCCAGGTTGTTTGTAAGATTCGCGATTAGTCCCAAGTACGTGGATAGTAGCCCGTGTGCCAGTACTCGAACAGAATGACCTTCCAGATTTCATCCGTGGTCAGGTGCTGTTCCCATGGCGGCATCACGGAGGCCCAGGGGAAGCCTTCATTGGGAAGGCCGATGCCCCCCTTGGCCACACGCCAGAAGATGAAGGTTTCCTGGAGCTGAGCGATCGTCCCTGGGTCGGTAAAGTTCGCCGGAATCGGATTGAAGGCGAACGCATGGAGACCGCGTCCATTCAAATTGTCACCGTGGCAGAAGTGGCAGTTCTGGAAGAAAATCTCACCGCCTTCACGCACATACTTCAGATACCCTTCAGCCTTTTCGTCCCAAGGGTTGGCATTCGGGGCCATCAGGCGTCCCATTGACTGCTCGACGATCATCTTGTTGCTGTATTCCTGATCGTACTTCCCCTCTGGGTTGACACGATAGGGGTTCTGCGAAGTCTGCAGGGTGTAGGTCTTCCCGTGCACCTTGGTGCTCGCCGGAGGGGCCGGGTGCACCGTACGCAATTCGATCGGCTCATCGATGCTCGGCTTCATGGAAAGAAAAGAGAAGCCGCCGATCAAAATCGGCAAGAGAACGAGGTACATGGTGCGCAATGCCTTGTGGAAGCCGGTATTGGCATCCAGAACGTTATAGATTGGCTGCTTGAACTTCTTCCAATCTTCTTCGTTTGCCGACACCCACATGAATACGGCCACCATGATCACAGTCCCATACATCGCTCGCACGCTGAATGGGATAGGGGGATACACCCGAAACTTCAAATACATCTGTACAAAAACCCAAAAGAGGATGCCTTGCCAAAATCGAGGAAGGGGCATCCCCATCGAGTTGAGCAGATAGCTGATACCAGTGAAACCGGCGACGAAAATCGCCAGCTCGCTCAACATCTGCATGGGCATGTAGCCCTCAACCAACCTGACCGTGTTCGATGGGACCACTCCGAAGATCATGCCGATCAACATGAGCAGTCCGACGACACCGATCAGGGCGCCGACTGACATTAATGCTTTCATTTCATCATCTCCCTTTAATCCGAAGTGGAAACCAGCTCCCAGGGTTTACGTCTTAGACTACGAAGCCTTGGGTGGCTCTTTCCCCTCCTGTACCTGAGACAGGTACTCGACAATCTTCTTCAAGGCACCGGCGCTGAGCTTCTGACCGAACACCTTCGGCATAGTGTTGTCCGGGAAACCCTTCACGACGAACGCGCTAGGTTCCACGATCGACTCCATGATGTATTCAGGTCCACTCTTAGCCTTGCCTTTATAATCCTTGTCCTTGATCCGCTGAGGAGCAGTCGTTCCCTCGACCAGTTTCGGACCGATGGTTCCAGTGGCTCCAGCAATGCCAGGGATCGTGTGGCAGGCCACGCACTGAGCCTTGGCGAAAATCTGATCCACCGGCTCGGTTCCGTCGGCCATTAACGCGGTTGCCCCTGCAGGTGCAGCTCCCGCATCAGCCGGCTTCGGCCGATCTGATTCCGGAACGAATTTTTCATAGGCCTTGATGATTTCGTCAAAGCCCGGCGCTTCCTTACCTTCACGGACGTACAGCCACGTATCGACAGCGGCAAGCTCCGGGAGGGAAAGAGAAATTGGCGGCTTGTGAATAGCCGGCATCGGGCTCTCTTTGTCATTCGTACCCTTCACGCCATACCCCGCCACGACGAAGCAGCTGGGGCAGGCATGGGATTCAGCAATATACTCAATTCCGTTCTCAGCAGTACCAGAGCCAGCGAATGCCTCTTTCATTGAAGAGTCACGATCCGCCGGTTTGCCCCGGTGATAGCGGGGATCTTCAAGTCTTTCCTTATCTGCACGCTCAGGAATCCCGTCGAGATTTGGAGCACGCTCGCCCAACATACCCTTATGGAATGCATGGCAAAGTGGGCACTGGCCCTTACCGATTGCACCCTGAACCTTGTTTTGCCCAACACCGCCGAAAATAATTTTCTCACCTTCGTCGGCCAATTCAGACTGCGGCATGTTGCTGAAATCTTTTTTCTCTTCCTTCGGTGGAAAACCACCCTCCACCTGCGGAAGCCAGTTTCCATACCCGGACAGAGCAGCGGCGATAAAGAACATGAATCCACCGATACGGAGCAGCGCACTGATGTTGGTGAAATACACCGCCATCATAAAAGTCATGGAAGTGATCAAGACCAGAGAGACCGGCAAGAGCCGGGACTCACCGAAGAAGTTCATCTTGTAGTTGGCGATGGCCATGAACAAGAGAAACGCCCCGAGAATGCCGATGAAGGTCTTGAAAACCGCCCGCTTGCTGGCGGCGGGATCCTGGATGGAAGCCTTGAAATAGAACATTAGGGCGATAAGAACCCCTAATGCAGGCCACCCCATTGATAGGGCCTCTTTAATCAATTCAATCACAGCTCAAACCTCCTGCGGAGGGGAAGGCCATCTCGAGCACATACCTTAATGGCCTTCCCACACGATTTGTTTGCGTTTCTCTGGGTTAGTGACCGACAGCCGGTTCTGGGGCTCTCCCAGGGGCTCCAGCTTTGGCCTCAACGGGGGCTTTTTTCGCTCCTAGCGTACCAAGCCAGAATACGAACATGATACTGATCCAGAAGAACAACACGTTGGCGGAAATCATGTTCGCAGCGAATCCGACCGTGTGCGTATAGGCCCACGGAGAATTGTCACGCATGATTTCGTTCACGTGCCAGAACAACCGGACCGAAGAGCGGATGTAGCCCATCAAGCCCATCATCCAGGTAAACGCCGTCGCAAGCATAATCAGCGCATATTGTGATCGCGCAGAGATTTTACCCCACTCGATTGCGCCCGTCTGCTTGGCGCCCTTCATCATGACGCTGTTCAAGGCGAACATGAAGAAGAGACACGAGAGCGTCGTAGCCACCTGGGGCACGGATAACCCTACACGTACGTTTGCAGGAATGTAGTATCCGTAAATCGCCAGCCAGATAATATTGATATATGCAAAGAAGAAGAAACAGCCCATGAAGATGTTACCGAATTTCGCCCACGACACAGTCGAGACTTTGTTGCCTCGCATGTACCAGACGAAGCTCAACACCGTTGTGGTGATGATGACGTTAATGCCACCGTTTTTGGCCGACATGACACCGTAGTTACCCAACACAGGATGCTGCTGACCACCCATTGCCTTCAGTTCGGCCGGGGTCATGACCATCGTGTGCGGGGTGATAAACACCAAGTACCCACAGCACAGCAGAAACACCAGATACTTGATATAGCGCTGATATTTTTCAGCGCCGCGCATCCGACCCAACGCTTGCCACAGGTAATAATTGGTGCTGAGGAAGAGAATGCCGATCATGGTTGCCTGAATGATGAACAACCACGCAAGCAGACCGCCCATCAGCGTGATGCCCATCTGCTGACGATAGGCATAGACTTCACGCATCAACCAGTACCCGGCAAAAGGAAGAGGAATTAAGAACGACACACCGAGGGCCATCGCGATGTAGCCCATCCAGTCATAGTGCGCCCGCTCTTCGTCGGTCTTCGCAGACAAGAACCGATAGGCGGCGTAGGCCGCCACGACGCCGCCGCCGAAGGCCATGTTGCCAAGAATACGGTGCAGGTTCAACGGGTTCCACAAGGCGGTGTGGATGACGTGCCAGATATTCCCCAGGAATCGGCCCTGCTCATCAACACCGGCCGGCGACATCATGAAGCCGATCCACGAGTTCGCCAGGAACATCAGGAGGGTGCCGATGACGTTCAGGATGACAGACATGCTGAGGTGGATCCACTTAAGGAATCCCTCCTTCATCTTGTCCCATCCGTAATAATAAATGTAGAGGGTACCGCTCTCTGCGACGAAGGTCAGCGCATAAATATGCATGACCGGCCGGAAAATGTTCGAGAGGTACTGGAAGAATGCGGGATAGAGAGTCAGGAAGGTGAAGATCAGAATACCACCCAAGATTGCCGTCAGAGAGTAGGCCGTCAGACTGATCTTGATAAAGTCATAAGCCAATTGATCATATCGCTTGGCGAGGGCTTTATCCTTAGTTACCACCCCCATGAACTCAATGATCATGCAAAAGATCGGAACCGCGAGCACAAAGCTTCCATAATAGAGGTGCTGCTGGTTAGCAAACCAGAGGAGGACGCGGCTCTCAAAATTGTACCGAGGATAGTCCTTCTCCCCGTCGGTCGTCTTTGGGGCCGGAGGGCCTGAGACAATACCCTCCGTCTTGTAGTACACATCCTTACCCTTCTCAACCTTCGCCTCACCACCGTCCTTCTTGGCGGAATCAGCGGGAGCGGCTGGGGCAGCTCCTCCGCCACCACTGGCGAGCGCAGGTATCGAAACCAGGACAGGCAGAAGGAGGAGGCCGATCATCGCGCTGAGCGCCATAATCGACATCAACTTCTTGCGGGTTACCGGACCCATGGGTTACCTCCTTGATACATCACGAATATGAAAAACAATCCTCAAAATCTCTCCGCCTCCCGGAAAACTACTTCCGGAAGAGATACCAGAAGTCCAACCCCTGCGCGTCCATCAGGAAGTGATCGACAGCGGTGAAGTAGGCGACGCAGATCGCGACGGACACCAGCACATACACAATTGTTTGGCCCATCTCAAACCCCCCTCAACTTAATCAACTGAGCGTGAAAAGAAGGGTGAGGACTCAGCACGGGCACTGAATCCCACCGAACCAGTAGAAAAACCAAAGACTGATCGCGCAGGTGAGATAGAAAATCATCTTGCCGATCTTAAGCTTGACGTCGTCCTGAGCCTGAGCAGCTTCCGTTCCCATCGTGACTCTCCTAACGGTTTAGTTACGTAAATCTAATTGACACACTCTCTGCTCTGTGTTAGACAAAATTTCTCACGCGAGCGCGCAAAAATAGGAATTTTTATGGCAAAAAACTCAAAAGTGTTCGACATTATAGTTTTGGCTGGAATGGTTGTCAATATCATTTTGGCCGTGTTCCTAATCCTCTACTACTTTGATTTCCTGTGATTTTCCCAGGCCGCACCGACCCACCGGAATCCTCATTTTGATCCACTGATCGTGCGCAGCGGAAGCCGATTGTTTCATCCCGGAAATCGGCCATCATTTTGCTCCGGCTGGTAATACGGAGGTCGGACCCCGCGCTGGTATAACCAGCTCCCCTCAACACCCGAAATGTCCCATGTTCAGGGCTATGGGGGTTTCTAGGTTCAGCCTCCGCATAGGCGCTCTCCTGATACCAATCCTCCACCCACTCAAGCACATTTCCCGCCCCGTCCATCACTCCGTAGGGACTCGCATCGCTCTTAAACTGTCCGACAGGTGCCGAAGCCTCAAAACCATCATCGATTCGCGCCCAATTCGCTCCACCTGGAAGCTCCACGTTGCCCCAAGGCCAGAGCCGCCCATCCGTTCCTCGCATGGCCTTTTCCCACTCTGCTTCAGTAGGCAATCGGCGCCCAGCCCATTGACAATAGGCCTCGGCGTCTTCCCAGGAGACATATACCACCGGCTGATTCACCCCTCGCATTTTGCCCATATTTTTCGCATAGCGTGACGGGGGGCCTGACTTACGATGGCCAGTGGCAGCCACAAAAGCGGCATACTGCGCGTTGGTCACCTCGTTCCGATCAATCATGAACGAATCGAGGAAAATCTCCCGCTTAGGCTGCTCATCGAAACCGCCCTGATCCGTTCCCCTTATGAACGTGCCGGCCGGAACCAACACCATTTCTTCCCCGACCGGAGCCTCATCCGAGGCGAACTGGGAAGACTGCTCCGCAGAACCAGCGCCTTGATGAGCGGTATCTTGCTCGAATGGGGGAAGAATAGTGCCCCTGATAATGCCCATGACAGGAAGGCTGGCAGCCGCCAGCACAACAAGGAGGAGCGCGATCTTGAACTTACTTTCCAGCATGACACGACCAATTACTTGGCCAGCGACTCCAGTTCGACATCCTTTGCACATCGAAATCCAATCGTAATGTCGTGCCGCCAGGGCTTCGCCTGAAATCGCTTTGAAGGCCTTGCATTACGCTTGGTTTCACGCCATGAGCCACCGCGAATAACGCGTTGCTCACCTTGATCGGGCCCCTTCGGATCCCTATAAGTCGCTTTTTGGTAGTAATTCTCTTCGTAGAAATCGGCAACCCACTCAGCCACGTTCCCGGTCATGTCATAAACTCCAAATGGACTTCGGCCTGGCTCAAACGTTCCTGGGGGCGCCAGATACTGAAACCCATCCTCGGTTCCATCGATGTTCGCATAGCCGACAACAAACTCATCCCCCCATGGATATCGCCGCTTGCTTTCGCCCCGAGCGGCCTTTTCCCACTCTGCCTCCGTCGGCAACCGCTTTCCTGCCCACCGGCAGTACGCTTCGGCGTCGTCCCACGTCACGGCGATCGCCGGGTTCTCCGGCTTGAGGAGCTTGGCCGGGTCGTCCTCAAATACTTCGATCTTTCGTTTGGCCCGCTTCGTCATCTTGGCGAAACGATCAAATTCGTCCTGAGAAACCTCCTTCTTATCGATGAAATATGCCTTGAGGTAGACCTGGTGCTCAGGCTTCTCGTCCGGATCGCTGTCATTGTCGCGGCTCCCCATCACGAACGGACCCTCAGCAATCTGCACCATCTCCCGACCGTCATCACCGATGAGGGTTTTGTACATGGAAAAGTCCTGCTTCTCAGCCACCACGGTCGCCTTTGTTTCCGTCTTAATCGACATGGCCAATTCTCGCATCTGCTTGGCCTTATAGGACTCGTACACAAGCCCGACAATCGTCGCGATAAAGGATCCGAACACGAAAATGATGGACCCGATCAACACAGCTCTGTTTTCCATTTCGCTACACGCCCTTCACGAATTGATGCCGGCTGGAGTCTCCGTGGAATTATCCACCGGCGGTTGAAGCGTAGCCGCCTTTCGGGCCGCCCGCATGTCCAAGAGCATCGAGATTTGCACACCCAGGAACCCGCCCATCGCCGCCCCCGCGCCTGCTCCGAACGAAACCTTTTCCCACCCTGCAATCATCCAGGCCAGAGCCCCGCCCAGAAGGGAACCCACCAGGATGCTGATCAAGAATCGCCGACCACCGAGAAAACCGACGACTGCGCCCATGGCTAGTCCAATCCCAGTCGCCAGCGGCATGGAAACTCCACCCATGATCGTCCCGATGAGCGCCCCCACCGTCCCCATGACGACTACGCCCAAAAGGATATCAATAAAGGTTTTCGATGGTACTCGGGGCATGGGCTGGACACCTACCTCGGCTCGAACATCGTGCCGATCACTTCCCTCTGCTGACAGTTATCGTCCCAAAATCGATTTCGACTCCTGGACCGGCATAGATGGAAATACCCCAGGCCTTCTCAGCCGGCTCATGCTGATGTAGCCGCTTGAAATCTTCATAGACATTGATCCGCTCCTCGACCCATTCGTTGAGAGCGGCCGTCCCACTCTGCACCACGATTTCCGATCCGCTGAACATCCCGCCTTCCACAATAGTCCCTTCCGGCTTGGTACCACTCCAGATGTACTTGGTAAACACGGGAATGAACATCAAATCGGTGTCGAGCGACGCATACAGCGCTGCGACCGGCTCAGACCCGCCGGGAGCCTTATGCAACCGCCACCGCCAGGTCAGAACTGGATAGGCCTTGGGATCCCAATCGATTTTTCGCTTCTTGACCCGCTGCCCGGCATCACGAGCGGCTAGGAATCCCTGGCCACCCTCCACTTGAATCTTGTATGCATCGCGTCCCTTGGCCTGGCTTCGTTGATTCTCATGCTGCCAGTCGACAGGAAACCCATCCTGGTCTTTGTGCTGAAAATCCTCGAGCACAATCACGCCATTGTCACCGGCCAACGCCGATGTCACCCCACCGAATGCGATTACCAACACGCTCGCAAGGGCCCATGTTTTTAACAACGACTTCATCCTCTACACCACACTCGTTTGACGTTGATCCTAGCTCTCATGCGAAGGAGTCGGCAGAAACACCGGCTCCTTCTCAGCATCGACTGCTTCGTGCATGACCGGTCGCTGGCCACGCTGACAGACCCAAAACAAGAAAAACACCACACCCCAAAAGACCACCATATTGATCGTCACCATCTTGGCCGCAAAGCCGATGGTCGGCGTAAAGGCCCAAGGGGACGTATCGGGCATCAACTCGCTGACATGCCATGCCAGTCTTCCGGACGAACGGATATAACCCATCAAGCCCATCACCCAAGAAAATGCCGCCGCGAGACCAAACAGCCCCACCATGCCCCGTACTGAAATGTTGCCCCATTGGACGGGACCGTGAATCGTGGCTCCCCGCAGCATTTGTCGGTTCAGCACCAGACCCAAGACCACTACCGTTAGCGTCGTCAACGCTTGCGGGCCAGACAAAGCGACCCTGATGCTAGCCGGCAAGTAAAAACCGTAGATCGACAACCACACAATATGCACGATGCCAAGGCCGAAGAGGACACCGAGCACCACATTGCCCCGCTTGACCCAGGAAATAGTCATGGTTCGATTGGCGCGACGGTACAGGATATAACTCAACGTCGTGATACAGATCATGACGTTGACTGCGCCGTTCTTCGATGACATGACGCCATAATTGCCGATGACTGGATGCTGCGCACCGCCCATGGCCTTTACTTCGCTGTCGCTCATCAACAACGTATGGGGCGTCAGCCAAATGAACAGGCACCCAAGCAGGGCCAATAACAGGTACTGGTAATAGGACTGGTAGCGTTCGCCACCACGGATGCGCCCCGTGCTTTGCCAAAGATAGTAGTTCACCCCCAAGAACAACGCCCCGATCAACAACGCCTGGACCACGAACAGCCAGGTCAAAAGCCCCCCCATCATCGTGACTCCCATGCTCTGGCGGAAAGCATAGACCGACCGCATGAGCCAGTAGCCGGCAAAGGGCATGGGGAGCAATGCGCAGACAGTGACAAACAAGAAAATGTAGCCGACCCAATCGTAATAGGCCCGCTCTTCCTGATTCTTTCCGGTGAAAAACCGGTAACAGGCATAGGCCAGGACCACCGCACCGCCCGACATGATATCAGCCAGGAAACGATGAACATTGAGCGGATTCCACAAGGCCGAATGCAGTAAGTGCCAAGGATTTCCCAGATATCGGCCCTCCGCGTCGACACCGGCAGGAGACATCATAAAGGCAGCCCAGGCGTTGGCCAGCAGCAGCAGCGAGGTTCCAAACACCACCGACAGCAATCCGATCGTGGCATGGCCATACTTCAAGCCGGGAGCCGACAGCCGATTCCACGTGTAGTAGTAGACAATCGTCAGTAGCGTCGTGCCCACGAACACGAGGGCATAGAGCGGCATCATCACTTTGAAAGTCGAGCCCATGTACTGCATGAAACTGGGATAGAGCGTGATGAACATCCCAAGCATCAGACTGCCGACCACCGCGGTCACCGAGAGAGAAAGCAGCGCGACCTTGAGTAAGTCCCGAGCCAACCCGTCGTAGCGCAGCGACAGGGCAGGATTCCTGGCCATCAACCCCAAAAATTCAAGCAACACGGAAAAAATCGGCAAGGCCAAGACGAAGCCCCCGAAATACGTATGCTGCTGCGTGACAAACCACACCAACAGGCGGCTATCCATCGACCCGTATTGAGGATAGTGAATCTCATTCGCGGTCGGCGCCGCCGGCCCGCTTGGAACTCCGGGGGTGTGGAAGAACACATCAGTAGGCGACTCCCCGGCAAGCCCCGACTGAGGAGCTGCCATCATGAACCAAAGCATCGCAAGCATACCCGCACAGAGAGCGGACAACTTCCATGACGCTCGACACCACTGACTGCTTCCTTGAGATTCATGCATAGTTGAATCCTTTAGCTGCTCTTTCCTAAGACGGAGACCTGTCCGACTGCTTCGCCGGTCACATTGGTCCGCGACTGGCCCAGGATACCCATCACAAAGGGGCATCGGAGGAGCGAACTGGGCAGCACTCCCTGCTCACGATTTTCGACATCCCGGCGGTGCCCCAAATAGTATGCATATAGAGCCATCACACCACCGACCCCGGCGGCGACGGCTGCTAGCATGCCAGAGGACGGCCAAGCCTGCTTCGCAACATAGAGCAACAGACCGACCAGCACGAGATAGTACGTCGAGGCAAACGCGAGCCCCGGCCACCACAGAAACTTCGACAACTCCATCCAGGATGTCGCCAGCACCTTAGCCTTCCACCCACTGCCGTCCCCCTGCCCGGCAAAAAACGCCAACAGCGAGACGCTCCCTGCAACCAGAGTGACGACCGCAGCCTGAACGAGAACCGACACTTGCGCATTGGCCAAGGATGGAACCAGCGTCGACGACGCCAGCGCCGCGATGGCCCCCCCCCCGACCCAAGCCCAAAGCACAGGCGGCGCCGACTGCAGCATCCCCCGTAACGCTCTGCCATCGGGAAAGGTCACAAACGGCCGCCCCGCCGCCTCCACCCAACGCACGTGCCCGATCTCAAAGGCATCTCGCGCAACGGCGGTGCATGAGATAATGATGGCCATCATCGCCGGACCATCAGGATGTTTGCCATAGTCGTATCCGACCAGCCACAACAAGGCGAGCACCAACAGCGACAACTGCACTCCATATACGAACCCGATCCAGCCAAGCAGCCAGGTCACCCGCATCCCCCCATCCTCCGTCAACACTCGTGTGAACGGGAGTCGTCGACCGATTAGGTAGGAACCGCCAGCCGTGAGCAGGGAAACCAAGCCACTTAAAATGAGCAGCGTCAGCGGGTCGGCCAGATCAAAACCATGCTTAGCGCCTCGATAGATCCCGAAAGCCACTAACCCTGGCACGAACATAACGATCCGCTTCTTCTTGCGAATGGCGTCCTCGGTCACAGCCAGGGAAAGGCTTGGCAAGACTCGAAGGGCTAGTCGATGCAGCATGGGAAATCCAGTGATACGTGATGCGAGGTGATCTGGTTACAGCGTTCAAAGGTGTCAGCCGTCCCAGCCCCGTCTTCAGCCATCGTTTTTTCGCGCGGCCATTCCGAAATAACGAGCCTTCACTTCTTCCATCATGGCCACGGTCACTCGACTCGAACCTCGATCGACCGCAGTCCGCTCCAATTCAATTCGGGCCATTGCCCGCACCGGAGCCGGGACATTCGCAAGCCGCTGTTCGGCTTCGGGATCCCATACCACCACGTCTCCGGTCTTCGCTTGCTCGATCAACTCATAGGTCACGACGCGATGCTGATGCTGCCGGGCATACTGTTCCACCATTTCCCGCATCAAGGGCGCGACGTAGGGCGGCAACCGGTCGAGCCGGTGCCTTGCCTCGTCGCTCCACAGGAGCCGATCCACCCAAGGAGCGGCTTGCCCGGCCGGAACATCGATCCCGACGACCCAGCCACAGGGGCGACACTCGGATCGGACGAACCAAGTGAACGCATCACCGGTGACGCGTTCTTCAACCCCCTCAGTGTGCATCCAATTGCCGCAACCACAAGTCAACATCACGTCATTTAACCTAGAAACTGGTGCCCTATTTGTGCAACGCCCTGGCTTCCGTGCTGCGCGTCGTTGCCTGACTGTCCGAACCGTCGCTAACCAATCTTTCCGGGGTACAGGATGTAGAGCATGGCATAGGTAAAGGTTCCCGTCGCAAACAGAATGCAATAAATGATCATCGTGAACCGACCGAGTGCGCGATGGCGCTTGGCGCCGTTCGGCCAAATACGCTGGATGGACATTTCCACTGCCAGGACGATTGCCACCAAGATCAAGAATCCCAGATATACCTCGAGTTTCCGCATCGAAAAGCCGGCAGACATGACACGTGTACCGAACAGCAACAGCACAACAGCGGTCAAGGCGGCGAAGATCCCGCCGACCTTTTTCCAGGATGTCTGCAGCACCTGCTCGCTCAGCAGCCGCACTCCACCGGAAAAAGCTTGCGATCGAAATCCCAGGACGATCATATAGACCGCCATGACCAGTCCGATGATGACCAGAATGATGTGCAATGTCAGCACTGGGATGAAGACATAGTCATACAAGGACTGGGACCCGCCGAATCCTTCTTTTCCCTCCACCGCCAGGACGCCCAGTTGGCGGAACAGATAGTAGGTCGTAAAGAACCCGACCATCGCGATCATGCCACCCAGCATCAGCCAATGGTGAGCGTGTCCACGCTTCTGTTTGGCCTGGATCCATCCGACAATGAACAGGCCCGTGAAGAGCGTGGCCATCAATTGGCTCAAGTCGGCGCCTAGCGTCGCATGGGTGCCAAAGAAGCCGGGTTGTCGCATCAATTCGAACATGTATCACCCTTCAGACGGTCGCCAGCCTTGTACCACTGCCGTCCGCTCAAGTTCCTCGATCGAGCCATACCCCCCATCCCGCATCCACTGCATGGCGTCTGAGGTACGGTAGCAAGCGCCCTGTTCGGTGTTCACAAGAATGTGCACGGCAAACGCCGTGGTCCACGCAGGGCTCGTACCGGTTGGGTCCAGGAAACGATCCTTGATGATCAGTCGCCCCCCCGGATTGAGGTGCCGAAAGATCTTCGTTACGATGGCCGCGTTCGTATCGAAATCCTGATAGTGCAGGATGTCGGACATCAGTGCGACGTCGTAAGGACCGCCCAATCCATCGCGATTGAAATCACCGGCCATGAGGCTGATCCGCCCTTCGAGCCCGGCCTCTTTGACGGTATGTTCCGTGACCGGCAACGTTGTGGGCAAATCAAATACCGTGGCCGAGAGTTGCGGATACACCCGGCAAAATGCGATCGCATTCGTCCCGGCCCCGCCTCCGAGATCGAGCATGGACTTGGCCGAACCCAAAGCGAGCCGTTTGGCGAGATCTGGACCGCTCTGTTGTCCGATCCGATGCAGCACGGACAGCACATTGGCCCCTAGCTGGGGATCCGTTTCAAACACGTGCTGGGTGACCGGAGAACGTCCGCTGCGAATCGCTTCCTCAAGATGGCCCCAATTTTGCCATTCTGCATCGTGGAGAATGAGTAGATGCCCGACATACTGCGGAGCTTGCTTGACCAAATGAGTACTGGCGGCAGGGGTATTGGTATAAAGACCGCCTTCTTTATTAAGAAGACGCATCGCCACGAGCGCATTCAACAGCAACTCAAGCGTACGGGTATTCGCCTCAATCTTCGCCGCAAGCTCCCCGACGGTTTTTCCACGCCCATCCAGAGCAGAAAAAACGTCTAACTTCACGGCGGTTAAGAGAATCTTCGTCTCCCAGTAATAACCAAGCTGGAAGATTTCAGCCAGAGATAGGTCTCGAGACACCACGCACCTTTTCAGTGATCCAGAAGTGGAAATTTTGGCATCTTACCCAGTTCAGAAAGAGAAACGCAAGGTAAGTGGGAACAGGTAGAACCACCTAAAAATGCAATGCTTTTCGCCCCTGCGTGGCTGGGAACCGGAGTGGGAAGTCGACCGATACGAGAGGTGAACCAAAGGCCTAAACCAGCAGGTTGAGGCGCAGGCCACTGGCTTGGAGAAAACAAAAAGGGCAGTGGCCTCAAAGACCACTGCCCCCTTGAGCCGCAGGGAACAGTCCCCGCAACCGTAAACCGCTTACTTCAATTCAGCCTTCAAGGCCGCCGAGCCACCTTCGGTCACGTCCACATCGAACTCAAACCGCTTGCCCTTCTGGACAAACGGATGCCAGACGACAACCTTGTGCTTGCCAGCCGGCACGTCCTTGATTTCGAACGAACCGTCATCCTTCACCACCGCGTAGTTGGCATTGGTGACCGGCAAGAAGAAGGACTGCATGAACTCATGCTGGTCGCACTGCAACCGATAATACCCTTCCTTCTCAGCGCCGCCACGGAACGTCACCGGCTTCTCGAGCTTATCACCCTTCTTCGCCAGACCGATGTTGAAACCGGTGGCGGAGGTGGAGCCCTTCACGGTGAAACTGTGCGGGTTGTGGAGCACGCCTTCCTTGGACTTAGGATCGTCCGGATCCGCATCCCGGTTCTCAGCGCGGAAATTCTTGTTGTTGACGACCACACCGGCAAACGGAAGGAATTCGCAGAATTCGGCCACGACATCCGTGCCCTTGTAGCTATCCTGGAATGCCTTGTCATCAATGTCGACCACGGCTACCACGGCGTTCTTCAGACCGCCATCCTTGCCGACTTCGATGGTCTTCAGGAAGCGCTTGTCACCATCTGCCAAGCTCTTGTTGGGATTCTTCGGGCAGAACTTCGGGTTGGGGAACTTTGCGAAGGAGAATTCTTTCTGCTCCGCCTTCCCGGCGTAGGTGACTTTGCCGGCGATCGTCCCACCCGCGAACGACGCGAGGGGCGCAGCCAACACGGCTGCGGCCGCCATCCCAAACAATGCTGTCATGGCACCCTTCTTCATGTCACTGCCTCCTTGTGATGAACATTAACCTACCGAACCAATAAGTCACCAACCCGATGTAGGAGGGGGTCGGTGACTATTACCCCCTCAGACAATTCTCTTATCACATGGCGTGGCTAGCGCTACGACCCACGTCCGGCCTCGGATCGAGAGTGTATACAGGAATCTTATTCAGAGTGTCAACTTCAAATCAAGTGTTCAATTCGCTCATTATTTCGAGTGATTAGACGATTGTAGCTTGTGTGACAGTACCCGACCGATTGCCCCACCGGCAGTGGCGCGCACCGCGTCATCCTCATCGTGCAAGGCGGTTTTGAGCAAGGGGATGAGATTGATCCCTCCTATTTGGCCCAAAGAACGCGCGGCAGCGATCCGGGGCCTCGGGATAGGATCCTTCAACACATCAGCCAAGAACTCCACTGCCGGCTGCACGCTCGCGCCCTGGGCCCGGCCGACCGCCTTGGCCGCCGCCGACCTCGTGCCTGGGTCCTTCTCCTGCGCCAGCTCATAGATTTGCGGCATCATGGTCTCGATGGGTTCCCCAAGACGCAAGAGGGCCGATACGGCCGCCGCTTTAACGACGGCATTGCCATCTGATAACGATTTGCGCAACGATGGGATGGCCTCCCTGGCCCCTAATTCTCCCAAACTGATGGTGGCCGAGGTTCTCACAGCCGGAATCTTGTCATCCAGGACCCCTTGTAACGCCGGGATGGCCTCCACTTTGCCAAGATCCCCCAACCCCGAGGCAGCCGCGCCGCGGACAGATGGCTGTGTATTGATCAACGCCTCGGTGAGGATGGAAAGACCCCGAGGGTCTTGCAACTCTCCGATCATCCGCAAGGCCGTCGCCCTCTCCTCAGGGTTTTGCGCAGACGCGGCCTTCTGGATGACGTCCCACATCTCTGCGCGCCCCGACCGATACAAGGCTCCTGCGGCAGCCAGACGCACCGACGCCTGCTCGTCCTTGTAGGATTCTTCCAGAAGTGGGATGGCGGATTTGTCCCCGCTCTTTCCCAACACCTTGATAATGAGCGTCTTGACGATGCTCGCCTGGTCCTCGAGCGCCTTTCGCAATCTCGGCGAGCGACGACCGGCATCGAGTTTACCGAGGGCCTCGGCGGCCAAGGCTCGGACCAAGCCGGATCCGTCACTAAGCCCGTCCTCCAACAGCGAAATGGTGTCCGGCGAATCGAAATCTTTCAACGCGGTGTAGGCAGCGCCCCGCATTTGCTCCCGCATATCCTTGACTAGTACCATGATGAACCCGAGCGAAACCTCCCGCAGCAGTGCCTGGTCATCCTGCTTGAGAGCCTGAGTAAGCACATCATATTCCGTCAGCGCCTCTTTCGGTTTCCCCAAACGCAATAGAGCGCGGATCTTCAGTCGTCGGACATCGAGATCAGCTTTTCCATCCTTCAAGAGGCGGTCCGCCAAGTCCACCGCCTCTTGGTACTGCTTCTTATCAAAGGCCGTCTGGGCCTCATGCGGCGCGGCCGCCCCCGCTACCGAGACCAAACACAACAGCAACCAGAATGCCGCAGTTATCACGCACACGGGTTGTGATGATCCCGTGGTGCCACCGCCCGAATCCATCGTTAGCCCCATTGACACAGTCGGCTCCTTCTCTATCCACGCTCTTTCATGGTTGATTCGGGGACCCACCGCTTATAGCCCGATGGCTCATCAAAATAGTAGTCCGGCTGGGACGAAAACCTGATGCGTGAATATTCGATCGACCAATCGCGGTCCTGGCTCACCAACTTCAGCACCACTCCAGTCTCGACATCCACCCATTCATAATACCGCTCATTGCGGCCGTTGTAGTCGGTGCGCACTTCATACAGATTAGCTGAGCGCCCCACCGTCGTCGCATCGCCCAACAAGGTTCGCGTCTTTTCACCGGGCAGGGGCGCTTGGATGGGAAGAATCTCCTCGGGCTTGATAGGGACCGACAAGATCTGTCGTCTCTGCGCCAGCAGGAACCACGACTCGCGCTTATCGAGACGGATAATTTCGATACTCGAAAGTCCTAGTTCCGTCTTGAGCGCGTATTTGTACTCCAGCCGCAGGCGATCCCCTTTAGCGAAGACTTGCGCCTCCGACTTACGGCCCTCCACCTGCTTCACCAATGTAGCCGAGAATTCCGCCTGTTGTGGGATTGGCGGAGAAGCTGGCCCAGGCTGCCCGAACGCCGGCAGGGTTAGCCCCATGAAAAATCCAATAGCCCACAGCCCAGCCCAAGAGCAGCCAGCAGCCTCCCTCCCGTGGACACTATTGCTGTTGCTCGACCAGCGGCTGAATATCAACGGGATGCCCCAGAGCTTCAAGGCCAAACCGCGGGTTATCCATCACCTTATAGGCGGTGCGGGACCCCTTGGGTGCCGGCAACGCCACATGCTCGGTCGTCGTCCCATCCGGCTGGATAGTGACCATGCGGGTAACGCCGGGGCCGGACTGTGGATGCCACACCACCAGCTGGTAGGTACCAGACGGAATATTGTCCAACCGATACTTCCCCTGTTCATCCGTCACGGCATAGTAAGGATTGTTGACGGCCATGGCCCAGCTTTCCATATACGCATGGAATCCGCACTGCATGTAAAACGTGCGCCGCCCTTTATTCAGATAGATCGGCCCCACCAGCGACTTGCCCGGAGCATGGTTGTGCATGGCATGCATGTTGCCGCGCTGATGTTGGTGGTTCAAGATCAGGGGGGTGTTGAAGAGCACGCGGTTTCCCGCCTCGACGGACGTTTCGTACCCTTGGATGTCGTGCATGACGGGGTCCATATTCACGACCTCAACCGCATGTCCGTTACGAACGATCGTGACCCACGGCTGAAACAGGCAGTCACGGGCTTCAATCAGCGGTACGGACATATCGAAAGGCTTACCTGTCTCGACCCCTTCCAACAATACGACGGCATTTCTCAACCCGCCGTTCTGACCCACCTGGAAATCTTTCAGTAACCGCCAGCCTTTTCCATTGGAAATTCTGCCGCAATAGACAGGATCGGGAAACGTGATCAGATTGAAGCCCTTGGCCTCGGGAATCGGCCCGTCCAGTGAAATGGTTCCTTCTAATGTGCCGCCATGCTGAACCTCGATCGCCTCATAGGCCCTGGCTGGAGAGGCTGACCAGACACCCATCAGGCCCACCGCCATCATGCCTAATCCACCGGCCAGCATCCGCAAGAGCCCTGGTGTACTCATCGCGCGCTCCTCCATCACTGCTGAACTTTCACGATCCCCGCCTTTTCTGACGGTCGGCCCACTCATAACCGGCTCATCTTACACAACCACTGCGCCATAACAAAAGGGGGGAGCCTCCATAGGCTCCCCCCAGCTGCTTCCTGCGCAAAACAGGAGCGGCTTCTACCTACTTGCTGGAGACTGGAATCGCCTGAGGAGCAGGCTGTTCCACCCCGGCATTTTTCGCACCGGCGCCGGCACCCGCCAGAGGCAACAGTCGTGTGTCGCCTGTCGGCAGCACCCGCAGGTAGCCCCACTGTCCGGACTGCGAGTACGGCAACCGTTGATTGCTGTACACATAATCGCCCGGCAAGCGGTACATGCCACCGGCAGACGGAATCATCGCATCGAGCACTTCAGAACCGGAGTACTCGACGACGCTGATCAAGTCTGCGCCGCGCATGAAAGGCTCGATCGGCCATTCATGCTTCTCGACGCTGAACATGCCGTTTTGCTCATTGCTCACCCCGAGAATATGGATGCGCACGGGATCACCCGCATGCGCCTCGATCAACGGGGTTGCGGGATCTTCGGGCTTATCCGCCTTGCAAGGCTGGAACACCTTACCCAGCGAGCAGCCCTGTTCCTCGCGGAACTTGTACGGTTCGGACCGGTAGTTGACGCCGGTCAATCCCGCCACGTTCTGCACATAGGGCATGAAGCTCGTGCCGATGATGTTGTCTTCGTCCTGGAAGAACAACGCCACATCGCGGTAATTCTGGCGATGCTCGTATCCCGGCACCGTCCGATCGATGATGACATCGGCCGCCCACGCATTCTTGTTCGACAGGTCGGCGCCGGTCTTCGGGTCGCGATACTTCGCGCCCTTCGGACCGACCACCACGGCACCGAACAAGCCGTTACGCGGATTCAGCATCACATTGCCCCAGTCCCAGACCAATGAGGTGGTCTCACCGAGGAACGGATCGGCGTAGTAGGTATAGACACGCTCGGCGCCCGGAGCCACGGTCTGATCACCGGGGTTGTTCCCCACGTTCGCGCCCATGGAATCCTTCGGATCGAAGGCCAGGCCGATCGCGGAGAAGGACGCCTTGCCGTCCTTCATTTTGTTCTTCAGATGCACTTTCACGCAGTCCCCGCTGTTGATACGGAGCGTCAGCGGCATCGGCTGTGCGCCGCCGGCCACCTTCGCCACGTCCTCCTCGAGGGCATAGATCTTCGCCTCAGGATTGGTCAACAGGATCTTCCGTTCAAAGTCCACCTCGATGCTCTCGGGAGCCTTCGGGTTGAACTTCATGCCCGGATAGTCCAGGGCCACGACGTTGAACTGCTTCACCGGCGCATCAGCCGGGCATACCGGTCGTGCTTCCGGAATCTCGTTGCGATGCGAGAACCCGGCGGGAAGCTTCTTCAGATCACTGACTTCCTTATCCAACACACGGATGATGCCCCAGCCTCCCTCGGAGAACTTGGACGACCGTCCGTTGAAATGGATGTAGTCGCCGGCCTGCAACCGCGGTCCACCGGCCTGCGGCACCACGAGATCGTAGCGCTCGGCAATACCGATGTGGATCGAATTCTTCCGGTTCGCATCGCCGGCATACCGCTCGCTGAGGAACGAATGGCCGGAGATCGTCCAGACCATCGACTCGTTCATCAGCGTGTGCAACAGCCGGAATACCATGGTGTCACCCGTGTACGCGCGAAGGATCGGCGTATAGGGATCGCCGTGAATCTGGCTGTTGAAGATTTGCGAGGCATCCGGATTCGTGGCCAACCGCTGCGCGATGGGTCCGGCCCGGAAATTCAGCCCGCTGCCCGTGGTATGCGTCCCGCCGTTCAGGAACGGCATCGGCGTCATATAGATCTTCTCGGGCATCATGAACGATACGGTTTTCCCCGCCTCAAGCGCCACTTCGATCGGCTGCCCCGGCGGATTGCCCGCGGTCACGATGTTGACCGTGTGGGGCACCGTATCGTGCACCTGCACCATCAGCTCGCGGAAGCTGCCGTTGACGCCATGACCGACCGGCTCCACCGTACGGATGTCGGCCACCGGTCCGCTACGGATCGGCTTGCCGGTCTTCGGGTCGTGGTAGGTGGAGCCGACCGGCTCCGCGATGAACGTCCCAAATCCGCCGTGCGGCCAGGTCGTCGCGCCGAACGCGTGGTCGTGCCAGAACACCGTTCCCACGTCGGCATCGACCCAGAACCGTTGCCGCACGAATTCCACCGTCACGATGTCGTTAGCCGGGTGATCGTGCTTCAAGCCCCTGGCCAAGGTGATCGTGTTGCCGTTGATCGCCTTGATCCGCGAGACCTCGTTGCCCTTGACGTTATCGGCACCGACCAAGATCAGGGTGCCGACATGGTACTGCTTGGCATTCTTCACGGTGATGGACGTGGCGCCCTTCTTGGTCGCCGCCGTCAAGGTCGTGTTCATCGGGGCCGGAAGGCCCTTCTGATTCTTCTTTTCGAGCATCGTGAACGGACGAACCGACTGCTCATACGAGAAGCCGGTGATCACGCCGTCAGACGCCTGATTATCGAACTGCAGGAAGTG
This sequence comes from Nitrospiraceae bacterium, assembly GCA_019637075.1. Taxonomy (NCBI): domain Bacteria; kingdom Pseudomonadati; phylum Nitrospirota; class Nitrospiria; order Nitrospirales; family Nitrospiraceae; species Nitrospiraceae bacterium. Next base: position 3,950 of record JAHBWI010000010.1, on the reverse strand, counting down.
CCAGTGCGTGTTGATCTTCGATGCCTGGAAATTCGTATAGTCATCGTCGTCCCACTCGCTGGTCAACGTCCAATCGACGCAGTCATAGATGTTGCCGCGAACGACCAACGGATACTTCAGGTCGTCGTTCTTGCGGACTTCCGCCTCTTCCTCATGCAGCACGTAGATCAAACCGTTCGGGTCCACGACCGCAGGCTCCTTGCCCGTCTTCTTGGCGATCGTGATCGGCAGCTTGATGAAGTGCACGTTGTAGTGCTTACGGCCGGCATTCTCCGGACACAGGCTCCACACGCCGTTCTCACCCGGCAGTGCTTGATCCTCACTTTCCTCTCCGTTCGCGTCCCGGCGGATCATTTCCAACCACGGCGCGCCGACGTGATTCGGCGAGAACATCACCCGACGGCCGAAGTGCGGCGTCAGATACGGCCAGGCCACCTTGCCGGTGGTCGTTTCAAACATGATCGGATGCCGCTTGCCCGGGTGTGTCGACTTGTACTTCGGGTTGTCGATCGTGCTTTCCTTCTCGCTCATCGCCCGAGCGCCTTCCCACGTCCAGTCGTACACGGTGGCGTCGTAGGAAATCGTCTGGCCCTTTTCATCGTCCTTATGACCGGGCTTGCCCGGAGGAGGCAACTGCATCGCCACCCAATCCTTGATGGTAATCGTGGCGGGGTTGCCCTTCCAGTTGCTCTTGCCCTTCTCGATGATCTGGAACTGCTTACCGAACCAATCGACTGTCGTCCCGATTAGCTTGTCGGATGACACCGGCGCCCGAATGCGGCCCTTGCGGTCCGGCAATTCGCGCAGATCCGGCATGGTGTCGTTGCGCAATTCCCCTTGCTGAATCGTGTTGTAAACGCGCCAATAGCCCCACATTCCGGCCACATAGTGGTGCGCCACGTGGCAGTGGAACAGGAAGTCTCCGGCCAACTGCTGGCACAGACCGGAACCGCATTCGGTCTCCAGATCGAGCGCTTCCGACGGACCGATGACCTCAACGTCCACGCGGTCGGTCTTGTGCCGGATCACCGGATACTTCACCGGACCGTTGGTCGCCGTCGCCCAGAGGTTCATGTCATCGATGGCGCGCGGGCTGCGCGGCCAGCGAATCGTGCCGCCGTGCGGATGATGGCTGTGGAACACCTCCGAGCCGCCGTGCACAAGGCGAAACTTCGCCGGGTCACCGAGGTAAGAGCGGGGGATCGTCGGCGACGGATCGCCGAAGGTGTAGGAGCTATACCCCATCGACTCGTCCTCAAACCCAAAGTACTCGTGCTGCACGTGCATGTTATTGATGCCGAACGGCTCGCTGCGATAGTTGATCGCGCGACCGCCCGGGCGATACGCGTCGGTCAACGGGTCGCGCTGCGGAAGGAAGTCACCCTTCTTGTTCAGCGGACGAAATGCTTCGTCACCGACCTCATGATAGTAGAGGACGAATTCACGGAAGTCCGGGCCGCTGCCGTTCCGGATCATGACCTGCCATCCGCTGTTGGCTGGCGTGGCCTCGCCGGTACCCAGGGCCTCGAGATATTCTGAACCGTGGGGTTCGACGACAAACGAGCCAAACAGCCCCATCACCGTCAGTTCACGATCGTTGCTGAAGGTGTGGAATTGACGGACGCCTTCCTGCGTGCTCGGGTGGATGTACCACTCGAACTCGCCGACCTTGTCCTTGGGAACGATCGAGTCGGAGTTCGTCGTGGTCGCCGCTGCACCCGTGGCGCTGACGACCATAGAGGAGCCGTGGATGTGCAGGCTGACGTCCTCACCGCCCTCGAGCTTGTTAGCCAGCTTGATCTTGACGCAATCGCCCTGGTTGCCGCGGATGGTCAACGGCTGAATCCACTGGGCCTGCACGCCGGGGATCACCGCGCCCGGATCGAACCCTTCTTTCTCGCGGGACTCCTTGTTCTTGGCTTCTTCAGCCCGGACCTTATCGAGATTCTCGTCCAGGACGTACATGTAGCCGGGATAGAAGTCGAGCCACTGATTGAGGGTGATCTCGACGTTGATCGCCGACACATTGTACTGCTTGACCGGCGCCGTCGCAGGGCACTTGCCGCCGTTGGTCATCGCAACCGGTTCGACGCGGGGATCAGACATCAACAGCAGGTCCTGCCCGCCGGCACCGTACTGGTGCATCATGGTCTGGGTATTGAACATACCGGTGTTGACGTGCTGCACCTGAGGATCATGGTTTAAATGCTCCATGATGCGCTGGTGCTGCTGTTCGACCATCGACGAACGTTCCGGTCTTCCGGCGATCGAGTCCTCGATAATCGTTTGCCCCTTGAGCTGTTCAGCCCAGGCAGGCAGCTGATGCGCCATCGCGGCTTGCTGCGCGGTGGCGTGGTCGGCATGCGGCAGGCTTTCACCTGCTGCTGCAGCCATGGGGAGCCAGAGGATGGCTCCCCCGGTGATCACGCGAAGCGCGCGTGACCCCATACGGGTAGAGAAATAGTGATGCATGGACCGGCCTCCTTGCGATGATTGACTCGAACGAAATGAACCCAGGGCCCACAGGGCCCAATAGAAGTGCTTCAGCCTTGGAGCAGGCGGACAAGCGGCGACGCGCCGCATCCACGCAGATCCATGGGATGCACCTCGCCCCTCGAGCGCAGGCATCGGCGGCCGGGCCCCTAAGGAGCCGGCCGCACCAACCCGCGTTCATGGAAGCTTCCGTCGTAATTGTCAGAGGCGAAGACACACCTCGAAACAATCACGCCGAACACACTATGTGTCGCGGAGAAGTAGAACGAAGAAATTCATGGACCGGCCTCCTTGAATTTGATGGATATGAGGAACAGTGGAATCAGATTGAAATAGTACACCTCAGGACACACAGAATCCTAAGAATAATCGTGCGGCACATTACTGAACCTGAATCTCTCTGTCAACCCCCGGGAAACGCCATCACAAGGTTTTCCCCGCATACCAGAACGATTCCGGGGCTAGGGATGAGCCGTTCGACTGCGTCCGATGGGCGAGATGACGACTAGGACGACCAATACTGTGAAGCCCATGGTTGCAGCCGTCAGCATGCGCAGCCGCTTGTCGGCATCCGTGCGGATCTGCGCGGCAATGGCGGAGACAGTCTCGATCAACCGATCCAATGCCAACGTGACGGCGATAAATTTACCGCCTGCATCCTTTGCGGCATTGTCCTCGGCCCGCTCTCGAATCTGCCCCGCGGAGCCACCCGCAGGAGTTGCCCACAGTTGGCGCAGCAAACCGATCGTGTATTCCGACGCAGTCAGGTAGGCAGCCAAGTTATCCTGCACCTCATCCAACTCAGCCAGTTCTTCGGTGCGGTGGAACTTGTCGATCGCCGCGCTCTTTACGATCTGAGAAAATCGTTCGATGGTTGATTCGATGCGACCACGCTGAAATGGCAGGGACTCCGCAATCCGCATAAATTCCGGCTTGGTGGTCGCTTCCATCGCCCGGAGAATCGTCGTGCGGTACCGGCTGAGCTCCGTGTTGACGTGACCGAGATCGACCACCGCAAGCGTGTACTCGGTATAGATCACGCGCAGGTCCTGGTCAACCCGGGACAAGACCTGCGCCTGCGCCGCTCCGCCCAGGACGACAACGAGACTGATGACGAGTTCACGCCACGGCACCCGCCGCATACTTAACCTTGCTGAGAGAACGGCTGCTCCTTGCACAAAGGGCAGGGCCCCTTACGGAACCCTGCCCCTGTGAAGCATTCGCCTCGCTGCCCTCATCCATAGACGGTGGGAGAGCCGGAGGCCCTCCCACCTTTCCGTGAATGAACTTACAGCCAGGTCACGCGTTCGGCCGGCCGAATGTAGATCGGCTCTTCGACCTGAATCCGCGCCACTTCCTTGCCCGACTTGTTGAAGCCCAGGACGGTATCGTTATACATCTCGAACCGCTTCCCGTGGATCTGGGTTTCGAACACTTTCGGGCCCGGAATGACGTCA
>JAHBWI010000009.1 GCA_019637075.1 Nitrospiraceae bacterium | reverse complement strand
TGGCGGTCATGCAGTTTTTGTGGGGCTACGTCGAGCAGGTCGTCAGTCGCCTGGGGATTCCCTTAGAAGCGGAGACGCCGTTGTTCTGGTCGAGTTGGGGACGTCGCGGGATGGGGAAAACCCGGCAACCGATGACGGGGAAAAACATCTGGCGATTGGCCAAAGTCTATGGCCGGATGATCGGCGCGCCGATGCTGAAGCCCCATGACCTGCGGCACGGGGTCGCGATGGAAGTCTACGCGCAGCACCATGATCTCGAAGAAGTACGCGCACTCCTAGGCCATGCGCGCATCGATACGACGCAGATCTACGCACGCATTCGTCCGCCGCAATTGAAGCACACGGTGGGATTTTACGAGGAACGCGCGAGCCGACTGTTGAGCACGACGATCACGGAGCGAAAACTGGTTTAAGGAACATTCGGAAGTTCCTTAAACCGGGAAGGAAAATCTTCAACAATTTCAAAGTGGTGGTCCCAACGGGATTCGAACCCGTGTTTGATTGACAGTCTCGCTTGCCCGGCCTATAGTCCCATACAGCATCACGTTCAGCTCCACGTCGACGGCGTCGCCGGTGATGCGATGTCAAGGGGTAGCCTTCCATGTGGATGCGACTCGTCCTTCCCTGCCTCGCTCTCAGCCTGCTGGCCGTTTCGGCTCAAGCAAAGGTGTATCAATGTTCGGGAAAGAGCGGCACGCCGGTCCTGACCGACCGTCCCGGCGGATTGGAAGGCTGCGTGCCGGTCGACACCCTCGCGCCGACCATCCCGTCCGGTTTTATCGCGCCGCCGGAAACAGCGACGGTAGCGGCTCAGCCGGAACTGCCCATGCCCATGGCGTCGCCGGCTCCGTACACAGGCCCGATCGATCATCTGCCTCCGCCTCCGAGTGCGTCGCAGCCGGCTGCGCAGGAACATCCCGAATCGAGTGGGTGTTCTCCGCGCGTCAATCCGTTGAATCCGTTCGCCGGCGTGAATTGCTCACCCAGCAAGGACACCTCGACTCCGTCGAAGAAGCCCTAGTCTCCTCGCTCCGTCTCCTGTTTGATTGACTCTCCCCCAAGCGATTCATATAATGCCGATCAGTGTCGTTTGAGCTGATCCGACAAGCACTTATGCCCGCTTTCTCCTGCGACTCCGTCACCCGCACCCTGCAGAACCTCCGCAGCGCGTTCAGCCATGCCTTTGCGGTCCCCGTCGACCGGGCGGACTTCACGGAGGACGAACTGCATCTTATCGATCGGATCGCGGATGCGGTCGTATCCCGCGGCATGGCCGCTCCGGCCGTGTTGTTTCTCGATTCGATGGGGCCCATGAATTTTCTCGGCAGCCAGGCGCTTCATTTCCTAACCCCGATCCTTGATTGCGCCTTCGATGCGGGAGACCTCGACCGGATCGCGCAGTTACTGGAGCGACGCAACGCCGTCAGCCGCCTCAGCGCAGCCATCGAAGCCCGTTCCGCCGGCCAAGGAGTCTCCGCGCAATGACCCACACGGGCCACGCGGGAGCGGCGCCGCCGGCCGGACGCCCCCTTAACGTCATCGTCGCCACCGACTGCGGCAGCACCACCACCAAAGCCATCTTGATCGAAAAAGTCGGAGACCAATACCGGCAAACCTATCGCGGCGAGGCACCGACCACCGTGGAGGCTCCGTTCGAGGACGTCACCAGGGGAGTGCTCAATGCCATTGCCGAGATCGAGGAACTGTCGGGACGCAAGATCCTGGACGGGGAACGGATCATCACCCCGAATCACGTCGCGCAGGGTGATCCCAAGACCGGCGTGGACATCTACATCTCGACCAGCAGCGCGGGCGGCGGCCTTCAGATGATGGTCACCGGCGTGGTCCAGAACATGACCGGGGAAAGCGCCCAACGGGCGGCCTTGGGCGCCGGCGCAATCGTCATCGACGTCCTGGCCTCGAACGACGGCCGCTTACCCTACGAGAAAATCGAGCGCATCCGCGCGATGCGTCCGGACATGATCCTCATGTCCGGCGGTACCGACGGCGGAGCGGTCACCCACGTCGTGGAGATGGCCGAATATGTGGCTGCGGCCGAGCCGCGCCCGCGTTTCGGCAGCACCTTCAAGCTCCCTCTGATTTATGCAGGCAACAAGGACGCCCAGCCGCAGGTGAAAAGGATCCTCGGCGAAAAGACCGCGCTGGAGATGACCGAGAACATCAGGCCGGTGCTCGAGCGGGAAAACCTCGGTCCGGCTCGCGACAAAATCCACGATCTCTTTCTCGAGCACGTGATGCAACAGGCGCCTGGCTACAAGAAGTTGATCGACATGGCCGGCGCGCCGATCATGCCGACGCCGGCTGCCGTCGGGGTCATCATGGAGACCATCGCGAAGCGCGAAGGGATCAACCTTATCGGCGTGGATATCGGCGGCGCGACCACCGACGTGTTCTCCGTCTTCGGCGGCATCTTCAACCGCACGGTCAGCGCCAACCTCGGCATGTCGTACAGTATTTCGAACGTGCTGGCCGAGGCCGGACTGGCCAACATCATGCGGTGGGTCCCCTTCACGATCGACGAGCAGACCCTGCGCAACCGCATCAAGAACAAGATGGTCCGGCCGACGACGATTCCCCAAACTCTCGACGAATTGCAGATCGAGCATGCCATTGCACGTGAGGCCCTGCGGCTGGCGCTGATTCATCACAAGTCCCTCGCGACGGGGCTGAAGGGTATCCAGCAGGAACGCACGATCTCCGACGTCTTCGAGCAGCAGACGAGCGGAAAAACGCTGATCGACCTGGCGAAGCTCAACTTGATCGTCGGCAGCGGCGGCATCCTGTCGCACGCGCCGCGCCGCGTGCAGTCGATGCTGCTCATGGTCGATGCCTATGAGCCATTGGGATTCACGACCCTCTCGGTGGACAGCATCTTCATGATGCCGCATCTGGGCGTGCTGTCGACCATCAACGAACAGGCCGCGACGGACGTGTTCGTGCGCGATTGCATGATCTATCTCGGCACCTGTATCGCCCCGATCGGCCAAGGCAAAGACGGCGAGCGCTGCGTCGAGTACGAGCTGACCGTTGCCGGCGGCGCACGCGAGCAGGGGACGCTCAATTTCGGCGAGCTCAAGCTGATCGCGCTGACCCGCGAACAGGAGGCGACCATCACGCTGCAGCCGGCCAAGCAGGTGGACGTCGGTGCAGGCGCGGGACAGTCGGTCACGAAAAAGGTTCAGGGTGGCGTGGTGGGCCTGCTGCTCGACGCGCGGGGACGCCCCTTGCAGTTGCCGAGCGATCAAGCCGCCCGCGTCGCTGCACTCACGAAATGGTTCAACGCGGTTGATCTGTATCCCAAGGCGACTCCCGAGGTTGCTCAAAATGCCCTGTAGCAAGGCCGCAGGGCATGAGAACCCCGAGACGTACTCAGAAGATCCTACGTCGAAGGGATCGAGTAACCAAGAACACCGCTAGAAGGCATGTTCAGCGACCGATATGGCGCATTCCTACACACCAGGATTAACCGTCACCGACCGGGCGACCGTCCTCCGGCGGCGCATTCTGCCGTTGCCCGGCACGGTGCTGGCGAAGGTCGGCGACGAGGTGCGGGCTGCCACGCCGGTCGCGCGCGCGGAGCTGCCGGGGAAGGTAATGCCGCTCAATCTGGCCAATCAACTCGGGATCGCGCCGGATGAGATCAAGGAGTACCTGGTCAAGAAAGAAGGCGATCCGGTTCAAAAGGACGACATCCTGGCCGAGAACAAGCCGCTCATCAAGTGGTTCAAGACCGAGATCCGCTCGCCGATCACCGGCAAGGTCGAATCCCTCTCCACGATCACCGGGCAGGTCCTGTTGCGGGAACCGCCGCGCGTGCTGGAGATCCGGGCCTATGTCGATGGCCGCGTGACCGAGGTCCATCCGCAGCAGGGCGTCACGGTCGAAACGACCTGCAGTCTCGTGCAGGGGATCTTCGGGATCGGGGGAGAGACCAACGGGGAACTCGTCATGGCCGCAACCGCGCCGGACCAACCGTTGGGACCTGAGCATTTGAAGCCGGACATGAAGGGCAAGATCGTCGTGGGCGGGAGCTTCCTGTCCGCCGCGACCATGATGAAAGCGAAGGAACTGGGCATCCTCGGTCTGGTCGTCGGCGGCATCCACGACAAGGATCTGCGGGCGCTGCTGGGATACGACTTGGGCGTAGCCATCACCGGCACCGAGCAGGTGGGCTTCACGTTGATCCTCACCGAAGGCTTCGGAACGATCCCGATGGCCGCGAAGACCTTTGCGCTCTTGTCCGCGCATCGAGGCCAGATGGCGTCGATTTCCGGGGCGACCCAAATCCGTGCCGGCGTCATCAGACCCGAGATCATCATTCCGCAAACCGCGACGGGGAACGGCAGCCAGACGGTCCGGTCGCAGAGGGAAGGCATCCAGATCGGCGATCCGGTTCGCATCATCCGTGATCCCCTGTTCGGTCAGATCGGCGAGGTCGCCGGCCTGCCTTCAGAGCTGCGCAAGATTCCCACGGAAAGCGAAGTGCGGGTGCTGGAGGTTCGCTTCCCCGACGGCCGCACCGCCGTCATTCCGCGAGCGAACATCGAAGTCATCGAGGGGGCGTGATCGTGAAACGCGACTCGTTGAACGGAAGACCCCGGACGAGAGACGACAGCCGGCGACCTGCCTGGCCCTGGTGGCTCTGCGCCCTCCTCGGCGTAGCGTTGGGCGTGGACCTCGAAGGCTTGTTAGTCCCTGCGCAGGCAGCCATTGCTCCCCCCCAACAGGTTCGGGCAATGGATACCCCCAGCGACGAGGGCGAAAGTCTGAGCGTCCTCTGGGCCCCGATGGCAGGGGAAACAGCGGGAGACCGCTATCAGGTGTTGCTTGCGGAAGGGGCTGCACCGGCGGATCCGGCGGCCTGGAAAGTCGCGGCGGAATTTCCCGCCAACACGCACTACGTCCGCAACGTGAAGAGCGGCTGGTGGACCAGGGCCGGAGCGCCTGAGGAACATTTGGCCTTAGTGAAGAACGGCAAAGGCGTGGAGCTGAAGCGCGGCACCGCGTACACCGTGACCGTCGCGCTGGTGCATGAGCAGGAGCGAGCGATCGCCCCTGCGGTGACCGCCGTTCCCGAAGCCAACTGGATGAACTGGAACCAGTTGAACAATTTGCTGCTCGCCCTCTTGTTCGGCGCGATTGTCTTTTACGCGATCAATTTGGCTAAACGGAAAGACATCTTCCTCCGCCGCATCCCCGGACTCGACGCCGTGGACGAAGCGATCGGGCGCGCCACCGAGTTAGGCAAGCCGGTGCTCTACATGACGGGCGCCCATGACATGAACGATCCCTCGACGATCGCCGCGGCGGTCATTCTGGGGCGCGTCGCCAAACGGGCCGCCTCCTACGAAACCGAACTGCTGGTTCCGCATCGCGAGCCGATCACCATGGCCGTCTGCCAGGAGATCACCAAGCAGGCCTATCTCGAAGCGGGCAAGCCGGATCTCTTCAAGGACGACGCCAACTTTTTCATCACCAGCGATCAATTCAGTTACACCGCAGCGGTAGACGGCATCATGCTCCGCCGGAAACCGGCGGCGAATTTCTTCATGGGCTCCTACTTCGCCGAGTCGCTGTTGCTGACGGAAACCGGCGCCAGCACCGGCGCGATCCAAATCGCCGGGACCGATTCCGACCACCAGCTGCCGTTCTTCGTGACGACTTGCGACTATACGTTGATCGGCGAGGAACTCTACGCAGCCAGCGCCTATCTCTCGAAAGAACCGATCCAGATCGGCACGCTGCGAGGCCAGGATATCGGGAAGGCCTTCATCCTCTGCATCATCGGCATCGGGACCGCGCTCGCCACGTTGGCCGTGGTGACCGGCGCGACCTGGCCACAGTATCTCTTGGACATCTTCAAGGATCTGAAATGATCTTTCTGCGACGACAACTGCCGCTGCTCATCACGATGGTCACGGGGCTCGTGTTCGCGACCCAGTATTACGTGCCGCACCCGGCTTCCGAGCAGCTCCTGACATCGGTGACCAAATGGTTGCAGATCATCGGCGGCTTCGCGCTGGTGTTGGGTGTCACCAGCCTCTTCCACCTCCATGCGGCCAAGATCAGGCGCAAGGAAGCGGGGTGGGGCTACAGCCTCGTGCTCTACGTCGGCATGCTCGGCACGATCACCGTCGGCCTCCTCAGCGGCGGCAAGGAAAGCGTCGAGGGCGCGATGACCGCTTTCGGCTGGGTCTATTCCTTCATGCTGGTGCCGTTGCAGGGGACGATGTTCGCGATCCTCGCCTTCTTCATCGCATCCGCGGCCTATCGGTCGTTCCGCGCGCGTAGCCGCGAAGCGGCCGTGTTGCTGATCGCCGCGGTGATCGTGATGATGGGGCGCGTGCCGCTCGGTGAATACATCCTCCCGATCAGCGGCGACATTTCCGGCTGGATCTTGAACGTGCTGAACGCCGCCGTCCGCCGCGCCATTCTGATCGGCGTCAGCCTCGGCGCCGTCGCCCTGTCCTTCAAGATCATCTTCGGCGTCGAGCGCTCCTACCTGGGCGGAGGCAAGGAATAACGTGAGACGGCCTTTCCCTGCGAGAGACGCTTCACGCTTCACGAGGCACGCCCAATGACGCTTGCCGAGCGCATGCTCCGCATCGACCGCCGGATCATCTTCCTGGTGATCGGGCTCTGCACGCTCATACCGTTGCTCTTCCCGGTGGGCCTGCCGATCAAGATTTCCGCGGAAGTGCGAGGAGTCTACGACTACATCGACGCGCTGCCGGAACGCTCCGTGTTCCTGCTGTCGCTCGATTTCGATCCCGCCTCCAAGCCGGAACTCTATCCGCAAGCGGTGGCGATCCTTCGCCACGCCTTCAAGAAGAACCTGCGCGTGGTTGCCATGACGCTCTGGGTGTCCGGCACCGGCCTGGCCGATCAGATCTTGACCCACGCGGCGAAGGAAGCGGGCAAGGAAAACGGAAAGGACTACGTGTTCCTGGGCTGGAGCCCCGGCGGCAGCGCCGTCATCCTGAACATGGGGCAGGACCTCTACAACGCCTTTCCAGCCGACTACGGCGGCAAACCGACCAAGGGCCTTCCGGTCCTGGCCGGCGTACAAAACCTGCGCGACGTGACCTACGCGGTCAGCCTCGGAGCCGGCAACCCCGGCGTGGAAGCCTGGTACGTGTTCGGCAAGGACAAATATAAGTTCGAACTGGGCGGCGGCTGTACCGGCGTGATCGCGCCTGGTCTGTACCCGCTGCTGCGAAGCGGCCAGATCAACGGCTTGATCGGCGGCCTGCGCGGCGCGGCCGAGTACGAAACCTTGATCGGGCAGAAGGGGAGGGCCGTGGCCGGCATGGATGCGCAATCCGCCACCCACATGGCCATCATCGTCCTGGTCGTGATCTGCAATGTGTTTTATTTTTCTCTGCGGCGGCAAAAGGGATAGCACTGTGACAGGGAGTGCCCATGTCGTTTGAAGTCATGCTCGGCGCCTGGATCGCCACCGGTTTGACGCTGTTTATCTTCTCGTTTCTCTATGAAGATAACCCGCTCTTCAAGCTGGCCGAACATCTGTACGTCGGCGTGTCGCTGGGCTACACGATCGTCAAGGCCTACGACACCGTCGTGATGACGCTGATCGTGCGCCCGATCGTGGACAAGGGCGAATGGTCGCTGCTCATACCGGTCGCCATCGGCACGTTGATGCTGACCCGCTACGTACCGAAAGCGGCTTGGCTATCCCGTTATGCCTTTGCCTTCATCGTAGGCGTCGGCGCCGGGCTTGCCATCCCGCGAACCATTTCGTCGTTCATCCTGAAACAAATCGAAGATACGGTCAGGCCGTTGCTGACCACGACGCCGGATCAAGGTGTGACCTTTTCGATGACCCTGCTCAGCCCGGCCAGCAACCTGAATGCGATCATCATCCTGCTGGGCGTCGTCTCGGTGCTGTTTTATTTTTTCTTCTCGGTCGAACACACGGGGCCGGGGAGGGCGGTGGCGCGCGCTGGCATCCTGTTCCTGATGATTTCGTTCGGCGCCGCGTTCGGCTATACCGTCATGGCCCGTATGTCCCTGCTCATCGGACGGCTGACCGACTTGATTGAGTATTCCGACGCCTCCTATGGGCGGCCTACGCTGTGGCTGCTCATTCTCACCGTCGCCACCCTGATCGTCCTAGCCCGCCGCCACAAGGCCCACCCGCCGGAACAGTAGTGCGAGGAGCCAGGTGGCGGTTCGTGAAGCGTCGTTCGAACGCTCCACCGGCATCACGTTCCGTCCAGCGGCCATACGCTGTCCTCCCCCACGAGATACGCTTCACGCACCACGAGATACATCCCCCCAGCCTGTTGCGCTTCCGAAGTCTGCCTCGTTAGAATGCCTCCCCATGGAACAGACTCCCACGGCCACGGCCAAAGATCCGAAGCAATATCCGCTGCTGCGTAACCTCCAGTTCTCGTCGCTCAAAGAGGGCGAAGAACAATACATCGTGCTCTGGGACCCGAGCGGCTTGAGCAAGGAACGGCTCGTCATTCCCTTGAGCTATTTCTTTATCGTGCAACATTTCGACGGGGAACACACGATCACGGACATCGTCGGCATCTACCTGAAACGCTTCGGCGAATTCCTGATGCCCAACAAGGTCGAACAGCTCCTGGCGGACCTGGATGCCAAGCTGTTTCTCGAAGGGGAACGGGCCGAGGCGGCGAAGCATCAGGCGCTGGAAGAGTATCGCCGAACTCCGACTCGAGTGGCAGCCTTTGCCGGGCGGAGCTATGAAGCGGACGCGGGGAAACTGCGCGCGCAGATCAAGGGGTTTTTCACGTCCAAAGAAGGGCCGGAGATCAAGCCCTCGACCCATGCGGGCCAGCCGATCAAGGGGCTCGTGGCGCCGACCTACGAAGTGAAACAGGCCGGTCCTATCTATGCCTGGGGCTACAAGGAGTTGCAGGAGGCCCAACAGCCGGATCTCTACGTGCTCGTGGGAACGGCCTACTCAGGTCTTGAGCACCCGGTGGCCGTGAGCGACAAGGATTTCGAAACGCCCTTGGGCGTGGTTCCGGTGGAGCGCAGCGTGACCGACCGGCTGCGCGCCGAGCTCCCCTCGGCCTTTGCCGAAGAACTCGCGCACCGCAACGAACATGCCCTCGAATTCCAACTGCCGTTCCTGCAGGAAATCGTCGGGCGCAACAAACCCTTCACGATCGTTCCCATCCTGACGTCCTTTTCAGCCATGAGCCTGAGTGATCCCCAGGTGAAGGCCGAAGTCGAGACGTTTCTCCAGGCGCTCAAAGACTCGCTGGATGACTCCGGAAAGACCTACTGCATCGTGGCAGGAGCCGAATTGGCCCACATCGGCATGCGGTATGGAGACAACGCCCCTCCGACGGACTTCTCGTTCCACCGTTGCATGCAAATCGATCTCGAGATGCTGAAGCACGTCGAAAACCGCCAGCCGGACGAGTTCGCGGCCTTCATCCAAAAGGAAAAGGACCAGCGGCGCATCTCGGGCTTCTCACCCATCTATACGCTCTTGCGCTTGATCCACGCCGAATCCGGCGAAGTGCTGCGCTATGACCGCGGCATTACGGATCAGTACAACTCGACGGTGACATACGCCAGCATCGCTTTTTTCTAAGCAGCGCGTAGGGCGTATGGCCTATAGCGAATAGCGAGCCCCAGAGCTCGGACGGACCTCGTTGATCGTTTCCCTCTCTTTGCTGCAGCCTTGTTGGAGGACCCGTTTGGGCTGCCTCAGGCAGCGCGGACGTCCATGCCTCGTACGCCTCGGCCCTTCGTTCGCTGCGGCCTTGGTGTGACACAAACTGCTTCCTTCCACCATCTCTTTTCCATTTAGAGAGAGGGATCGACCAAGCGCACGGCTTGGCCGGTGGCCTCCAGCACGCGCTGCCACACTTCGCCGTTGGGATTGAGCCTGCGGGATTCGGCGGTGATGAGCGGCAGCGGGACATGCGTGAAATGGCGGTTCCAAAATCCGACGGCCATGTTCGTCCGCCCCGTCATGCCGGCATGGACGGCGTGCTGGCCGAGGACGAGACAAAACTCCGCGTCCACCGAGTTTGCAGGCAAGCTGCGGATCGTATAGCTGGGATCGATGTACTTGAGCGTGAAATTGATCCCAAAAGCCCCGAGGTGGTATTCGACCTGCCGTTGGAGAAACCCGCCGATATCGTTCAGCCGGACGTTGCCTGACGCATCGCGGGCCGGTTCGCCCGGCCAGTCCAGCAGGGATTGCCCGGCTCCCTCGGCCACGACGAGGACCGCATGGTGTTTTTCGTGCAGGCGGCGGATCAGCGCGTGCAAGAGCCCGCCTTCCCCATCCAACTGAAACGGGACTTCAGGGACGAGGCAAAAGTTCACATCGTTATTGGCCAGGGTGGCATGGGCGGCGATATAGCCTGAATGGCGGCCCATGAGTTTCACCAGCCCGATCCCGTTGTAATGCCCCCTCGCTTCGTCATGGGCGGCCACAATCGCCGTATCGGCGGCGGCCACTGCCGTGGCAAACCCGAACGAACGCTCCACCCAGGGCAAATCGTTGTCGATCGTCTTGGGGATGCAGATCACGCCGATCGGGAGGCGGCGCCGTGCGATCGCCTCGCAGAGGGCGGCCGCGCCCTTCATCGTGCCGTCGCCACCGATCGCGAAGAGAATGTCCACGCCATGCTGCACCAACATGTCGACCATAGCCTCAGGGTCTTGGGGGCCGCGCGAGGTGCCCAGGATCGTCCCCCCGTGCCGATGGATGAGCTGGACGCTCTGCGGGGAGAGGGAGAGGGGCTCGTCGGGAGCTTTGGGAGCGAGCCCGGCGAATCCGTAGCGAAAGCCCAGAATGCGGCGGACCTTATAGCCGTAGTGCAGTTCCATGACGATGGAGCGGATCACGTTGTTCAACCCCGGCGATAACCCGCCGCAGGTCACGATGCCGCAGGTGAGCTGGAGGGGATTGAAGAAAATCCGTTCCCTGGGGCCGGCGGTTTCGAAGGCTGGCAGGGGCCGGCCCTTGCGGAGGAACGGCTCGGCTTCGTCGAGGGTCGAGCACACGAGAATGCGCAGGTCGTCGCTGAGAAACGGTGCGCCTCGTCCTTCCATGGGCGAGGGCAACGTGCAAGGGCCGAGGGTATCGACGGTCAATTGGCTATGCTCAGGAATAGACATGGTTCGGTGCTGTCTGCCGGTGGTAAATTATGGTTCTGCCTCAGGGTTGTCGCGTATCAGCCGTGAGGGGTTTCGCGGGGGCGAGAATACGGTGTGCGGGAGGTGGAGTCAATATGAGGCAAGAAATGGCGGCAAGACGCATGTCGGGCCAAAACACATGATGGACCAAGACTCCGGCGTTTAGACGACGTGGGCACCCCATCCGGCAGGACCACGCCTCAATCGCGGTTTCATTGACACAACATCTTTCCTCTGACACAAGATGATTTCTGACACCATTTCTTTGCACCATTTTTTCTCGAGCAGGCGATCACGAAACAGTACGGCCAGGAATTTCTTGAGCGACTCACACGCTGGGGCCAGTGATCTCATCCATTGATGACGGGACAATCCCATGGCGCAACGCTATCCCGAACTCTCCGACGCGCATATCCAATTCATCGCCAGACAGAAGATCTTCTTTGTCGGTACCGCGACGGCGGAGGGCCGGGTGAACGTGTCGCCAAGGACATGGATTCACCGTCGTCCGCCGGCGTGATCCTCACTGGCAGGAACTCGTCTCGTGCTTTCCTCCGCTCCCCGGTGCACGGCAAGTCTTCGACGTGACGCTCGATCTCGTGCAAACCTCCTGCGGCATGGCGGTGCCCGCTCTCTCCTACGTCGGCGACCGTGAGTTGCTGAACGAATGGGCCGACAAGCGAGGCGAGGAGGGGTTGCGGAGCTATTGGAAAGAGAAGGACCAGCTCAGCCTCGCCGGCCTTCCCACCCATATCCTCGATCGAGAGAGTGAGAACCTGTGAATGGAACAAGGGGGCTAGAGTGGTTGTGTGAAGTGGCTTGAATGTTCCTTCCGAGCTTGCTCGCAGGTGTTCTCGAAGGGCGGTCTGGTTGATCCTCGGGTGCGCACGTCGAACGACTGGAATCTTTCGGATTCAGTCGACTTCTCGTTTGGATGGGGAGGGTGCGGAAGATGCCTGCGCTCTCGATCTGTACACTATAGGCTATAAGCCATTCGCCATATGCTCTTGGCCAGCCATCGGCTATTCCTTGACCGTCACCTTCATCTCAATCGGCTCGATCGGGTTGTCCCGCTCGTCACGCGCCACCTTGACGATGAGGTCGAGGATTTCGATTCCGCGGAAGATTTCTCCGAAGACCGAATAGCGCCGATCCAGCCCGCTGTTGTCGGCCAGGCAGATGAAGAACTGGGAGCCATTGTCGTTGAAGTCGCGGGTGCTGTTGCCGTCGCGCGGCATCTTCGCCATCGAAATCGCGCCACGTTTGTGGGGCCGGTCGTTGGGCTCCGGATTGAGAAAGAACCCTGGTCCGCCCGTACCGTATAGCGCCCGGTCCGGCTGCTTGCTCAAGGGATCGCCGCCCTGGATGATGAAGCCCGGCACGACGCGATGGAACAGGGTCCCATCGTAGAAGCCCATCTTGGCCAGGCTGATGAAATTGTCCACGTGGCGAGGGGCATCGTCCGGGTAGAACCGAATCTTGATCTCGCCGAACTTCGTCACGATCGTGGCGCGGGGGTCTTTCTTTTGGAATTGCATGCTCATACCGACGAATCTAACAGGGTCGAGGTTTCAGCGGCAAGGGGCGCTCCCTCGCCGAGCATCGATCTCACAGCTTGGCTATGGACCTACCGGCCGGGCTGCCGGTTGAGCTCCTGGGTCGGGTCGATGCGAGTCCAGAGCAGGCAGCCGACCAGCGCAATGCCCGAAGCACACAACAGCGCGGCCGTCCATCCCCATTGATGCGCGAGCCACGGCGTAAGGCTCGGGGAGATCGCGCCGCCGATGTTGGCCCCCATGTTCATGATGCCGGACAACGTCCCGGCATGAGTTTTCGAGAGGTCCGTCGGTACGCTCCAATAGGCGCCGACGGTAAAATAGAGTAGACCAGCCCCCAGCGAGAGACAGCCGATCGCCGCGAGGTGCGACTCGGCCCAGGCACCGGCCGCGATCAGGGCGCCGGCGAGTCCCATCCCGCCCATGCCCACATACATCCTGGCCTTTCTGATCCCCATGACCGGCATGAGCCGATCCGTGACCCAGCCGCCCAACGGGCAGAAGCAGAGGATCGCCAGGAACGGCAGCGAGGCGAGCCAGCCGCTCCGCAAGACATCGAACCCACGCACATTCACCAGGTAGAGATAGAACCAGGACATATAGATGTAGGCCACGTAGCCCAGGCAGGCGTAACTCATCACCAGCCAGCGCACGGTCGAACTGGCGGCGAATCGGCGCCAGGGTACCGTCCTGCTCTGCGCAAGCGAGGGACCGCTTTCCGGCGATCGAGGCTCTCGCGAGCCCATCCACCAGACCAGCGCTACGACGAGACCGACGAGGGCCGAGCCGTAGAAGACCGTCTGCCATCCGAAATTGACCATGATCCAGGAGGCGAGGGGGGGGGTGATGGCGGCGCCGACCCCGATGCCGCCGATGGCGATCCCGATGCCGATACCCCGGTGCTCGGGCGGAATCCTGTCGGCCACCGCGCGATTAAAGTTGGGAAGGGCGACCGCTTCGCCCACGCCAAGCAGAAAGCGCACCAGCGCGAAGGTGCCGGCGGTCCCGAGCCAGGATACGATTCCGAAGGTCGCGGCGGTCGCGGTCATGGCGGTGAAGATCGACCACCAGATCAAGGCCCCGGTCAGGACGACTCGCGCGCCCCAGCGGTCCCCCAACCAGCCGCCGGGGATTTGGCAGAGGGCATACCCGAAGACGAAGGCTGAAAACACGTAGCCCATGTCCTGGTCGGTCAGCCCGTAGGCCGGCATCATCTGCCGCGCCGTTACCGAGATATTCACGCGGTCGACGTACGTCACGACGCTGATGACGAACAGCAGGCCGACCACCGCCCAGCTGCCGCGACTGTTCTGCTGTCCGTCCGTCACTCGATCTGTGACTCCCTGAACCGCTGCACTGCGCGGCGGTTCGATCGCTCGCCGCCTCTGCGCCGCGCGGGAAGGCGAAGCGGCATTATAGACGGCTCACGCCGCGGTCTCCAGCCGTCGCCGTTTGACCGCCCCAAGGGATCGACTGTATGGATTTCACCGCAGTCCATCCGGTATTATCAAAAATTACGACCCCTTATGCTGCTGGAGGTGGAGTGACGGTTCGACCCCGCTGGCTGGTGCTCTCGCTTCTCGCGGTTCTCATCCTGGGTGTGCTGTTCCTGTTTTATTCCCGCGAGCTCACCGGCACCGACTACCTCAAGGAATTCTTCCTCCAGCAGTTGGAGGCGAGCCTCCGCCGAAAGATCGAGGTCGACCGGATCAAGCTCGTGCTGCTGCCGAGCCTGCGTCTGGAACTAACCTCCGTCGGCATCTACGGTCACGACGACCCGACCCATCAAGTCTTCGAAGCGAAGAAAATCGACATCGTCTTGCGCCTGTTCCCCCTCCTGAAACGCCAGGTAGTGGCGAAACGGCTCTATATTGAAGAACCGACCGTCACGCTGCTCCGCAATCGCTCGGGCCATTGGAATGTGCTGGCGGGCCTGCCGACCTCGACCAAAGATGAGTCCGCCTATCTGATGTTCAGCCGCCTGCTGCAAATCCGCGAGGCGACGATTCAGAACGGCCACATCACCGTCACCGACGAGGCCAGACCGGACGGCATCCGGACCGCGAAACTGGAACAGGTGGAAGTGGCGCTTAAGGTCTACCCCGGCAAGGCGCAGGGCGATCTCCACCTGTCGGCCTCGCTGCCCGCCGACAAGGACCCATCGGCCTTTTCCCTCACCGGCACGATCGCCCTCAGCGAATCGTCCTCCACGTTCTCGGCCGAGGAGCCCTACTCGGTACGGCCGGCGTTTCAATTCGAAGGCGCGATCGAGGCGGCCAACTTGCGCCTCCGCGAACTCGCCGATTTCTTCGGTCCCAGACCGGTCCCGGCGCAATTGCAGGGGGGCGCGAACCTCAAGAGTCATATCAGGGTCGCTCCCGGTGTCGCAGGCTACGACGTCGTTTTGTCGGATGTGACGGCCAACGTGGATCAACTTGCGGTGACGGGCAAGGCCAACCTCGCCGGGCTGCTCACCTCACAGCCGACGTTTTCCGTGACCTTCACATCGCCCTCGCTCGATTTGGAAAGTCTTTTCGACCGGTTTCCCGCCCAGTGGGTCCATCCCCAGTTGCCCGCGATCGTCGCGCAGCGCCAACTCGGCGGCACAGTCGAAATCCTGTCCGCGACGCTCACGGGGGCGACCGAGCCAACGCCGCAACTCTCGCTGACCGGCGACTTTCGCGTCGAAAAGGGCCGAGCGTTGATCGGCGACGATCGGGTCCCGACGCAGGACCTGTCCGCGACGATTTCGGTGGAACCGGGACGCATTCGCGTCGGCAAGGTGACGGGAGCCTACGGCGCGCTGCAAATCACCGACGGCAAGGCCGTCGTGTCGTTTTTGGAGACCGGTCCCTGGATGGAATTGGACGTGACCGGCAACATGACGGCGGCCGAGCTCGTGAAGTTCTTGCTCAAGACCATTCGCGGCGACCGTTTGACGTCGTTGCTGGCGCAATCTCGAGACATCGAGGGACAGGCGCGACCCACCTTCCGTTTGGTCGGCCCGCTCGACAAGCCCGGCGGCATCACCTTCGCGGGAGGAGAGGTCGCGGCCACGCAGGTCAGCCTCATCAATCCGTCGCTGCCGCAACGGCTCACCGCGCTGCAGGGACGGATCGTCTTCTCGCAGACGGGCGGGGCGCAGTTCGATCAGGTCACGGCGAACCTCGGCGACACGCAGCTCCAATTCAACGGCATGATCACGGGCGGCACCCCCAGCCTGTTCGAGGATTTCGTGATCAGGGCCAAGGGCAACGCGGCCCAGCTTCGCCAAATGGTCTCGGCGGGAACATTCCCCGATGATTTGCTCTCCGGCATTCTAGCCGCGAAGGTGCAACTCTCCGGCCCTTCGGGGGCTCCGCATGTGCGGGGGGACATCAACCTGAACGAGGCCAAGCTCGTGCTGCCCTCCGTCGGGGAGAAGCCGCCCGGCACGCCGGCCGCGTTGGAGATCGAGGGAGACATCGCCCGCGGAGCCGGCATGACCATCACGCGCCTCGAACTATTGGTGCCGCCCCTGCGCTTACCGCTCAAGGGCCGGATCACGCTGGGCGAACGGTTCACGATCGATGCGGAGCTGGCCTCCGGCACCGTCTCGCTCTCGAGCTTGCCGGAATGGATCTACAAGGGCGGGCTCGAGGCAGGGAATCTCGAAATCTCCATGGACGTGAAGGGGAGCGACGCGGACTGGAAGAGCTGGCGCACCGGCGGCTGGCTGGCCTTGACCAACGGCTTGATGACGGCCAAGGGCGTGGACGGCCCGGTCGAAGACATTTATCTCCGTTTGAAGTTCTCGAAGAACATTGCCGACATCAAACAGCTTTCGTTCCGTATCAAGGACAGCGACGTCAGCTTGACCGGCGCGATGAAAAACTGGACCACCAAACCGGTGATCGCGGTCAAACTCGAATCCTCGCAAATGGATATCGACCTGCTGATCCCGAAGGGCGAACGATCGCCGGTGCGGGAGTTCCTGGAGATGCTGGCCTCCACCAGCCAAGTCAGCGCCACCGCGACGATTGAAAAGGGCATCTACAAACACCTGCGCTTCGGGTCGCTGTCCGGCCGCCTCACGATTCAGGACGGCATGCTCGACCTGGATCGCGTCGTGGGCCAGTCCGGCACGGGACAGATCGCCGGGCGCCTCGTCGTCCGGCTGCCCAAGGGCCAGCCGGCTGAAACCGAATCGTCGGTGCGCATGACGGGGATTCCCTTCGATGCGCTGCTCCCGTTGCTCGGCGCGCAGGATCGGTCCGTCACGGGGGATGTGAAATTGACCGGCATGCTGACCGGCCACGGCCGCAACCCACACGGCGTCTTGCCCACCCTGAACGGCAAGACGGAATTGGTGGCGCAAGAAGGCCGCATTCTCAAAACGGAAAAGCGCGCGATCTGGAAAATCATCTCGATCCTGAATTTGCCGGCGGTCCTGCAGGGCAAAGTGGATCTCGAAAAAGACGGTCTGCAATACAACCGGATGACCGCCACGATCACGATGCAAAACGGGATGATGAAGACGCAGAACCTCATCATCGACAGTCCCGTGCTGAAAATTTCCGCCGCCGGCACCTACGACATGCCGACCGATCAGCTCGACATGGTCTGGGCGGTCAGCCCCTTCGGGTCCTATTCGCAATTTCTGAAATCAATTCCGCTGTTCGGGCGGCTGGTGGCGGGAGATCGCAAAGGGCTCGCGACTGCGCTCTTCCAAGTGAAGGGGCCGATCGAAGATCCGCAGGTCACGTACATGCCGATGAAGTCGTTCACAACCGGCCTCACCGGCGTCGCGCAATTGGCGTTCGACCTGCTGAAGAATACCGTGATGCTCCCGGTCGATATCCTCAGCCCGCAGGAAGAAAAAGAACCGCTGTTCGATCCGTCGTTGGAATTGAAGACACCGCCCGCTCCGCCTCCTCAAGTGTTGCAACCGAGCGCGCCGGCGCCGGCCTCGCCTTGACCACCCTCAGGGCGCGTGATAGCATCCGATCAAGACGACCGCACAGATCTATGACGACCTCTCCATCGCCGTCAGCACACCAATCACCCGACGCTACCCTCTTCATCGCCGCCAGCGAGAGCGATTCCAATTTGTTCTATGCGACGCGCTTCATGGCGCCCGATCCCTTCGTGTACCTTGAGTTGAAAGGGGAGCGCCTGATGGTCATGAGCGACCTCGAGGTGGACCGAGCCAAGCACCAGGCGACGGTCGACCGGGTCGTCAGCTATTCCGAAATCGAGCGGCAAGCCAAAGCCGAGGGGGTAGCGGAGCCCGGGACGGTGGACGTCGTGCATCAGCTCTTAAAGCAGGCGGGAGTCACCGAGGTTCTCGTCCCCTCGACCTTTCCCTTTCTGCACGCGCAACGCCTGCAGGAGCTCGGCTATAGACTCCGCACGAGGCGTGAACCGTTTTATGAACAGCGCGTCGTGAAGTCCGCCGAAGAAGTCCGCCACATCGAAGCGGCACAGCGGGCCACCGAATCGGCCGTCGCAGCGGCGCACGACTCGCTCCGCCGGGCCGAGATCCGCAACAATCAACTGTGGCTGGATGGGGCCGTCCTCACGTCGGAACGGGTCAAGCAGCTCATCAACGTGAAGCTTATGGAATGCAACTGCGTCGCCCAGCACACGATCGTGGCTGGCGGGGAGCAGGCCTGCGATCCTCACGATGAAGGAAGCGGCCCCTTACCGGCCCATCGCAGCATCATCTTCGACGTGTTCCCGCGCTCCGCCGGTTCGCGCTATTTTGCCGACATGTCACGCACGGTCATCCGCGGTGAGGTTTCGCCGGAACTCAAGCGCCTCTACCGGACCGTCAAGGATGCGCAGGAAGAGGCCATCACCAAGATCCGCGACGGCGCCGACGGGGCCAAGATCCATCAAGGCATTTGCGACCGGTTCGAAAAAGCCGGCTACCGCACCGGCCCGGTGAACGGCCGCATGCAGGGCTATTTCCATGGAACCGGCCACGGAGTAGGGCTCGACATTCACGAAGCGCCCCGCATCAGCCGAACCGGTTCGATCCTCCAGGAAGGACACGTCGTCACGGTGGAGCCGGGTCTCTACTATCCCGGATTGGGCGCCGTGCGTATCGAGGATATGGTCCTCGTGACCAAAGACGGTTGCCGCAACCTGACGAACTATCCCAAAGTGTTCGAGCTCGGGTAGCGACTCGGCGGCTTCCTCGCGTTTCACGTTTGACGCTTCACGTTTCACGTAACCATGCGCCTGACCTTCACCATTCGCCGATTCAATCCCGAGACCGATCGCAACCCGCACGAAGAGGACTATCGCCTCGACGTGGGGCGCGGCATGACGGTCCTCGAAGCGTTGATTCGCATCAAGAACGAACAGGACGGCGCGTTGTCGTTGCGCTACTCCTGCCGGTCGGCGATCTGCGGGTCCTGCGCGATGCAGATCAACGGCTCGGAGAAACTCGCCTGCCGCACCTCGATCCGCAAAGAACTCGAGCGTCACGGCCGGATCACCATCGCGCCGCTCCCGAACCTGCCGGTGATCAAGGACCTGGTCGTGGACATGTCCCACTTCTGGGAGAAGATCCGGGCGGTCACTCCGTGGCTGGGCGAGACCTCGCACCCCACGAAGCGGTACGGGCCGAGCGGTCAACTGCGACTCAAGCCGGAAAGCTATCACTTCCATAACGTCGATGCCTGCATCATGTGCGGCGCCTGCGTCGGCGCCTGTACGTCGCATGCCGTGTCGCCGGGATTCCTCGGGCCGGCGGCCTTGGCCAAGTCGGAGCGGTTCCTCGCCGATCCGCGCGAGCCAGGCCCCTCGAAACATCGGCGGCTCGTCGCGCTGCAGGGCCAGGACGGCATTTGGGATTGCACGCGCTGCAACATGTGCGTGCAGGTCTGCCCGAAGGACGTGCAGCCCATGGAGGCGATCATCCGCTTGCGCCGGGCCTCCCTTCAGCACAACTTAAAAGTCGAGGAGGGCGCGCGCCACATCACCGGCTTCGTAGACCTCGTGCACCATGAAGGCCGCTTGAATGAAGCTTTGATGCCGCTCAAGGTGGTGGGGACGAAGCCGAAGCGGCTGCTGCATGTGTTACCGCTCGGGATTCGCATGTTCTTCAAGGGCAAAGTGCCCTTTCCTTTCGGCCATACCATTCCAGGAATCGAACAGATCCGCGCGCTCTTCTCCACCGTTCGCCGGCGTACTCCCCGGGCGTGACCATGGGCGCGGGCTTTACCTTTCTCGACGACGTCGCCTTGGCCGACATGGCCTTCGACGCCACGGGAGACGATCCCCAGCAACTGTTTGAGGCCGCCACGCAGGCGCTCATCGAAAGCCTTGCCGATCCCTGTACAGTCCTCCCGCTCTGGCACGAATCCGTCACGTTGGAAGCAGCGGACCTCGCCGACCTCCTGTTTGACTGGCTCAATCAACTGGTGTACCTGAAGGATGCGCGCGCGGTCGTCTTCCGTGAGATACGCCTGTCCCTGGAACGACCGGAAACCGCTCACGTCTGGCGGCTACAGGCTCAGATTTCCGGCGCGCCGGTCGACGCGACGACGCAGGAGCTCCGCTCGGATGTGAAGGGCGTGACGAAACATCTCTACGCGGTCGTGCAGGAAGGCGGGGCCTGGAGAGCCCGCGTGGTGTTGGACGTATGAAACTCAATACCGGCATGAAGGTCGTCAAGATCGACGACCAGATTTGGGAAATCCCGCCGAGTGAAAAGGCCGGCATGCTCGTGCCGGCCCGGATCTATGCGACCGAGGGCATCCTGACCGCGATGGACAGCGGCGTGTTCGACCAGGTCACGAATGTCGCCTGTCTGCCCGGCATCAGGCGCTACGCGCTCTGCATGCCGGACGGCCATTGGGGCTATGGGTTTCCCATCGGCGGCGTCGCCGCGTTCGATCTCGAGGCCGGCGTGATCTCGCCGGGCGGGGTCGGGTATGACGTGAACTGCGGTATGCGGCTCATCCGCACGGATCTGACACTGCAGGACGTGCAGCCCAAGATCGAACCGCTGATGACGGAACTCTTCCACCGAGTCCCTGCGGGAGTGGGCTCGCGCGGCTTCGTCAACCTGTCGCGGCAAGAATTTCCCGAGGTGATGCGGCAGGGCGCCCGTTGGTGCGTCGCCAAGGGCTACGGGTGGCACGAAGACCTCGAACGCATCGAGCAGGGCGGTTGCTTGGAGGGTGCCGATCCGGCGTGCGTCAGCGACCACGCGATCGAGCGCGGCATCAATCAGCTGGGCACATTGGGATCGGGCAACCACTATCTGGAAGTGCAGGTCGTCTCGGATGATCGGATTTTCGATCGCGACACCGCCGCCGCCTTGGGGCTGTTCGGTCGCAACCAAATCGTGGTGATGGTCCATTGCGGATCGCGGGGGTTCGGGCATCAGGTGGCAAGCGACTACTTGAAGGTATTCGAGAAAGCCATGCGCCGGTACGGCATCACCGTGCCGGATCAACAGCTGGCCTGCGCGCCGTTTCGTTCTCCCGAAGGACGTGACTACTTCGCCGGCATGAATTGCGCGGCCAACACTGCCTTTGCCAATCGCCAGGTGATCACGCACCAGATTCGCGCGGCCTTCAGCGCCGTCTTCGGGCAATCGGCCGAAGCGCTCGGGATGCAGCTCGTCTACGACGTCGCGCATAACATCGCCAAGGTCGAGCGCTACCGGGACGGTGAGTTACTGGTGCATCGCAAAGGTTCGACGCGAGCCTTCGGTCCCGGCAGCCCGGAGTTGCCGGAACTCTACCGCCGTACCGGGCAACCTGTGATTTGCGGCGGCTCGATGGAGACAGGATCCTATCTGCTGGTGGGCACCGATCGGGCGATGCGCGACACATTCGGCTCCACCATGCACGGATCGGGACGCACGATGTCGCGCGCGCAGGCGAAGCGTGCCGTTCGCGGCGACCAACTCCTGAAAGATATGAAATCGCGCGGGATTCTCGTCAAGGCCGTCTCTATGTCGGGCCTCGCCGAAGAAGCGGGATTTGCCTACAAGAACATTTCCGAAGTGGTGGAAACCGTCGACCGCGCCGGAATCACAAAAAAAGTGGCGGAATTGCGACCGATCGGCAATATAAAGGGCTGACACAGACCCTGAATTGTTCCGGACGGTCATGGATCATCGCCGGCACCCTCGATTCGCTGTCCAATTCCGCAGTTCGTTCAGCTCAGCCAACCTGGTCGGCGGGGAGGGGAGTCTCCTCGACCTGTCCCTCCGTGGCTGCCGCATCTTCAGCACCACCGCGGTCCTGCCTGGAACCACGCTCCAACTTCAGGTGCACCTGTCTGAGAACGCGCCTCCGCTCACGATCGACCAAGGCATCGTCCGCTGGTGCCGGGACAAACACTTCGGTCTCGAATTCTCCACGCTCAAACCGGATGAATGGGCCCGGCTCCAGCAGACTGTGAAGGTGCTCGAGCAGCAACCCTATGAGCAGGGCGAGGAGACCTGACCCCGGTCGGAGCGCCGCGTTCTCCGTCGATCCAACACCCCCGAACAAAATCTCGAATCTGCTGTTGGGATCGGCATTTTCTGATACGCTGAACCGGTGACCTAGTACCGGCGAGGCTCGGTTTTCTAAGGAGGCATGGATATGGTGCGTGCCCGCAATCCGGCATCGAAATTCCCTCAGACATTTTTGCCGGCGCTCCTGATCAGCGTCGCGCTGTCCGTGTTGTGCTCCGGAGCCCTCTACTATCTGTTGGCTCGGCAAGACCTGGCCATTGTGACGACGCACAACGAGGCGCTGGATCGCGCCGCCGACGAGAAGGCCCGCGCCGTCACCCGCACCTTTGCCTGGTTCACCGAAATGCTCCTGGGCGAGAACCTGACCGATGTGCAACGCGCGATCGACATCCACTTGCGGGAAGTCGGCGTGCTCGATGCCGCCGTGATTGCCGAAAACAACGTCATTGTCGCCGCCAAATCTCCCGACGCAGTAGGACGGCGGCTTCAGGACAGCGCCTGGATGTCGGCCAGGACGACGCAAAGTGAAGTGGTCTCACGGGGAATCGAAGTGGGGCGTCCGGCCGTCGTCGTCGTCGAGCCCCTCCGTGACCGGGACCATGTCGTAGCCTGGGTGCGTGTGGTCTATGCGTTGCCGCAGGATTATGCCACGGTGCGTTCCGCAGACGACCTTGCGGCACAGGTGGCCATATACACGCTTCCGCTGTTGCTGCTCAGCACGCTGCTGCTCGTGTTGGCCATGCGGGGAATGCTCTCGCAGGTGCGGATGGCTATCGCGAAGGTCATCATGGAGGCCTTCGAATCCCACAAAATCGACAAGGCCGCCGATTCGCGCATGCCCCGCCTGGGATAGTGTGTGACGCTCGGGAATCCGCCACCTGATCACCCTGCCAGGGCATCTTCAGACCGCTGCCGGAAGCCGTTATTTTCTGGTCATTCCGCCGAACTTTGCTAGTCTAGTCGTGCAGACTCCCTCCAAGCCGCGGATCGCGCGTTCGCTCCGCGCCGGGGTGGGCACGAACTGAACGAAATCAACGACTACCAACACAGCATCAGAGACGGTTTTCGAATAACATGACCTTCACTCGACCTTCGATTCTCGTCGTCGACGACGATCCTACAGCTCGACTCTTCGTCCGGTCCGCACTGGAGCCGGCCGGGATGCATGTCACCGAAGCGGACAACGGGCGAGAGGCGATCAAGATCTTCGAGAAGTCTCCGCCGGACCTCATCGTGCTGGATCTGGTCATGCCCGAGATGGACGGCTTCATGACTTGCACCAAGATCCGGTCCCTTCCCGGCGGGAAACGCATTCCGATCCTGATCATGACGGGGCTGGAGGATGCCGCCTCGATCGCGCAAGCCTACGAACACGGTGCAACGGACTTCGTCAACAAACCCATCAATTCGATGATCCTCTGCCACCATATCCGGTACATGCTCAGGACCAGCAACGTGCTTCAGGCCCTCGTGAAGAGCGAGGCCCGGCTCGAGCTGGCCCAGCGCATCGCGCGCATCGGCAACTGGGACTGGACACCCGCCACCGGGCGCTTCAGCATGTCCAATGAACTGTGCCGGATCGTGGGCATCAGACCGCAGGATTTTGCCGGGACGTTGGAAGCGTTTCTCATGCTTGTGCATCCGGATGATCGGAGCGCCGTCAGAGACGCGCTGCAAAAAATCGTCAGCCACCATGCCCCCTGCGACATCGACCATCGGATCATCCTGCCGAACGGGGCGGACTTTTCGATTCATCTCCAGGCGGAAGGCGTGCGCGACGAGCAGACGCACGAGCTCACCGTCATCGGCACGGCCCAGGACATCACCGAGCGGAAGCAGGCCGAACGGGCCATTCATCGGTTGGCGTATTTCGACAGCCTGACGGGCCTGGCGAATCGCGTGCTTTTCAAGGATCGCCTCTCGACCGCCATTTCGAATGCCGAACGGTACGGGCAACATCTCGCCACGCTGTTCATCGACCTGGACCGTTTCAAGATGATCAATGATACGCTCGGCCACACGATCGGCGACCTGCTGCTCACGCAGGTGGCGGAACGGCTCAGCGAATCCGTCCGCCACAGCGACTCGGTCGGCCGGCATGGCGAGAATGAGCCGACCCACGCGCTTGCGCGTCTGGGCGGAGACGAATTCACGATTCTCATCACGAATCTCTCGCAACCGCAGGATGCCGGCAAAGTCGCGCGCCGGATCCTCGAGTCGCTGACCCAGCCCTTCAACATTGAAGGCCATGAAGTCTTCATCTCCGCCAGCATCGGCATCTCGATCTTCCCCAACGACGGCCGCACGGTCGACTCGCTCTTGAAGAACGCCGACACGGCCATGTACCACGCCAAGGAGCAGGGCCGGAACAACTGTCAGTACTATTCGTCCGGCTTGAACGCCGCCGCGGCGGAACGCCTCGATCTGGAAAGTGACTTGCGTCGCGCGCTGGAGCGCGAAGAATTCGTGGTCTACTATCAACCCAAGCTGAACATCCATACCCGAACGATTCTCGGGGCCGAAGCCCTGGTCCGCTGGCGCCATCCGAAACGAGGAATCCTCGCACCCGGCGTCTTCATGAGCGCCGCGGTGGACACGGGGCTGGTTCGCCCGATGGATGAGTGGGTCCTGCGCGAAGCCTGCCGGCAGGTGCGGGCCTGGGAACAATCGGGACTCTCGGCCATCACCGTATCGGTGAACGTGTCGAACTCCCTGTTTCACGGGCGCACGCTCATTTCCACGGCGTCCGATGCGCTCCAGAAGACCGGGATCTCTCCAGATCAACTCGAGCTGGAATTGACCGAATCCATCGCCATGCGCGATGTGGACGCCACAGTGACGATGCTCGAAGAACTGCGCTCGATGGGGCTGCGGCTGTCGATCGACGACTTCGGAACCGGCTATTCCTCGCTGAGCTATCTGCAGCGATTCCCGCTCAGCCGGCTGAAAATCGATCAATCGTTCGTGCGGGATCTCTTGACGAACGAGAACAACGTCAAGATCACCAAGGCCATCATCGCGATGGCGCACAGCATGAATCTGTCGGTGCTGGCTGAGGGAGTCGAGACGGAAGGGCAGCTGGAGAAGTTACGGGAAGAGGGCTGCGATGAGGTACAAGGCTATCTGTTCAGCCGGCCTGTTCCTGCGGCGGACTTCGAGAAGATGCTCAGGCACGGTGTCGATGCCCATAAAGCAGCGTGATATTGATCCGACGGTTGGTCAGTCCCTCCCTGAAGGCAATCTCGTCCGTTTCGTGAAACAGATCTGAATTGAACAACACGGCCCGGTTGGCCCGGTACGTGATCTTCACTTCCTGCGCCCCCTCCGACTTCAGCCACTCGTAGATCTTGCCTCTGTTCTGATCGCTGTTGTAGGCCCGGAAATTCCAGTCTCGTGGCGCTTCCTTGTCCCACACCACCAGCCCGCCGCTGTCTGGGTTCAGGTTCGCCTCGTCCGGCGTAATCCAGAAATTGACATTCACGGCCGCCGCGTCGGCGTGGATGTTCAACCCGCGTCTGGCGCTGTCATGCTTGAAGGCCCAGGCCTGTGTGAGCCGATGATTGCCGAAAATGCCTGGCAGACGTGCGCGCAACTCCTCGGCGATCTGGAGGAGGAGCGGGGAAGCGAACCCATCGCCCAAGAAGGCGCCGATGTAGCCGTTCTCATAGTCCTTCTTCCAAATCGTGGAATGCCAACAAAAGTCTCGAAGCCGATTCAAGGCTTCTTCGGTCAGGAGGCCGTCGATGAAGGTGACCTCCGGCTGGCGGGCATGGTACCGCGCTTCAATGGCGGCACAGTCCAGCGCGGGATTCAGTGCGCCATCGGGCAACTCGGGACAGGGCCCCACGTAGAGCAGGCGGTTGAAGGACGGCGCAATGGTCTGCAGATCCGCGGTGGCAATAGGCATCCGGTTGGCGGTCGAGGTGCCGACCGCCGCCTCGGCCCGATTGCGCAGGTCGGTCAAGGCGTTTAGGTAGGGACGCCATCCTTCCACGATACGGCCTTGCTCGAGTAATAACTGAACCTGCTCCGCATCGTGTTTGAGACGCGAGCGGTAGACGAACGGTTCCTTCGGCGGGCGACCGTGATTGTGCTTCGCATCCGCGGTCCGGGCAAAACATTCGAGAGCTGCGGGAATGTTTCCATCCCAAATGTGGGCAATGCCGAGGTTGTAGAGCGCCGTGAGGTACTCGGGCTGAATGCGCAACGCGCTCTGAAACGACTCGATCGCTTGCGTAGTCCGTCCTGCCTCGAGCAACGCCAGCCCGAGATTGTTGTGGGCCTCGGCATGTGCCGGCTTGATGGCGATCGCGCGGCGGTACGCGTCCTCAGCTCGCTCCAGGAAGCCTTGCTCCTTCAGCGCGACGCCGAGATTGTTGAACCCATCGGCCGAGTCAGGCCGCAGCGCCAAGGCCTGTTCGTAGGCCGCCACCGCTTCAGCCAGCCGGCCGGATTCCTTGAAGGCATTCCCCAGATTGGACTGGGCTTCGACATAGCGAGGGTTCTCGCGAAGCGCCTGCTGATACGCCATGATGGCCTCGTCTAGCCGACCGGCCCGCTGCAGCACCACACCATGATTGAAGTGGAACATCGGATTGTGGGAGTTGCGCGCGCAGGCTTGAGAGAGGAATTGCGCCGCCTGGGCCACATCGCCGCGGCGGTAGGCAAGCAGGCCGAGTCCATGGAGCGCATCCGGTTGCCCCGGCATCGCATCCAACACAAGCAGGTAGGCCCGCTCCGCCTTGTCCAATCGCCCGGCCTGGTGATGGGCGGCGCCCTCGCCGAGCAATGCGCGAGTGGTCATGGCGTCGGCGTGGCCGCCACCGCGCGATGCCAACTTCTCCTGACGCCGGCGTTCCTCCCGATTCATCGTACAGTCCCCCGCCTTGAGGATACGATCAGGACAGCAGGGTACCGTAGACCGGGGGTACGGGTCAAAAAGAACTATAGCGAGGGGAGGGGAAAGGAGAAGCGCGGGCTACGCGGCGTCGGACAGGTCTTGCTGCTTTCGGCGTTGCCCGAGGATATCGAGCGCCGCCACGCGGTAGCATTCGGCAAAGGTCGGAAAGTTGAAAATGGTGTCGATGAAGCGATCGATGGTGGCGCCGGATTGCAGGGCCATCTGGCCGAGGTGGATCAGTTCGGTGGCATCCTCACCGACGATTTGGACACCCAACAACCGTTCGCCCGCGGGATCGGCGACGAGCTTGAGCAAACCGTTGCAGGCCCCGGTAATCTGCCCTTTGGCAATTTCATCGAACCGAGCGCGACCGATCAAGGGGCCACGGAAGCGGGCTTGCGCTTGGGCCTCATCGAGCCCGATCGAGGCGATTTCGGGGATCGTATAGATGCCCAGCGGCATCTGATTCGCAGACTCGCCGACCACCAACCCCAGGGCGTGACTCACCGCACGGCGCCCTTCCTCCATCGCCCGCGAGGCGAGCGCGCCTTGTCCCGCCATATCGCCGGCCGCATAAATGTGGGGCACCATGGTCTGACCGTATTCGTTGATCGTCAGCCGGCCCTTTTCATTCAATTGCAACCCTACCGCAGGCAGGTTCAGCTCTTCGACGTTGGGCTGTCGCCCGATCGCCACGAGCATCTTTTCGCTCTTCACAGCCATACCGTTTTCCAGCGTCGCCACTACGGAGGAGACGCCGTCCCACGCCACATCCATGACCGTATGGCGAGAATAGAAACGGCCTCCGTTGCGCTCGAAGTTGCGCTGGAAGATTTCGACGATCTCCGCATCCAGGAACTCCAGCGGACGGTCGGCCTTGTCGATTATCGTGACTTCGACGCCAAGAAGCGAAAACATCGAGGCATATTCGCAGGCGATCACGCCGCCGCCCACCACCGTCAAGGAGCGAGGGAGATAGATCATCGACAGGATGGAGTCGCTGTCCAGCACATACTCATGATCGATTTCGATATTGGGCGAGGACTTCGGCCGCGATCCGGCCGCGAGCACGAACAGGTCGGCCGTCAGGACCTGCCGCATGCCGTCGACCGACTCCAGCTCGATCGCATGGTCCGTCACGAAGCGCGCACAGCCGTGCAGATAGATCACGTTGTTGCGCTGCAATTGATTGGTCATGAAGGTTTCGTGGGCCTTGATGACCTCCTGCAACCGATGCAACAACGAAGGCACCGAGACGTCAGTACGCAGCCGCCCTTCGAACGCTTCGCTCGAGCGTTTCAGCCGTTCATGCTGAAGGGCGCTTTCGCGCAGCGTCTTGCTGGGAATTGTCCCACGGTACACACAGTTGCCGCCGATTCCCTGTTCCTTTTCGATCAGGGCCACGCGCTTGCCAGCCTTGGCGGCCTGGATGGCGGCTTTCTGCCCGGCCGGCCCGCTGCCGACCACGATGATGTCGTAGTGCATCGCGTTGCTCACAAGGGCATCGCCTCCACAGCCTTCGAGACCTTTTCCTTCATGCCCAGGAGGGCGTCGACGTCCTTCGCATAGAGATTCAAATCGGCCAACACCGGCAGTTCTCGCAGGGTAGGCTCGTCCAAGGATTCGGGATCCAGGTGGTGCTGCGCGAGCCGATCGGCCAGATGGGTGATCATGCACTCTTGTTTGGCGTTCGTCGATTGATCGTAATGCTCAAAGAAGGCAATCACCTCTGCGACCTGTTTCGGAAGTCCCCACTTCTCGGCAACCAACTGACCGACCTGCGTCTGATACCCGCCGAGGAGTTGCTTCAGGAGCGTGCGCTCGAGCGTGACCTTGAGTTCCTTGGCCAAGGTGGCGACCGTCTGCAAGACCACAGGCTGGCCGATGCCGTGCAGCAGCCCGCAGAGATAGGCGCTTTCCACGTTGCACCGTCGGAGTCTGGCGATTTCCTTTGCGTAGGCCCCGCTGGCCAACGACTGTTGCCACAGCCGCTTCACATCGTCCTCGAATCCGGGGACTTTGAACACGCTGCTCTTCAAGGACGCCGTAAACGCGATTTCAGACATCAAATTCATGCCCAGCATGGTCACGGCATGTTGCAGCGAAACCACGGGATTTCTGGTCATATAGGCTGGCGAATTGGCGATTCGGATCACGTGGGCGGCCAAGGCCTGGTCTTGATGGATGAGGGCGGCAAGTTTGGCGGATTCGGCGTTGGGGTCATAGACCATCCCCAGAATCTGGGCTGCCACCTGCGGCAGCAACGGCAACTCGATCGCACCCTTTTGGATGCGACTCAGGAGGAGCTGTTCCAAGGGTTCCGTCGGGGTCGCTTTGGTGGATTGGCTGACGTCAACGCTCATAGGGTGCTCTCAGGTGTGTGGGGTGCCCAAATGGTGTTGTTGTAGAGTCTTGTCGGCTAATTCCGCATGAAACCTTAACCAGATGTCCGTCCGTGCTGATTGGTGCAGCCTGGCCGGGGATGGTATACTGCGCGATCCGCTCTGCGCCGCACCTGGAGAACCTATAACTATGCCAATCTTCAAGAATTGCATCGCTTGCCTCTTCCTGCTTATCCTGGTTGGCTTTTCGGCCTTGCCCGGCCATGGAGGCGAGGCACCACCCCCAGGCCCGGATGCGCAGGATGTCCTGCGGGAGACGAAAGAAGCGGTGGAGACCACCAAGCAATACACCATTCAACAAAAAGAGGCCTTCAGCAAGAAAGTTCAACAAGAACTCAAAGAAATGCAGAGCAAGATTTCAGAGTTGCAGCGCAAGGCAGAAGCGGCCTCAGCGGAGGCCAGGGTAGAGTTCGATCGGACAATCAAAGATTTGGAGAAAAAGAAGGAAGAGGCTCGGAAGAAGCTCGATGAGGTCAATGAGACGACCAGTTCGACGTTCACCAAGCTGCGGGACGGGGTGGCATCAGCCATCGATGACTTAAAGAAAAGCTATAACGATGCGGTTTCCAAGCTCCCCTGATCGATCGCCGTGAGACCTCTGCTGTTCATGATGCGCTGACGGCACCCTTCGAGCCCCAGGCCGGAAGGTTAGAGCCGAACAGGGCTGTCAATTGCCCCGCCGCATCAGGTATCTTACCTTCCATAGTTCATAGCCCAGACCTTCCATGCCGCTACGCTTTGCCCTCTATACAGGCTGCGCCGCCAAGGGCGCAACACCGGAACTCTACCAGTCGACGATGGCGATTATCGGTCGTCTGGGCATCGAGGTCGTCGAACTCGGCGCAGCTTCTTGTTGCGGCGCCGGGGTCGTGGCCGAAGCAGACCCCGACGTAGCCTTGGCCCTGAACGCGCGGACCTTTGCCCAAGCCGAGCGGCTTGGCCTCGACATCATGACTATCTGCGGCACCTGCCAAGGTGTCATGAGCGCCGCGAACCGCCGCTTCAAACAAGAGCCGGGGACGCTGGAACGGATCAATACGCTATTGGCCCAGGACGGCATCGCCTACCAGGGACGAGTACAGGTCAAACATCTGCTGTGGATCGCCGTGCGGGACATCGGTCTCACGCGCCTGGCGGACACCGTGCGCAATCCGCTTGCGAACCTCCGCGTTGCTCCGTTTTACGGCTGCTACATGCTGAGGCCGTCGTGGGATTTGGGCTTCGACGATCCCGAGAATCCCTCGTCGTTGGAACGGGTCATTCGCGCGGTCGGCGGTGAGCCGGTCAGCTACGCGGGGCGGACCAAATGTTGCGGTTTTCCGATCATCCTCGAGAAGGAAGCCATCGCGGTCGCCATGTCGGGAACCAACATGAAAGACGCCCGCGACCATGGGGCGGAGGTGATGGTCACGCCATGCCCGCTTTGCCACATGAGCTTGGACATCTACCAGGAACGGGCCGGTCGCGCCGTCGGATCGACGCTGAACCTGCCGATTCTCCATCTGCCGCAGTTGCTCGGACTGGCCATGGGGATTCCGGCGAAGGAACTGGGCCTGTCGCGCCACCTGATTTCCCTCGACAGCATCGTGAAACGTATTGAGTCAACCGAGAACTTGTCATCACCGTCACCGGAGCCTATGAGATGAACGTCATCACCCTGTCCGATCACCAGCAGTTCAGTGCCGAGAAGATGAAGAAGAATAATCTCTTTCAGACGGAGCGCTTCTTTTGCGATGTTTATTGTTTCGAGCCCGGCCAGGAACAGAAGGGTCATATCCACGGCGAGCAGGACAAGGTGTACATCGTCCTGGAAGGGCAGGGCACGTTTCAGGTCGGCGCGAGCAAGCAGGTGCTGAAGGCCGGGCAGGGGACCATGGCGCCGGCCGGAGAAGAGCACGGCGTGAGAAACGATAGCGACCACCGCCTCAAGGTACTCGTCTTCGTGGCCCCCAATCCCTGACGGGGAACCGTGATCCGGTAACACGCCGACGTCGTGACTTGGGAGGTCGGCTGCCTGCCGGCGTCACCGTCCGGTTAAGGGCGCGGTCACGGTGATCGCGCCGGCCAAATCGCCTTCTCGGTGCCCTTCTTTCGGATAGCCCGAGATGTCGAGTTCGCCCTTCGGCTCGCCGTGGCAAGCCAGACAGGGTTTCGCGTAGTAGATCGGCATGACCACGCGAAGCATTTTCCCTTCTTCCGTCAATTCACTCACATAAGCTTCGGCTCTGGGCCTGCCAGACAGCCACTTGAGGACAGATGCTTCATATTCGTCCGGCTCGTTCTTGGGATTTCTCGGCGTCAACGTCGTCTGCTTCAGCCGCACCTGCGAGGTCTTGGAAAAGCGAGCCGAGGCCTGACTCCCATAGGTGGCGGGAATGAAGTTCTTGTACGCAATCCCACGCTGGTTGATCACGACCTGAGCCGCGGCAACCACGTCCTTGCTGGCCACGACCAGCGCCGGCAACAATTCTTTCGCCAGGGCAGGCAAGAGCGGCGACGGAGGCTGCTTCGCTAGGGTCGCCAGATCGATCCCGGTTCTCCCGCGAAACTCCGTGACCAGTTGCTGCTCGAACGACTCCGGGGTGAACCCCTTGTCGCCCTTGTGCGGGTCGTCGATCAAGGTCTGATTGCGCTCGATGACCGCTCGTCCCGACTCGAGGAGCTTCGCCAGAAGCCGAGCCGTTTCTTCCGCCTCTGGACGTTCAGCCGCTACGCCTAAGAGGGGACAGCACAGGCAGCCCAGCACTCCCATCGCGAGGCCCAATCGAAACCGATTCCGCATCACTCCACCTCCGTTGTCCCGTCTCAGGGAGGAGACTCCTCCCGACAGGTCCCTTGCATATAGTGGGTCACCATTTTCTCGACATCGAAGGTCAGCCCCTCCGTCGAGGCGCGACGGGGAAAGGCATAGTCCTCCTCGAGCCAGCGCCGCCGCATCTGTGCGAGACGGCCGGCTTCATCCAACTGGAAGAGCACGTCGTTGACCAGCCACCGGAGATGATAGCTTTCCTCCGCCATGGCCACGGCATACTGGTCCCTGGTCAACCGCCATACGCGTCCGTCCTCCGAGGCCAGCAGACTCCAATCTTTCCGCACATGCGAAACAATATGGTCAAGTACGGGCTGGGCACCCAGGATGACGTCGATCGGCCGGTCTGCCGCCGCATCGGCATATTCGAACGCCGCCGGCAACGAATCACAGACGATGAGCCGATTCGCCGTCAGATTCGCCACCGCATAGTGGTGCGCGGCCGTGTCGTTTTGCACGGCGATGGTCAGGTCGTGGAGCGCCGACACCGCCGAGGCAAACGGGAGTGTCGACGAAGCAGCCCGCATGGCCTGACTGACCTGCTGACGAACCTCTCCGCGCTTGGTGATGCCACTGATGCCGCCGTCATAGAAATAGGGGACGGAGTACGCGACTCCGGCCCGCGCGGGCGCGGGGGTATTGGCGACGACCGCTGAGACGAAGAGATCCAGCTGCGACTCGTTGAGCAACCGGAAGAGTTCCCGGAAACGGACGAGGTGCAAGACCGGGGTCACGGGGCGGCCGCAGCGTTGAGACAGTCCCTCGCTGAGCGCTTGGACAAGCTCCACGTCCAGCCCCGTCACCCGTGCGCCTTCGTCGGTCCAGATCGCGGGAAAGACGAAGGGGCGAAAGGGCTCGACCGCCAAACCCACCTGCACCCGTCCTCGCTCGCAGATCGTTTCGACTTCGTTCGCTGCAACGGGGATGACCCGCTCGACCGCATCGATGAGCAAGCCGCAGCCCGTTAGGGCCACGCAGAGAGCCCATAGGACCACTCCCTGCGACATCCGCCGGATCAGAATCGCACGCCGGTCAAGAATACCCATTGTTGTGCCTGTCCTGCTTCGCCCCGAAAATCCACGCCATACTGGGTGTACTGCATGCCCACGTCGACAGACAGACCCCGGGCAACCGGGAAGCGAACGCCCAATTGTCCGCCTATCAAATGTCCTGGCCCATTGTTGCCCGGCCCCGGCAAGACGCCTCCGGCCAACAATCCGATATACGGCACCGCCCGATCCTCGAGAGGGCCGAACAAGAGATGCCGTATCGTGCGGTTCAAGGGTTTGTGCTTGGGAAAATCCAAAATGTCGATGAAGTTGTTCCAGCGGGGATTGAGGAACAGCGAATGTTGGTCGGTCTGAAACTCTCGCGTGTGAATGCTGAAATATTGGTAGGTGGTGCGCACCTCGATCTGGCCGTAACGAAATGCGGTGACCCCGACCTGCACGCCGATTTCTCGATCATCCGGCGCAAACGTTTGCTGGCGGATTGCGATATCGACGTTGAAAGGACGCAGGGGAAAGATCTCCGGAATGGATTCCTGTGCCCACAAGGTTCCATTGGAGAGCAGGAATGCGAAGAAGAGCGCGACCCTATAGCCTACCGACCGCAGGAGACGGCGAGCGGCCGTCGCGCGACAATCGGACTGAAACGGCCAACGCGTGGGAGGACCGCGATCTCCGTCGCTGGGCCTGGGCGGAGGCCCGTCCGTCAACGGGTGAGGAACGCCGGGCTTGCGGTGATGCATGATGTCATGACCTCGACCTGACAGCCCTTCGTCTCTCCTAAACTCCGGAGGACGGCTTGTCGCAGCGACTCCGGCGCCACGCTCCCGGACTCGACATCGACCAGCACATGGTCGGGCACCGTGTCGAATTCGACGTGTCGCACTGACGGGAACTCCGACAGAACTGCGGCCATCCTGGCTCGCTGCACCGGACATCCGGCGCCTGTGAGCATCAGGGCGACCCGTTCCCTCGAGTGATCCGTTTCAGCACCGGTCGCCACCGAAGCGGCGCACCAGATCACCGGCGTCAGAATCACGCAGCGCATCCATCGCCCTCTCGCCCCAAAGCTATCGCTCAGATGCCGCATAGAATCTCCTGGGGGAGCCGGCCGATCCGTTGGGACCGGCCGGCTGCAAGACCCGCCATTCTTCTTACTTCGCGGGCAACTCCCACGGCACCATCGGCATCAAGGGCGCCGCTTTCGCATCAGGACCGGCCAACAGCACGGCGATCGCACCCCGCAACGCGCCGGTGAGAGAGTGCGTCACAAGCGGATAGGCACCGGCGGACTCCACGACCACGTCGAATGTGGCCGCACTGCCTGGCCCGACCACATAGGTCTGCACGCCCTTCAGGTTGTTGGCCGGGTTGCCGCTCTCATAGACATTGTCCCAAATCTCGCCGATCGGGTGGAATGCGGAAAATTCGTTCGGTCCGGCATTGACGAAGTAGATCCGGACCCGCTCTCCCGGCTTGGCATCGAGCTTGCCGCCGCCGGTGACGAACGGGTGGTACTTAAAGATGCCGCCGTTGAACATCATGCCGTCGAACTTCCGATCGAACATGGCCTGCACGTCATCCGGGTTCTTGTAGTACTCGGACTGGATGAGGACATACTCACGATCGGCTTTCGGCCAGGCTTTGGGATTCTTGGGATCGACGATGACGGCGCCGAACATGCCTCGGGCGACATGCTGAATCATCGGGGGCGCGCCGCAGTGGTAGAAGAAGATGCCGGGCTTCTTGGCGACGAACGTGTAGGTGATCGTTTCGCCCGCGTTGATGGCCTTGTAGTTTTTCAGGAAGTCGATTTCCGCCGCATGGAAATCCATCGCGTGCGGATGTTTGTTCGTGGCCGGATTCGTCAGGGTGAACTTGATCGTGTCGCCTTCAGTGACCCGCACCACCGGTCCGGGGAACTGGCCGTTGAAGGTCCAGGCCGCGTATTTCTCCCCTCCGCCGTCGATGACGATATCCGTCTCGACCGCGGTCATGTTGATCTCGTGAGTTTTGGCCTCAGCGACGCCGGCGACCAAGCCGAGCGCCAAGCCCATTGCGGCGCCGACCCGACCCCATCGACTCGCTGCATCCAGTCCTGTACGTATCCGATTCATTGCGACCTCCTGTGGTGAAAGCACGGTGGACTGCGGTCTGTCTTGCCGATCCCGGTCCTGCAGACCAGGGATCAGGCACGCGCAGACTCTACGACAGGGAGTGCATGCGACAATATGACTATTGTCATATTTTGAAGATATTTCGGAAAGAACCTAAGAAACTAGGCTGAGGCGAGAATTTTGAGCTTCTGCAGGTCGCGTATGACTAACCGGGCTGCTGTCCCGGAAACCAGGCGATCCTTCTTGAACTTGGCCATGATGCGGATCGCGGTTTCCGTCGTCACCCCAACCATATTGGCCATGTCCTGGCGTGTCAGGCGCACCGCCAACCGAAGGCCGCTTGGTTCTTGAATTCCGCCACGTTCCGCCAGGTTCACGAGCAGGGAGGCGAGACGCTGATCGGCCCGGTCCAAGGCCAACACCTTGGCTTTCTCCTGGGCCTCGTTCAATCGGTTGCCGAGGTACTTGATGACCTCGAGGGCCGCGTCGGGACTCCGTCGCAGCATCTCGAAGTAGGCCTTCTTGCTCATACGAAGGACACTGACCTCGCCGATCGGCTTGGCCGTGCCGGGATGGTAGGCTCCGTCGAAGGCCGCCGCGTCACAACAAAAGAGGTCGCCCGGCATGAGGACCTTCAACGTGCATTCCTTGCCGTCCGGCGAAGACTTGACGCACTTGACCGATCCCTCTTTCACGATGTGGAAATACTCGGTGGGATCGCCCTCGCGAAAGATAAATTGGTCTTTGCCGAACCGTGTTTCGGTGAGTTCGCGCAGGACCTGTTCTCGATCCTGCGCGCTCAAAATGTTCAGGAGAGGAATCTGCTTGAGCGGACCGGGGATTTCCGCATCGGTCCGCTTATCCGACGATGTCTTTGGCCGCTTCGACAATGGAGCGTACTCCGATTCCAAAATGGTCCACGAGCTCGTCCGGCTTTCCGCTATGAGGGACGGCCCGGACGGCCAATTTACGCACCCGCACCCCTTCGGATGCAAGGGCGTCGAGGACCGTATCCCCGAGGCCGCCGTGCGCATAGTGATCCTCAACCGTCAGGAACCGCCCGCCCGTCGCCCGGGCGCACTCGACCAGCGTCGCCCGATCCACCGGAACGATGCTGTACAAGTCCACGACTCGCGTCGCAATGCCCGCCGCCTTCAGTTGGTCGTGGGCCTTTAAGGCCTCGAACAAGGTGACGCCCGCCGCCACGATCGTCAGTTTGTCCGCAGCGCTCTGGCGCACCACCTTCGAGCCGCCGATGCGGAAGGTCTCTTCCGGTCCATAGATGACGGGGTTCTTCGGTCGCCCGGCTCTCAGATACACCATGCCCTTGTGGGCCGCGGCCGTTTCGACCAGCTTGTACATCGCGGTCGCGTCGGATGGGTAGAGGACCGTGACACCCGGCTGCACCGCCATCATCGCAAGATCCTCGAGGCCCATTTGCGAGGGGCCGTCTTCTCCGATGCTCACCCCGACGTGCGTCCCCACCAGCTTGATGTTCGAACCGCTGATCGCCGCCATACGAATGAAATCATAGGCGCGTGTGAGGAAGCAGGCGAAGGTCGCGGCAAAAGGAATCTTTCCGCAGGCGGCAAGGCCCGCTGCCGCGCCGACCATGTTTTGCTCGGCGATGAAGTTCTCAAGGAATCGGTGCGGAAAGCGCTTGCCGAACTTGTCCGTATAGGTTGAATTCTTCACGTCGGCATCCAAAGCGACGACGTGGGGATTCGCTTCTCCCAAGGCCAAGAGTGCCGTACCGAACGCTTCGCGCGTCGCAGCCGAGTCTCCCACTTTGAAGGGAGAAGGAGCCATCGGAGAAGCGCCGGGGGCAGCCGCAGGCGCGGCATTCGGTTTCTTCACCTGCACGGGTGCGATTTGGCCCTTCATCTGCTTCGCCAACTCATCGAGAGCCTTTTGGCTTTCCTCGCCCTTCTTGAGCGGTTTTCCATGCCAGTCCGGAGAGTTTTCGACGAACGAAATCCCACGGCCTTTGAAAGTCTTGGCGAGGAGGACGGTTGGGCGCCCTTTCGTGCGAGCGGCTTCATCGAACGCCGCCAACAAAGCGGGAATATCATGGCCGTCGACGACGATGGCATGCCAGCCGAACCCGGCCCAACGGGAGCGGTAGGCTTCCATGTCATGCTGCAACATAGTTGGGTCGCTTTGCCCCAGGCGATTGATGTCGACGATGGCGCACAGGTTATCGAGGCCGGCCTGCCGCGCGACTTCCACCGCTTCCCACACCGATCCTTCGACGGACTCGCCGTCACCCATGAGCACGTATGTCCGGTAGTCGCCTTTGTCGAGCGACTTGGCATTGACCGCCAGGCCCACACCGGCCGACAAGCCCTGGCCGAGCGAGCCGGTCGCCATGTCCACGAAGGGCAACCGCGGCGTGGGGTGACCTTCCAGATCCGAAGTCAGGGTGCGGAGCTTGAGCAGTTCGGAAGCGGGAAACAATCCGGCTTCGGCCCAGGCGGCATAGAGCAGCGGAGCCGCGTGCCCCTTGGAAAGCACGAATCGGTCGCTGTTCGGGAGCTTCGGATTCTTCGGGTCGTAGCGCATGACGGAGAAAAACAACACGGACACGATATCCGCGGCGGAACAGCAACTCGACGGATGGCCGCTGCCGGCCTCGGTCGTGGATTTGACGCTGTCGATGCGGAGCTGCGTCGCTTTATTGTGCAGAGCGGTAACAAGATCTGGCGTTGCGGCAATCGATGCACTCATGACGGATCCTTTCACGATCGTAGCTTGAGTTCTGATTCGGCACGGGGTGGCGGACACACGAATGCGGCACGAGGCTAACAAATGGCATTCGGGGAGTCAATGAAGGCAACTGCGTACAGTGAAAGGCGGACTAGGTCCGAATGGGCCCCTTGCGAGGCCGTTTCGCCTTCTGTTACAGAACAACATTGTCAATCCAGTATACGTACTCGCGCTGGACGGACTCATTTATTTCACTTAATCATCATTGAGGGGGTGCCGATGAAGCGTTCCTATCTGGGCCACAGAATCGTACTGATCGTATGTCTTGCGCTTGCGCCGCTTGCCTGGTCGACCGCGCGGGCGGAGGAGCCTCGCGGTGATGACGGCTCCAAAATCGTCATCACGAGCCCGGCGGAAGGGGCGGTCGTGAACGGCGAGAGTGTGGATCTCAAGTACGAATTGACCAAAGGCGGGAAGGCTCACCACGCGCACGTGTACTTGGACGGGCAATACCAGAAGGGCTTCAAGGGGACCTTTACGAATTTGCCGGCCGGCAGACACGAGATCAAGGTGGTGGCCGCCACCGATGACCACAAGGGCTTGGCGGCCGAATCCGCGGTCACCATCGAAGTGAAGTATTAGCGCCGTCGCAGGGTCTGCATGGCATCCGTCTCTCCGGATCGCCGGCTCTACGGAGTCAGCGGTCCGGAGCTTGGCGCACCGGGCGCGGTGGATGGCAACGCCGGCATCCCTTCCTGCGGGAGGAACCGGAAGTGCGTCACGGCGAACGACACGGTGCGACCCTCCTCGAAGCGGTGCCGCCGAAATTCTTCCTTATTCATCCGTGACCGAAGAATCAGCCCGTCGGACGTTTCAATTTCCAACCGGTAGGCGACTCCCAAGAAATAGATGTGGCGCAGCTTCGCTTGCAGGCGATAGTGCGCCGGGTCCTCCGCAACCTTGACATAGTACGGCCGGAATCCCACCCGCAGCGCGAGGCCGTCGGTGAAGCCGGGAGCGGGAAACTCCATGGCACCGACCTGCACCTGTTCTTTGCGGACGGTCCCTTCCAGAATATTCATTGAACCGATGAACCGCGCCACGAACTCCGTCGCGGGTTCCTCGTAGACCTCGGCGGGCGTACCGGCCTGTTCCAAATGCCCCTTCGAGAACACGATGATTCGCCCGGACACTTCCATCGCTTCTTCCTGATCATGGGTCACGAACAGGCTCGTCACGTTGAGGTCCGTGTGCAGGCGGATCAGCCATTCGCGCAATTCCTGACGGACTTTGGCATCCACGGCGCCGAACGGCTCGTCCAGCAATAAGACGCTGGGCTTGGGCGCCAGCGCCCGCGCGATCGCGACTCGTTGCCGTTGGCCTCCGGACAATTGGTGCGGATAGCGGCCGCCAAGCCCCTGCAGGCTCATAAGCGCCAGCAGGTCGTGCACGCGCCGTTCGATGTCTCCGCGGTTCCATTTTTTGATCTTGAGTCCGAAGGCGATGTTGTCGAAGACCGGCAGATGCTTGAAGAGGGCATAGTGCTGAAACACGAACCCGATATTGCGCTCCTGCACCGCGACATCGTTGACGCGTTTGCCGTCGATGAAAATGTCGCCCGAGGACGGCGTCTCCAATCCCGCGATCATGCGCAACACGGTCGTTTTGCCGCTGCCGCTGGGGCCGAGCAGGCCGAGCAATTCTCCTTCGCGGACGTCGAACGACACGTCTTCGACCGCGAGCGCGGCGCCGAACATTTTGGTCAGATTGCGGACTTCGATCTTCATCGCTATCGGGCTCCCGCTTCCGCCACGGCCCCTTCCGCCCTCGCCTTGGCAATCTCCAACAGCACCAGAATCAAGAATGAGACGGCCAAGAGTGTCAGGGCGACGGCATTCGCCGCAACGTAATTAAAGTCGACATAACTTTGATAGATGTGGAGGGTCGCGGTCTGCGTCAGCAGGAGGATGTTACCGGACACGACCAGGACTGCGCCGAACTCGCCGATGGCGCGGGCCACCGTCAGAGTGGCTCCATACACCAATCCCCACCGAAGCGCGGGGAGGGTCACTTTGACGAACACCTGCCATTCGCTGGCGCCGAGCGTGCGCGCAGCTTCCTCCTCTTCGGTGCCGATCGTCTGCAAGAGCGGCAACAGCTCCCGGACCATGAACGGGAACGTCACAAAGAGCGT
Source organism: Nitrospiraceae bacterium (assembly GCA_019637075.1). Taxonomy (NCBI): domain Bacteria; kingdom Pseudomonadati; phylum Nitrospirota; class Nitrospiria; order Nitrospirales; family Nitrospiraceae; species Nitrospiraceae bacterium. The sequence continues at coordinate 37,298 of JAHBWI010000009.1, read as the reverse complement.
GGCCAGAATCATCGCCGGAAGCGCGAACAAGACTTTGACTCCCGCCTCTCCGAACAGCGTACCCAGCAGCGTCTCGGGGCCGAACATAAGAATCAGCATAAAGCCGGCGATGACGGGCGACACCGCAAACGGAAGGTCGATGACTCCGCTGACCAAGGTGCGCCCCCAGAACTGCTGGCGCGCCAGCACGAGAGCCGTCGCAGTCCCGAAGACGAGGTTCACTACCAAAACGAGCAGGGTGATCTCGGTCGTCAGCCAGAACCCATGCAAGGCCTCGGGTCGCGTGACTTCCCGCCAGAAGGCCTCGAACCCCTCGCCGAAGCTTTGGCTCACGAGATAGAGCATCGGCCCCATCAAGAGCACGAGAAAGTACAGCCATGTCGTGCCGATCATCAGGCGACGCATGCCCCAAACCTTCTTACCTTCGCCGCGACCACTTGCCGCCTCACGAGGGCACCGTGGGTTGCGCCAGTTCCGATTGCAGGGACGACCGGTTGCCGAACGAACGCAGCCGACTTGGGAGCCGTTCGCCTGGCCGACGAGTCAGACGCTCCAGCAGCAGCAACGCCAGGAAGGAGAGCAACAGAATCAACACCGACACGGACGTGGCGGCTTGCGGGTTATAACTTTCGATTTCACCGTACACATAGACAGACGCAACCTGCGTCTTCATCGGAATGTTGCCCGCCACGATCACGATCGACCCGAACTCGCCGAGCGCCCGCACGAAGGTGAGAAAGACTCCGGTCAGGAGTCCCGGGAGCACCGACGGCACGGTGACTTTCCAAAACGTCGTCCAGGCGCCGGCCCCAAGCGTGAAGGCTGCCTCCTCCTGATCCCGATCGAGTCCCATCAGGACGGGCTGCAGCGAACGGATCGTAAAGGGCATGGTCACGAACAGCATGGCGAGGATGATCCCCGGCTTGTTGTACAAAACGGCCATGCCCCCCTGTTGCAGCCAGGTGCCGATCACGCTGTTGGGTCCATAGATCGCGGCGATCATCAGGCCGGCCACCAGAGTCGGAATCGCGAAGGGCAAATCGACCAACGCGTTGAGCAGCCACCGACCCGGAAATTCATACCGCACCAAGACGATGGCGGAGAGGGTTCCGAAGACCGCGTTGATGACCGTAGCCACTGCGGCGGTTTCAAGCGTCAGCCACAGCGCCGCTGTGGCCTGAGGTGTGGTGAGATCCTGGATGAACCGATCCAGCCCTGCCTCGATGGACTTTTGTGCCAGGGCTGCCAGCGGCAGGAAAATCAGCGCGAGCACATAGCCGACCGTGGCGGAGCGAAGGGCGAGGCTGACGAGTCCGTGGGGCGTCACGACGCAACCTCGTTCACCGGCGAGCCAAATCCTCGACGACCTTCGTCCAGACGCCGGTCGTGCCGAATAACTTGTTGCTGATCTGATCCCAGCCCCCGAGCTCGGACACGGTGAAGAGCCGCGCCGGTTGGGGGAAGGAGGTCGCTTGTTTCGCGTCGTTCCTGTCCAACGGGCGGAAACCTAACTCCAAGAAGGCAGCCTGAGCTTCCGGGCCATGGAGGAACGCCACGAAAGCCTCTGCCAGGTCCCGCACTTTGTGACGATCCGCATAGCGGTCTACGACCGCCGCCGGATTCTCGATCCAGACCGTTTCATTCGGAACGATGATTTCATAGGGCCGCTGGCTCTTCACGCGGGGCAGCAGTTCGTTTTCATAGGTGATGATCACGTCGCCCACGCCGCGCTCGAAGGTCGTCACCGATTCACGGCCGCTCTTGTCCATGACGCGCACGTTCTTTTGAATGCCTTTCAACAGATCCACGGCATGCGCATCGGCGGCACCGGGCGCCAGCGGTTTTCCCGCCGTGCGCTGTTCGGCAAGCTTCAACCCCGCGCCGTAGATCGCGATCACGTCCCACATCGCCCCGCCGGAGGTTTTCGGATTCGGGTAGAGCACCTCGACGCCGGGCTTCGCCAAGTCTTCCCACCCCTTCACGCCCTTGGGATTGCCTTTCCGCACGCCCAGCGCCACGACCGACGCGGAGATCATGCCGCCGTGCAGGCCCTTTCTCCAATCGTGCGTAATCAGTCCGCCCTTGGCGATTTGATCCACGTCGCCTTCGAGCGACAGCACCGCGACGTCGGCATCGAAGCCGCCGAGGATTGCGCGAGCCTGTGCACCCGAGGCGCCGTAGGAGCTGCGCACCTTGATATCCTGTCCGGTCTTCTGTTTCCACGACCGTTGAAACGCGGGGATGATCAACCGTTCGTAAGCTTCCTTCGGCACGCTGTAGGCGGCCAAGATCAGCTCCCTCGTCTCGGCCGCGTCCGCGCTGCGATCAGAGAGCGACAGCGAGAAGAGGGCAAGGAGCAAAACCGAGCAGGCGGTGAGGCTACGTCCGATCTGTGCGCGCATGCGGTCTCTCCTTCTTTCCGTTAGGATGAGCAAACTGGCTCAACGTGTAATGATCGAGAATATCGGCAATCGCGTCTCGCACTTCGCCCATCGCATGTTGCAGGGGACAGAAGTCTTTCTGGGAGTAGGGGCAGTCGGCACATTTCTGATACGCGGTCTTGCTGACACAGGCGATGGGGGCCAACGGCCCGTCGAGGATGCGAATGACCTGTCCCAGAGTAATTTCATCCGGCGGCTTGATGAGCTGATAGCCTCCCCTGAGGCCGCGACGGCTTGCCAACAGACCCGCTCGCTTGAGCGCCAGGAGAATCTGTTCCAGGAATTCGACAGGGATGTTTTGCCGTTCGGCGATCTCCTGTCGCTGCAGGACACGTCCACCATAGGTGTCATACAGTTCCAGCAACGCGCGAAGCCCGTATTCGCTCTTTTTGGAAAATTTCATGCGGTGATGTTCGCGGACACCGGTTCTCTAGTGAGTTAATCAACAATGCGGACAATACTCCAATTTTGCGGTTCGGTTCAAGGCAAGAACGCACCGTTCAACCGCCATATCGGGCTCGTATAGACAGACCGACGTTGCAGGATCGCTCGTGCAAGCCCTTGAAATCGGACGGCCACTTTCTTGACACCCCGTGAGGATTCTTGCTAGCTTCAGCCCTGCCGATGCACGGCACGGCCTGACGCCTTCCACGACATGGACACTCGGTGACCTTCCAAGACCTCATCCTCACACTCAACCGATTCTGGGCAGACCGCGGCTGTGTCATTCACCAGCCCTATGACCTTGAGATGGGGGCCGGGACCTTTCACCCCGCCACCTTCTTGCGCTCGCTGGGTCCGGAACCCTGGCGTTCCGCCTATCCGCAGGCCTGCCGCAGGCCGACCGACGGACGGTACGGCGAAAATCCGAACCGCATGCAGCATTACTATCAGTACCAAGTCGTGCTGAAGCCGGCTCCGGCGGATATTCAACAGCTCTATCTCGACAGCTTGAAAGAATTGGGTATCGATCCCAAGCGGCACGATATCCGTTTCGTGCAGGACGACTGGGAGTCTCCGACGCTCGGCGCCTGGGGCCTGGGCTGGGAAGTCCGGCTCGACGGGATGGAAATCACTCAGTTCACGTACTTCCAGGAAATCGGCGGCATACCGCTCAACCCGATCACCGGCGAAATCACCTATGGCACCGAACGCATCGCCATGTACCTCCAACAGGTCGACAACGTCTTCGACCTGACCTGGACGAACGGGGTGACCTATGGCGACGTGCACCACCGGACGGAGGTAGAGTTTTCGCGCTACAACTTCGAGGAAGGCGACGTGGCCATGCTGATGGCGACGTTTCAATCCTTTGAGGCGGAATGCAAGCGGCTGCTGGATAAACAACTCACGCTGCCGGCCTACGACTACTGCATCAAGACCTCTCACATGTTCAACTTGCTGGATGCCCGGGGCGCCATCAGCGTGACCGAGCGCACCGCGTATATCGCCCGCGTCCGGGCCCTCGCGCGCCGTTGCGCCGAAGGTTACCTGGCCGATCGTGAAGCGATGGGACATCCGCTGATCAAGACACCCGGCGCCGCGAAATCTTCGGCCCGGTCGACCTCTCGGCGCTAACCGGAAATCAATTCACCATGGCACGGAAGCCGACAGCCCGTAGATCCGCACCGCCACGCAAGACTGCCGCCACCACGGAACTGCTGCTCGAGATCGGAACGGAGGAGTTGCCCTACCAGTTCGTCGCGCCGGCGCTGAACGCGCTGCAGCAATCGGCGGAAGCCATGCTGATCGACCATCGCCTGTCCTACGGTACGGCTCGCGCCCTCGGCACTCCTCGGCGTCTGGCCCTGCTCATTGACGGCCTCGCGACACAACAGGCCTCGGCAGTGAAGGAAGCCATGGGCCCCTCGAAAGCCGTCGCCTTCGGCCCGGACGGACAGCCGACCAAAGCTGCGATCGGGTTTGCGACAGGCCAGGGCGTGGCAGTGCAGGACCTGCAGATTCGGGCGACTCCGAAAGGAGAATATGTTTTCGCCGTCAAACAGGAAAGGGGACAGGCCGTCGCCACGGTACTGACCCAGCTCGTGCCGGCGCTGCTGGCCAAATTGTCGTTCCCGAAGGCCATGCATTGGAATGAGACCGGACTGCGTTTCGCACGGCCGATCCGTTGGCTCGTCGTCCTGTGCGGAGGCAAGATCCTTCCGATCACGTTCGCCTCGATCAAAGCCGGCAATCAAACGTACGGCCATCGCATCATGAGTCCCGCCGCCGCCAAGGGGCGCGGGTTCTCCGTGACCTCGATTGCGCAATACCTTAAGGACACGGAACGGCACGGCGTCATCGTCGATCAAGCACGACGGCGGGAGATGATCCTGGCGCAGCTTGCGGCCCTGGCGAAATCAGGCCGAGGGAGCCTGCATCACGACGAGGAGTTGATCGAGCAGGCGGTCTACATGGTCGAGTATCCGCATTCGATTCTCGGATCCTTCAAACCGCACTACCTGTCGCTGCCCAAAGAAATCCTGATGACCTCCATGAAGGAACATCAGGGATTCTTTGCCTTGATCGACCAGAAGGGCGGGCTCTTGCCGAACTTCCTGGCCGTCACCAACATGAAGCTGTCCAACATGCAACTTATCCGAGAGGGGAACGAGCGGGTGCTGGCTGCAAGACTCGCCGATGCGCGCTTCTTTTTCGATGAAGACCGCAAACAGCCGCTGTCCGCCCGGGTGGACAAACAACAGGCCGTCACGTTCCAGCAAAAGTTGGGCAGCTTACGGCAAAAAACCACGCGCGTGGTAGCCCTGGCCGCTGCCATCGCAGAAAGCCTCGGCGGTGGAGCGTTGGTCGAGGATGCGCACCGGGCGGCGGAACTCTGCAAGACCGACCTCCTCACCGGAATCGTCGGGGAGTTTCCGACGTTGCAGGGTATTATGGGCGGAGAATATGCCGCGCACGATGGCGAGCGACCTGCCGTCAGCCAAGCGATCCGCGAGCAATATATGCCCCGCGCGATGGAAGGGGATCTGCCGGAATCACTGGCCGGAAAGGTCTTATCGTTAGCCGATCGCTTCGATACGGTGACGGCCTTCTTCTACGTGGGCCTGGTACCCAGCGGCTCAGAGGATCCCTTTGCTCTCCGCCGTCACGCCACCGCAATCGTGCGGATCCTGATCGAAAGCAAGCTCAGGCTGGACCTGGCTCAGGTGATTGGCCTGGCCCAAGAGCAATTGGCGAAGCAATCGGTCGCGCCCGCCGCCTCCGGCGGGAAGGGTGGGGCGCCTGACACGGTGGGCTTCCTGTTCGAGCGTGTCCGGTATTACGGCAAGAGCGCCCAACAGTTACGGGACGACGTGATGGAGGCGGTGCTCCGTTCGGCGGACCGGCAACGGATCGATCTCGTGGATCTGTTCGAAAAGATGTCGGCCCTGCAGGCGATCACGACCAGGGCGGAATTCGATCCATTGATCGTCGGGTTCAAGCGGGCGCATCGCCTGACGGAAAAGGAACAATGGGACCGCCGGCCCGTGGACCATACGAAGTTTCAACAGGCGGCCGAGTCCGCGCTGGCGCAAGCCCTGGGGCAGGGCACCGAGCAGTTCCGTTCGTCCATGGACCGCGGAGACTACGCCGGCGCGCTCGATGCGCTCGTTCGCCTGAAAGCCCCCATCGACGACTTCTTCAACGCCGTGATGGTAAACACCGACGATCCGGCTGTGCGGAGTAACCGGCTCTCCCTGCTCAAGGCCGTGGACGATTTGTTCATGTCATTCGCTGATTTCTCCCAGATTATGGTACAAGGGACATAGCGAATGGAGGGCCTGTGGACCGCACTCCCACGACCATTCTCGAATCGGCGGCAGCCGACGAGGCCGCCGAGCTAAGGAACAAGAAAATTCGGCGGTTCGCCTCCGCGGTCAGCATCATGCTGATGGTGGTCTGCAACGCCGTCTTCCTGTTCGGTATTTGGGTTACCGGTGTCAACTTCGAACGACTGGTCCGTACCCCGGATATCTATGACTCCGCACACGACATCTGCCTGCGCCTGGCTTACCGCAACATCCCTGGCGCCCAAAACCCGGTGCAATTCTGTTCGGAGTGGATCAACCTCTCCGACTCCACCGGCAAGACCCATACATTCGAAAAAGACGCGCAGATCAAGCAAGGAGCCGACGGTAGGTTTTATTTCGACTACGGGCCGTTCGTGGACTACCGGTTGTTCGCGGTTGTCGCGTTCGTCGCGGCCATCATCTTGAGCGGCATGCGCGTGACCAGCCACGTCGTTAACCGCTATCGCATGCGACTGGAAGCCGCCGCCCGCCATTCGGTTCCGACTCATTGACCTCATAGCAGAAGGAGAGCGTCGCGTGGCCAAGAAATACGTCTATTACTTTGGAGATGGAAAAGCCGAAGGCACCGGCAACATGAAAGAGCTGCTCGGCGGCAAGGGCGCAGGACTGGCCGAGATGACGAATCTCAAGGTCTCGGTGCCGCCGGGGTTTACGATTTCGACGGAGGCCTGCGTGGAGTACTACAACCGCGGCAAGGCCTATCCGCCCGCCATGATGGACCAAGCTCTCCAGGCCCTCAAGCGCATCGAACGTTCCATGAACGCAGGCTTCGGCGATCCGAAGAATCCCCTGCTCGTCTCCGTGCGATCCGGCGCCCGCGCCTCCATGCCCGGCATGATGGACACGGTCCTCAACGTCGGCTTGACCACCAAGACCGTCGAGGGGTTGGCCGCCAAGACCCGCAACGAGCGTTTTGCTCAGGACAGCTATCGCCGCTTCATCGGCATGTTCGGTAGCATCGTCATGGGTGTGAGCCGCGAGCACTTCGAAGACATCCTCAAGCACAAGAAACAGGATCTCGGAGTCACGCAGGACACCCATCTCGACGCCAAGGCGCTGAGGGAACTCGTCGTCAGCTTCAAGGAACTGGTGAAGGAAGAAACCAAGCGGGATTTCCCCGATGATCCCCTCGATCAGCTCCGCATGGCGATCAACGCGGTGTTCTCCTCCTGGTACGGAGCCCGCGCGGTCACCTACCGACGGCTCTACAGCATCCCGGATTCCTGGGGCACGGCGGTCAACGTCGTGGCGATGGTATTCGGCAATATGGGCGAGACCAGCGGCACCGGCGTGGCGTTCACTCGCGATCCGGCCTCCGGTCAGAGGAAATTGTTCGGCGAATGTCTGATGAACGCGCAGGGCGAAGACGTCGTGGCCGGCATCCGCACGCCGCTGCCCGTGGCGCAATTGGAGAAGTTCGTCCCGCAAGCCTACAAGGAATTCGAAAACACCTATAAGCGCTTGGAGCGTCACTACCGCGACATGCTCGACCTGGAGTTCACCATCCAGGAAGGCAAGCTGTACATGCTGCAGACGCGGGTAGGCAAACGCACCGGCATCGCGGCCGTCCGCATCGCCGTCGACATGGTTAAGGAAGGCGTCATCAGCAAGAAGGAAGCGATCCAACGCATCGGACCGGATCAGTTGGCGCAATACCTTTATCCGATTTTCGACAGCAAACACGAATCGCAATGCACGGCGCTCGGCAAGGGCCTCCCGGCGGGACCCGGAGCCGCGGCCGGCAAAATCGCCTTGACGCCCGATCGCGCGGTCGAGATGAAGGCAGGCGGTGCGCGGGTGGTGCTGGTTCGGCAGGAAACCAGTCCGGACGACATCCACGGCATGAACGCGGCGCTCGGATTCCTGACGGCCCGCGGCGGCATGACGTCCCACGCGGCGGTGGTCGCCAGGCAAATGGGCAAGGTGTGCGTGGCGGGCTGCGATGCCGTCGAAGTGCTGGATGCCCAGACCGTCCGTATCGGCACCCAGACCTTCCGTGAAGGCGACTACCTTTCGATCAACGGGTCCACCGGCAACGTCTACGGCGGGGACATTCCCGTCGTCGAATCGGAAGTGATCCAGGTACTGCAGGGGAAGCTCGATGCATCCAAGTCGGAGAAGTACCAACTGTTTGAAACCGTCCTGAAGTGGGCCGACGACGTGCGCCACCTCAAGGTGCGGGCCAACGCGGATGTCCCGGACCAGGCACGGATTGCGCGCGGCTTCGGCGCCGAGGGCATCGGTCTCTGCCGTACCGAGCACATGTTCTTCGCGGAAGACCGTATCCCGATCATGCAGAAGATGATTCTGGCCAAGCAGCGGGAAGAGCGGGAAAAGTATCTCGACCAGCTCCTGCCGCTCCAGAAGCAGGACTTCATGGGGCTCTACCGCGAGATGAAAGGGTACCCCGTCACGATCCGGCTGCTCGATCCGCCGCTCCACGAATTCCTGCCGAAGCGGGAAGATTTGATGGTCGAGATCGCCCAGCTCGAACTGACCGGCGGCGAGTCGTCGGTACTCGAAGAAAAGAAGCGGCTCTTGGCCCGCGTCGAAGAATTGCACGAGTTCAATCCGATGCTCGGCCTACGCGGCTGCCGCTTGGGCATTACGATGCCGGAGATCACCCGCATGCAGGCGCGCGCCATCATCGAAGCGGCCTGCGAGTTGGCGAAGGAAGGCAAGAAGATCGTTCCCGAAATCATGATCCCGCTCGTCGGGATGGTATCGGAAATGAAGGCGCAGAAGGACTTGGTTCGCGAGGTGGCGGCCGAGACCATGAAGCGCTACAACACGAAGCTCTCGTACCTCGTCGGCACCATGATCGAGTTGCCGCGCGCTGCCGTGACCGCGGACCGCATCGCCGAGGAAGCGGAGTTTTTCTCGTTCGGCACGAACGATTTGACACAGACGACGTTCGGCTTCAGCCGCGACGACGCCGCCAAGTTCGTCGATTACTATAAGACGGTCAATATCCTCGAAACCGACCCGTTCGCAGTCCTGGACCGGGAAGGCGTCGGGTCGTTGATGCGGACGGCGATTGCGGCGGGCCGGAAAACGCGCAACGACATCAAGCTCGGCATTTGCGGAGAACACGGCGGCGATCCCAGCTCGGTCGAGTTCTGCCATCAGCTCGGCCTCGACTATGTGAGCTGTTCCCCCTATCGTGTAGCCATCGCCCGATTAGCCGCAGCGCAAGCCGCCATTGCGGAGGAAGACATGAAGAAAGCGAGCCCGGCGAAGAAGACTGCGAAAGCCAAGAAGGCCGCGAAACCGAAGAAAGCCGCGAAGGCGGCCAAACCCGCGGCCCGCACCAAGTCCAGGACAAAGCGTACGAAACGGTGAGTCAGTCACCGGCCGACCGGCGTTATATGACCCTGGCCCTTCGTCTTGCTGAGAGGGGCCGGGGCTCAACTAGCCCAAACCCGATGGTCGGGGCGGTGGTCGTCAACCGAGGCCGAATCGTCGGCCAAGGGGCTCACCGAAAAGTCGGCGGTCCCCATGCGGAAGTCATCGCCCTGAGCCAAGCCGGATCCCGCGCCAAGGGCGGCACCCTCTACGTCACCCTCGAACCCTGCAGCCACCTCAAAAAGCGCACGCCTCCCTGTGTGCCCCTCGTCGTCAAGTCCGGCGTACGCCGCATCGTCATTGCCATGGTCGATCCCAATCCCAAAGTGAAGGGGAGGGGGATCGCCCAATTGAAACGGGCGGGGCTCTCGGTGGAAGTCGGCTGCGGCCAGGCCGAGGCCGGACAACTCAACGAAACCTACATCCATTGGGTGCGAACCGGCCGGCCCTTTACCACCCTAAAAGCCGGAATGACGCTCGACGGGAAAATTGCGACGGCTGCCGGAGAGTCTCGCTGGATCACCGGCGACGAGGCGAGAGGCCATGCCCATCGACTTCGAGCCGAAGTCGACGCGATCCTCGTCGGGATCGGCACGGTTCTACACGACGATCCCTCGTTGACGGCGAGACCTCCTGTCTCCGACGCGCCGCGCGCATTGCGGCAGCCTCTTCGAATTGTCGTCGACAGCAGATTGCGGATTCCGCTTGGCGCGAAAGTCCTCCAGAGACAGGCGGAATCCCATACGCTGGTCGCAACCACCTCCGCCTCGTCGACGCGAAAACGTGATCGGCTTCGACGGCAAGGGATCGACGTCCTCATCCTGCCCACGCGCAAGAGACGGGTGGACTTGGCCGCCCTCTGGACCAGACTCGGACAACTCGGCATTACTCATCTGCTGATCGAAGGCGGCGGCGACATCAACGCCGCCGTCCTGCGAGCCGGACTCGCACAGCGCATTCACTTCTATGTCGCGCCGCTCCTCCTCGGCGGCCGGGACGCCACAGGCGTCCTCGGTGGCACATCGCCGGCCCATCTCGCACAGGCTCTCTCCGTTCAGAATCTCCGCACGGCGCCGCTGGGTCGTGATATTCTGATCACAGCCGATCTTTCCACCCACTGACAACCCGGTAGGAGACTCTATGGTGGACTTGCATCCCGCCGTCATGCGGGTAGTGGCATGCTGCTGGTGCCTCGTCATGTCGTGCGCTCTTTTCTCACACGCCGCGGAGTTCTCCCCAACGCAGGATTTGGCGGCGGCGGTGTGGCAATACCTCTACAACGAAAACGGCGAACAGGCTCGCACTGAACTCACGGCACTGCTCCAACGGCCCGATGCCACCGTCGACGCCGTGCAGCAGATCCTGCGCCGGGGTCCTGCCTATGCGGTACAGCCGGGCGGCAGCTTTCCCGATCAACAGCTCACGGTGCGCGGCCAACGATTCCAATACAGCCTGTACGTCCCGCAGAGCTACCAGCCGTCGAATAGCTACCCGCTCATCCTCTGCCTCCACGGCGCAGGGTTCACCGGCGAAGCATATCTCGAGCGATGGCAACCGAGGCTCGGCGAGCGCTATATCCTGGCCTGTCCAACCTATCCGGCCGGAGCCTGGTTTACACGGAAGGCGGAAGATCTGGTCCTCGCGGTAATCGATACGGTCCGCCAGCGTTACCACATCGACTCCGACCGCATCTTCCTCAGCGGCATGTCGAACGGTGGAATTGGAACCTGGCTGATCGGCATGCACCATGCGCCGCTGTTCGCAGGACTCGCACCGATGGCCAGCGGCATCGATGATGTCGTCTTTCCCTTTCTCGAGAACCTCCGTTCGACACCGACCTATATCATCCATGGAAAACATGACCAGGTCATGCCGGTCGACCTGAGCCGGAAGCTCGCGGCGGAATTGAAAAACCTGAATTACCCCTTCGTGTACCGCGAACATGATCGCACACACCCCATGGCCGGAGGCCATTTCTTTCCCCGAGAGGAACTGCCTGATCTGGTCGGTTGGTTCGATGGTCAGCGCCGAGTCGCAACCCCTAAAGCCGTGACCGTCGTGCGCGAGGCCAGCCGTTTGCTGCCGTTCAGCTGGGTGCGTATCGACGCGACCGACGAGATCGCGTCGTTCTCCGAGGACCTGGTGGACAAACGCGATGACGCCATTCGCCGCCGCATCTACGCTCGCCTGACGGCACAGGTCACGGAGGCGAACCGGATTGAAGTCCGTACGGACCATGTCCGCCAATTCACCCTGTTCCTCAATCAGGATCTGATCGACTTTTCCAAACCCGTCATCGTCGTGGCAAACGGTCATACCACTGATTTCGGAATCGTCACGCCGTCCGTTGAGACCTTATTGAAACAGGCCAGGATACGGCACGATCCGGGGCAACTATTCGCAGCGCAGCTGTCGCTCTCGGTTCCCGCACCAACACCATGACCCGTGGCTCCTATCACGCCGCCGCCATACGAACCAGCTGCCTTGCCGCCGGACTCTGGCTGGCGACGGCGGGAGAGCCGTCCATGGCGGAGGAGACCGCGTGCCGGCTGCCGTCGCTTCACGCCGGGGTGACCTTCTATCTGCCCGATCTCGATCCCTCCCATGCCTGCCTGCTCCTCCCCATCGTGGAAAACTACAGCACGGCGAACAAGATCGGCCCGCTGCGCACGCCGCTTCCACAATTTCTGTACGACTACTTGCTGGACCATCCGGTCATGGCAGCAGCCCTGGTCAACCGTCTGGATTTGGGTCTGCACAAGGCCGCGCGAGTCGATGGTGATCGCTATTGGGCCAGCGACGGGGAGGGCACTGAAGGCACCCTCCAGCTTCTTCACCGGGATCCCGTCACCCGTGTCTATTACGTCGAAGGACGGCATGATGGCACGTTTCTCCCTGCCGTCACGGGAAAGGCTCTCGTCCTGCTTCGAATGAAACCGGTGAAGAGCACCGATGGACGTGAAGAGATGGAAACCCTCATGATCGCGTATACGAAGTTGGACAACCGGCTGCTGTCGGGCCTCCTGTCCCTCGTGCGTCCCCTGGCGGGCAAGGTGATCACGAGACAAATCCTCAAGGGATTCGCCGCGGCCCAGCGGCTCGGCGAAGCGATCCGGCAGGACCCGCAACGAGTCTGGTTCGAAGCCACCGATCCTCCGCCGTTGGAGGAGCAAGACGTCGCCTTCTTGAAAAGCGCGCTCGCAAACCTGCACAATCCGGCCCAGGTATCCGAACCTATGGCCGCACCTCGATGACAGCCTCCCGCAGCTTCTTCTTCCTCTGCACGCTCGGCGTGTTTTGTTTTATCAGCTACAACCTCGTTCGTATGCCGGTGCTTTCGCTGTTCGCCGAGTCGCTCGGCGCAGGCCCCGAGCGAATCGGCCTCATCGTCTCCGTCTCCACGATCACCGGAGTTCTACTGAAACTACCGTCCGGCGCGCTCTCCGACATTTACGGCCGGAAAGTGCTGTTGCGTGTCGGCGTCCTGGCCTTCGGGTTGCCGCCGTTTGCCTATCCTTTCGTCACGGACCTCGACGTTCTGACGGGACTGCGATTTTTCCACGGATTGGCGACGGCGATTTTTGCGCCGAGCGCCCTCGCCACCGTCGCGGATCTGTACCGGGAACGACGCGGTGCGGCGATGGGAACGTATACGGCCTGCACCCAGTCCGGCTCGCTGCTGGGGCCGTTTCTCGGGGGATGGCTGGCGCATGAAGCCGGGTTTTCCGCCGCATTCGTCACCGCCGGCATCTTCGGGTGCATCGCAATCCTGATCTTCTTCAGCCTGCATCTGGACGAGCCTCCCCCGCGCGTGCGGGAACGAGGATTTCGGCCGGTCCTGACCGAGATGGCCAAGGGCTTCTCAGCCGTCGCCCGGAACCATCGCGTCTTGATCACGAGTTCCACCGACGCGGCCAAGATGATCGCCAACGGCGCGCTCATGGCCTTTCTGCCCCTCTATGGACTGTCGGTCGGCCTGAATGCCGGCGAGGTCGGCCTGCTGTTCAGTATCCAGGCCGTTACGTCATTCTTTTCAAAACCCATCATGGGCCGCATCTCCGACCGAGTCGGCCGACAGCCGCTGATTCTGATCGGCCTGCTCATCTGCGCCGCCACCTTCGTGAGCATGCCGCACATGAGCCGCTTCGGCCTGATGCTGTTCCTCTCGGCTGGGTTTGGGTTCGGGGAAGCCGTCGTCTCCTCATCCTCTGCCGCGCTGGTGGCGGACAGTTCCGAATTCAAACGGCTGGGAGCGGGGATGGGGATGCAGGGCACGATTATGGATATCGGACACGCGAGCGGCCCCCTGCTGGCGGGAATCCTGATAGCCCGCCTGAGCTACCAGGAAGCCTTTGTCGCCATCGCGGGGATTCAGCTGCTGGCGGCCGTCTCCTTCTGGGCCACGATGAGGAACAGGGCCCGATAGTGCTATAATGCCGCCGCGTTCGAGCTGATCAGGACAGAGTTATGAATGGGACGTACGAAGCCTCAGACATTATCATCGGCGTACTGGCGAGCATCGGCGTGGTGGGGCTCATGTACGTCTTCGTGTGGGTGTACCGCCAAGTCTTTCCAAAGGAAGAATAGCGCGATGGATACCGAGTTTCTGGAAAACGTGCAGAAAACGATCGCCGCGGTGGGAGCGATGGGCTTGATCGCCTTTTGCGTATACCTGGTTAAAACCAGGAACCGGGCCTAACCATGTTTAGCGGCATCGTTGAAGAAATGGGGGTTGTCGCCAACCTGACCAAGGGGTTGGGTGGGACCCGTTTGACCATCATGGCCTCGACGGTGCTGGAAGATATGACCATCGGCGCCAGCGTCAGCGTGAACGGCACCTGCCTCACGGTCGTCACAAAGAGCGAGAAGGATTTCTCCGTCGACGTCTCGCCCGAAACGCTTCAGGTGACGACGCTCGGCACACTCACCGCTGGATCTCCCGTCAACCTCGAACGCGCGATGAAATTGAACGAACGGATCGGTGGCCACTTGGTATCGGGCCACGTCGACGGCGTGGGCGCGATCCGCAACCGCCATCAAGACGGCAACGCCGTGATTTTAGAGTTCGAGGCGCAGCCGGAGCTCTTGCGCTACTGCGTGCCGAAGGGATCGATCACGGTGGACGGCATCAGCCTGACGATCAACGAGATCGGGGAACGGACCTTCACGGTCTGCATCATCCCGCACACGGCCAAGGTCACCACGCTTGGCCTCAAGCAAGTAGGGGATCAGGTGAATCTCGAACCGGATCTCATCGGCAAGTTCGTCGAGCGGCTCCTGCAAGAACGCGGCATCCTGCCGTCCAAACCGGCCCCTACCATCGATCGCGATTACCTGCGCAAGCGCGGCCTGCTGTCGTAGGCGTGTCCGCTCCCTGCTAAACAGTTTTTCTTCTGACCACTGCCTAATCTTCCAGCGTCGAGATGTCTCCCACGTCTTGGCCCAATTCCTTGGCCTTGAGCACCCGCCGCATGATTTTGCCCGATCGTGTTTTGGGCAGGGATGGCACGATGTCGATTTCCTGCGGGACGGCGATCTTGCCCAACTCTTTGAGGACGTGGTCTTTGAGGGATTGAATCAGTTCCTTCGAGTCCTGATAGCCCTGCTTGAGGATGACGAAGGCCTTGATGGCTTCGCCGGCGGTGCGGTGCGGTTTGCCGATGACCGCGGCTTCCGCGACGGCGGCATGGCCCACCAGCGCGCTCTCCACCTCCGCCGTGCCGATGCGGTTGCCTGCCACCTTGATGACGTCGTCCGCGCGCCCCATGAACCACAGGTAGCCGTCGCCGTCCTTTCGGCACACGTCGCCCGCCGTATAACAGTTCGGAATCGTATTCCAGTACACCTTGTATCGATCCGGGTCCTTGTAGATGGTCCGCATCATCGAAGGCCATGGCTTTCTGATCACGGCGAAGCCCCCGGAATTACCGGGCAGGCTGTTGCCTTCCTTGTCCACCACGTCGGCTTCGATCCCGAGGAACGGCCTTGTGGCGGACCCCGGCTTCAGCGGGACGCAGGGCAGAGGCGTGACCAAGATGGAGCCGGTCTCCGTTTGCCACCAGGTATCCATGATCGGTTTGTCGCTGCCGGTAACCCGGAAGAACCATTCCCACGCTTCCGGATTGATCGGCTCGCCGACGCTGCCGAGAATTCGCAGACTGGACAGGTCGTATTTCTTGGGCCAATCCTCGCCGTACTTCATGAGGAGACGGATGGCTGTCGGGGTCGTGTAGAAAATCGAGACGCCGTATCGTTCGATGAGATCCCACCAACGGCCGGGGTTGGGGTAATCCGGCTTTCCTTCCGCGGTCAGGATCGTCGCACCGTTCAAGAGCGGCCCGTAGACGATATAGCTGTGGCCTGTTACCCATCCTGGGTCTGCAACGCAGAAGTATACGTCTTCTTCCTTGAGATCGAAGACGTACTTGGTCGTGATATAGGTGCCGACCATATAGCCGCCATGCACATGGACTACGCCCTTCGGCTTCCCCGTTGTCCCTGAGGTGTAGAGAATATAGAGCGGCGATTCGGCGTCGAGTTGTTCGGCCTCGCACACTGCTTTTTGATCCTTCAGCCAGTCATTCCAATCGATTTCCTTGGGAGCCGAAAGGGCAATGCCCATCTTCTCCCGGCGAACCACCACGACCTTCTCGACGGAAGGGCAGGTCTGCACGGCATCATCCACGACGCCTTTGAGGTTGATGGTCTTGCCCCGGTCGTACCCGACGTCGGCCGTAATCACGAGCCGCGCTTCCGCATCCTGGATGCGGCTGGATAGAGCGGGCGCGCTGAAGCCGGAATACACTACGCTGTGAATGAGTCCGAGCCTGGCGCAGGCCAGCATGGCCACGATCTGCTCTGGGATCTTCGGCAGATAGATTGTGACCCGATCGCCCTTCTTGAGCCCGAGCCCCTTGAGCGCATTCGCGCAGCGGTTCACCTGTCGATAGAGCTCGCCATAGGTGAAGACCCGCTCTTCGCCGTTTTCACCGACCCAAATGACCGCCACTTTGTTGCGGCGCCAAGTTTTGACATGCCGATCCAGGCAGTTGTAGGCGATGTTGCAGGTTGCGCCGACGAACCACTTGGCCCAAGGATAGTTCCACTCCAGCACGCGATGCCAGGGCGTGAACCAGTCGAGTTCCTGCGCTACCCCGCTCCAAAACTTTTCTGGATCTGCAATGGATGCCCGGTAGGCTGCCTCGTAATCTTGAATATGGGCCGCCGACTTCGTTTTGGCGGTCGGGGTAATGACGCGGCCTTCTTTCAGCAAGGTATCGATCTTTTCGTCCATGTCTCCAAAGCCTCCCGTCGTCGAGACGTTTCGTTTCGTGAGCCAGGGGCATTATGTGCAAAGGATCAAGGAACTGCAACCCTTGCCGATGCGGGTATCGCCCCTAACACCGCGCGATACAAGGATGAATCGTGTTTCGCTTCCTTGACAGTCAGGAGGAAACGAGGGTAGGCTGATTCGGTCGCACATCGGATCCCAACTCTATGCGCTCCCACGTCACAGGCCGGTTCCTCCGTTCGATTTCAGCCGCACTCGCTCTTTCTGTTCTCAGCTCCTTTACCCTTCTCCCGACCGTCCATGCGCAGGTAGGCAAGCCCGAAGGCTTGTATTACAAATCCTGGGCCGTGGTCATCGGGATCGAAAATTATCTCGTGGCGCCCAAGGCTCCCGGCGCGATCGAAGGGGCGAAGGCTGTGGCGACGTCGCTGCGAGAATTGGGATTCGACGAAGTCATCGAGCTCTACGACAAGGACGCCAGTTCCAAACGGCTGATGCAAATTCTGTCCGACTATCTGCCGCGCAAGGTCGGACGCCAAGACCGCGTGGTGATTTTCTTCTCCGGCCACGGCGTGACCACCCAGGATGCTCAAGCCAAGGAGCTCGGGTACCTTGTCCCATGGGATGCACAGGTCAACAACGCCACGAAGGCCGTGACCTTCGACCATATCAAGGAGTTCACACGCCGATCCGCCTCGAAGCACCTGCTTCTCTTGTTGGACGCCGGCCTACAGGGATGGGAAGTGACGGCGCCCCAACAGTTGTCGCTCGAAGGCCGGTTATCGCCTGAAGATGAGACGGAGAAGCGCGCGGTCCAGGTCCTGACGGCCGCCGGCAAAGACGAGCCGATCGATCGCACGGCCGGCGCTGACCCCTTCGTGCAGGCATTGGTTTCCGGCATGAAGGGTTCGGCCGACCTCAACAAGAACGGCTGGATCATGGCCAGCGAGTTGGGTGCCTTTGTAAAGCAGCAATTAGAAGGGACGAAGTCGAAACAGCATCCGCAGTTTGCCCAGCTGGAAGGCGATGGAGACGTGATCCTGGTGGAGGGGAAGAAGGCCTCCTTCCAGATGGGACAGGAACCGACCAGCCAAGCCGATCGAGCCAAGGCAGCCCGTACGCAATATGAAGAGGCGTTCGCGCTCCTGCAAAACCAGAAATCAGCCGAGGAAGCGCTGGAGCGGCTCAATCGCGCCATCGCTTACGACCCGTCCTTCGGCGATGCCTATGTATTGAAGAGCTATGTGCGGTTGGAAATCCTTCCGAACGTTGAAGAAGCCCTGGTGGCCGCGAGAGCCGCCGTGCAATATGCGCCGCAGAATCCCGATTCCCATTACACGCTCGGGCTAGTGTTCGAAAAGCAGGGGCAATTCAAGGAGGCCGAACGGGCCATGCAGCAGGCGCTCGTCGTCAACCCTGCCTATACGGACGTGTATTTCTCCCTCGGCACCCTCTACGCTGATCACCTCAATGAACCGGTGAAATCGGTCGACGCGTTCCGCCGCTATCTGGAACTTGGCGGACAGAGCGAGCGTGCGCAGCGCGCGGTCCGGCCGCAGGCTCCTCCTGCGGCGAGTCCGTAAGAGCAGACTCAACGCCAGGACGGAACCAGATATCGGTTGAATCGCTCCTCGCCGGGCAGTGCGCTTTGATCTCGCTTAGTCCTTCCCCCCGCCCTTGAGATATCCCAATCCGATTTTCAATGCGCGCCTGGTGATTTCCGGCCATCGGACCTGCGGATATTCGGCCAATACAGCCGCCGCCTTGGGGTCCTGAATGTCGAGCTCCGCAATCCGAATGATCCCATCTTGAATCTGAACGTCCGCCACAGAGGCCTCCTTACCTATGAAATGTCCGACCGTCTGAATATTCGTATCGAGTTCCGTCAACCAACTCCCGCGCCATGCGTTGACTCTCTCGGAGGTGCATGTTAGCATAACCCCGTGACTTTTCGGGCAATTATGTCTTCACACAGACTGAGCCTCGAACACCTCAATGTTTCTCGCCACCCGCATTCCACCGCCGACAGCTCTGACGTGCATTACACCAAGGAGGACTCGTATGAGTAGAGTAGTGGGGGCTCTTTCGAAAATCAGCGGCAGCGCATTGGCGCTCGTGCTCGTGATCGGTCTCGCGGCGTGCGGCGGCCCCCCGAATTGGGTACAGAAGGGCTCAGGCGCGTACAATGAAAAGAACGACAAATCCTTTTACGGTGTCGGCTCGGTCGTTGGAGTGCGGAACGAACCGCTCGCCTGGGATACGGCCGAAAATCGTAGCCGCGCCGAGATCGCCAAGACCTTCGAGACCTACACGGCTTACCTGATGCGCGACTATGCGGCCTCCACCACGGCCGGCGATTTCTCCCGAAACAGCGAAGAACAGAATATCGAACGAGCCGTGAAGACCTTCTCTGCCGTCACGCTCAACGGCGTGAAGCCGATCGACCGCTATAAGGACGAGAAGTCCGGCACCTATTATGTCCTTACCAAGCTCAGCTTGGAAGACATGAAGAACAACCTAGACCAGGCAAAGGAATTGAACAGCCAAGTGCGGGACTTTGTCCGAAAAAACGCGGACCGGTTGTTCGATCGGCTGGAAAAGGAAGAAGACAAGCGGGCCACGAAGTAGCGAGGCAGAACCCATCCGCCGCATCCAGGAGGAGATTGGCATGATCGAGTGGTCGAGTCGTTCAATCGGACGGGCGATGGCCGCCTTGGCTGTAATCGGGACGACATCGTTCTTGAGCGGTTGTGGGCACGAAAACAAAGTAACGCGCGTCGACACCGGCACCGTCACGGACCTGAGCGGGCGCTGGAACGACACGGACTCACGGATGGTGGCGGAGACCATGGTGAAAGAAGCCGTGGGAAGCCCTTGGCTCGACAATTTCACCAAAGCCAAGTCGCGCCAGCCGGTTGTGATCGTCGGCACGGTCATCAACAAGAGTCATGAACACATCAATGTGCAAACCTTCGTCAGCGACCTGGAACGAGAGCTGACGAATTCCCAACGGGTGATGTTCGTCGCCGGCAAGGGCGAACGTGAGGAAGTGCGCGAGGAGCGGCGGGAGCAGGCCGTCCACGCGCGCGAGGACACGCAGAAAGCGCCGGGAAAGGAACTCGGCGCGGACTACATGATGCGGGGCAGCATTTCGACGATCCTGGACGAACAGGACGGCACCAAGGCGGTTTTTTATCAGATCGACTTGGAAATGGTGGACCTCGAAAACAACATCAAATCGTGGTTCGGCCAGAAGAAGATCAAGAAAGTCATCGAAAAGAAACGCACGATTTTTTAGTTTCGACGGCATCCGTTGAGACGACCAATCCCATCGACCGCGGCCTCCCTGCAGGGAGGCCGCTTTCGGTTCACTCTCCCTACGTTGCTCGCTTGGAGCCTGCTCCTGCTGAGCGGCTGCAGCCTCTCCAGTAATCACTATCTCCTGATCGATCAGAGCCTTGCCGCCGGAGATCCCAAACGCGCGGACGCGATCATGGAAGAGGCTGAGTCCGATTACGGCTCACGCAACCGGCTCCTCTACAGCATGGAGCGCGGTATGACGCTCCATCTGGCCGGCGAATACACGAAGAGCATCGGTTTTCTAGAGCGCGCCGACCAGGAAGTCGAACGGCTGTACACCAAAACCATCAGGACCGAAACCACGGCCTTCCTCACCAACGACAACGTCCTGCCCTACGAAGGCGCCCCCTACGAGCACGTGATGATCAACGTCATCAAAGCGCTCGACTATGCGGTGCTCGGCCAGATCAACGAGTCCCTCGTCGAGGCCAGGCAAATCGATCACCGACTGAATGTGCTCTCGGACAAGGTCACGGACAAGGCGGCCTATCGGGAAGATGCCTTCGCGCGCTACCTCACCGGCGTGCTCTATGAGGCGGCCGGGGATATCAACAATGCCTTCGTGGCCTACCGAAAAGCCTACGACATTTTTGAGGAGACCCGCGGATGGGCAAAGACTCCGATGCCGCTCATGCTCAAGGCCGACCTGCTGCGTACGAGCGATGCCCTGCATTTGACGACCGAGTTGGATGAATACCGGCGCCAATTCCCGGACGTCCCCTGGGTTTCGCGCAACGATCACGCGGATCTCGCCCAGGTAGTCGTCATCAATTACAACGGTCGCGCCCCGCACAAGGAAGATAATTACCTCGACATTCCGATCAGCCTCGATGCGCTCCAACTGGTTCTACTGAACCGGGGCGTCGCGCATGCCTCCAACCGGAAAGAACGCCGGGCGGCGGACAGCCTGCTCTATGGGTTGAACGGCCGGGTCGTGCGAGTGGCGCTACCCAGGCTGGTTCCGCAGAAGACGCAGATACAGTACGAAGAAGTGACGCTGGTTCCGCGCGAGGGCGCTCCCATTTCCGAGAGTTCGCAACTCGTCTACAACGGCACGGCGCTGGCGGAGAAGTCGCTCTCGGAACGCATGGCCGGCATCACCACCAAGGCCTTAGCCCGAGCAGCCGTGAAATTCGCAGCAGCCGAAGCCGCGACGCGAGGCGCGCAACAGGCGGTCAACAAGGACGACGCGCCCTGGGTCGGCTTGGCCGTGGGCTTGTTGACGCACGGGCTGGCGATCGCGTCGGAAGAGGCGGACAAACGAAGCTGGAGGACATTGCCAGACGAAATTCAGATCAACCGGATCTGGGTGCCGGCCGGTGAATATGAAGCGCGGATTCGTTGCGTGGGTCGCGGAGGCGGCCCACTGCCCAGCCCTCGGGCACAATCGTTGACGCTTCGTCCCGGCGAAACCAAATTCCTCATCGAACGGGTGGTGCAATGACGGATTCCATCACACACAACAAACTGACCCTGGCGGTGATCTGCCTGATGGCCTCAACGCTGCTCCTGATAGGCTGCGGCGGCAAGCCGCGCCCAACGTGGGTGGATGGACAGAGCGCCGAATTCCCAAGCAGCCAGTATCTGATCGGCCTGGGCCAAGCAGATTCGCGTCAACAGGCCACGGAGCAGGCCTATGCCGCCGTCTCCCGGATCTTCAAAGCGGAAATCACCGCCCAAGCTAAAGACTGGGAATCCTACCTGGTGGTCGAACAGCGGGGACAGACCAGCACGGAACGACGGCTGACACTCGACAACGTCACGCAGGTCACGACGGACAAGGTCCTGGAAAATGTCCTGGTGCTCGACACCTGGTTTGACCAAAAGAAACGACAGTATTATGCTCTGGCCGGGATGAACCGCGCGCAAGCGGAAGCGTCGATGGTGGAACGGTTGAATGAGCTCGACCGGACCATCCAGACGGAGGTGACCGATGCACACCAAGCCCAGGACAAACTCACCCGTGTGCGAAATTTGAAACGGGCCACCAAGAATCTCGTGCTGCGTGAAGCCTATAACACCGATCTACGGGTGATTCGATCCAGCGGGCAGGGCACCCCCGCATCGTTTCGTGTGGCGGAACTGACCGGCGAGTTGGAACAGTTCCTGGCCTCCAATCTTCGTCTCGCGGTCGAGATGACCGGAGACCAGGCAGAACCCGTCGAACGCGCGCTCATCGAAGGACTGGCCCGCGAAGGCTTCTCGATGGTGGGACGCGACAATGCGGGCGCCCCGGAACTGCTCATAAAGGGAACCGTCCGGCTCTGGTCCCTCGATGTGAAAGATCCCCAATTCCGGTACGTCCGCTGGTGCACCGATGCCGTGATCGAGGACTTGCCGGCCCGGCGCCTGATCGGCGCCGTCTCCAAGGGCGGCAAAGAAGGCCACATTACGGAAAAGGAAGCACAGGCGAAGGCCGTACGCGTGATGCAGCAGGAGTTTTCGTCCGAGTTGGCACATGCCATTGCGGGCTACATCTACGGCGAGGCTGAGTTGCCGACATCTTCAGGCACACCTCCCGGATGCCCGAGAGACCAGGCCCCACCACACCCGATGCCCAACTAGGGCCCATCAACCCCAGGAGAGAGGAGAGCGGATGAGTAAGACAGGAACTCGCAAAGCTTCCGGACGTGACACGACGGCCGGCCCTCGTGTGTCGAGCCGCGTCATGAAAAAACGATTGCGCGATCGCCTGACCGCCGACACTCAACAGGTGCTCGGCAGCGGCATTCTCAGCACCTTCCGCAAACAAGGGTACTACGAGGAGCTGCCGCTGGACGAATTGCAGGATCGCCTGTCGAAGCTGCAGTCTCCGCTGGCCGACAGCCTCTTGAAGGGGAGGGCATAGGATGCCGTACTACTACTTCGATTCTACCGCGTTGGTGAAACGCTACAGCATGGAACGCGGAACCCGCGTCGTGAATAAACTGATGGTCAAGCGGGGAAAGGTCGCAATCCTCCCGATGTGGACTGTGACCGAGTTTTACTCGGCGCTCTCGGTACGGGCCCAACAGGGAGAAATCACCCGGGACGACTGCTATTCCGTCATGTACAAGTTTGAAATGGAATCGACCCAGGGGCTCTACCAATTTATCTCACCGACGATGCAGACGTACCTGGCCGCGAAGGAGTTGCTCCTGGACTACCCGGCGCTCCGCTCGATGCAGTTGCTGCACCTGGCGCTGGCCTTGGAATTGAAGCCGCTTCGCCTCACGGTCGTGAGTGCCGATAAGCAACTCTTGGCCGCCTGCCGGCCGACCGGACTCCACATCATCAATCCGGAAGACGATTGAGCAATTGTTCGGGTGACGGCCGAGGGCGAGGGTACATGCGCAGGCCCCCGGCCTCGGCCGTTCTACTGCACGCATTGATAGTCGGCCCGGATGGCCGCCAGGACCGTTCCCCATTCCTCCACACCCTGCTTGAGCGCCGCGACCTTCGCCGAAACAGGCTGGGAAGACTCCGGTACCACGCTCAGCTGTTCCAGCGACACCTTCGTATGTTGGAGTTCGAGCTCTCCCAACTGCACGCTGCCGCAGACGCCGGCGGAGGCGGGAAGGCTCCCACCGGCGCGACGAAATAAGGCCATCGCGCGGTAGCCGTGCTCCTGCGATCGGAACAAGTGTTCGAGTCCCTTGAACAGCGTGGCTCGTTCTGATCCGGATTCCTTTCGCGCCAGGTGTGCGGCCATCAACGCCGCCCGTCCCATGCTCATGGCCGCACCTTCCGCATCTTCGTTAGCCAAGGCGTCCTCCGCCTTCCCCTTAAGCCGGTCGAGTTCGGCCTCATCGCCCATCACCTGCGCCTGAGTCGGCCCGGCCTGGAGCCAGCAGCATAGTATCAACAACACCGCCCACGATCTGTGTTCATTCAGCATGGCTATCACGTCGGCCCGTCTCCGTTTAATTGATCTGATCAAACCCATCCAACTGTTTGAGGCTGTAGTTCGCCGCTTCCCAAAACTTGCCGGCCTGTGCCGACCCATCGCTGGTTCGCATATCGCACAGAGACTGCTGCAGTGCAGCGACGGTTCATGGGCCCGCCTGCGGGCAACAGCCCCAAGGCCCGGACCACTCTAAAGCGCCGTTCCGAATCGTTGCAAGGGCGGAAAGCCGGTCAGTATAATCCGCCGATGCTTCAGGACTGTCGTATCGGGTTTATCGGAGCGGGCCAAATGGCCGAAGCGATTATCTCCGGTCTGCTGGCGGCAGGCCTGGTCTCGCGAGACAGAATCACGGCTACTGATATCTCGCCCGCCCGCTGTGACATTGTACGCAAGGCCTACGGCATCGCCACCTCGACCGACAACAGGCAGGCCATCGAGCATTCCACCCTCATTTGCCTCTGCGTAGAACCGCAAGTGCTGGACGACGTGCTCACGCCTCTGGCTCATCGGTTCACGCCCCAACAACTGATCATATCCGTTGCGGCAGGCTATCCATTGGCCCGGCTCGCCCAATTCTTTGGCCAGCAAGCGAAGTTGGCCCGCGCGATGCCGAACACACCCTCCGGCATCAGAGCCGGCGTCACGGCGCTCTGCTGCTCCGACCATGTCGACACGCAGGGACAGGCGCAGGCCGTGGCGCTGTTCGAGTCCATTGGCAAGGTAAGTGTCGTCGAGGAACGGCTCATGGATGCCGTGACGGGCCTAAGCGGCAGCGGCCCCGCCTATGTCTTCATGATGATCGAAGCCTTGGCCGACGGGGGTGTCTTAATGGGGCTTTCCCGGCAGACCGCGTTACTGCTGGCCGCCCAAACGGTCGCCGGTGCGGCCCACATGGTGCTGGAGCGCGGCGACCATCCTGCGGTCCTCAAGGATCATGTGGCGTCCCCCGGAGGCACCACGATAGCCGGCTTGGCCACACTCGAAGCGGGCGCGCTCCGCGCCACGCTGATCAATGCCGTGGAGGCGGCAACGCGGCGATCACAGGAACTCGGCCGGCAGGGCAGTTCCAACCACTAACAAGGAGATGAGACCGTGCAATATTGGGTGAAAGTCGTGTTTGTCGACAATCAGGAACTGCTGGTAAAAGATGCGATTCGCCACACCATCAGCGACGACATGGAAGTCCTCGAGGTGGACTCGGCGAAGGAAGTCGTCATTATCCCGATGAAACAGATCAAGTACGTATCCTGCGACGCGACGGTGTTCGCCTCGAAAAAGCCGACCTCAGCGTGATGAAGGAGCAGGGAGAACCGGCCTCGCCTAGACAGTGGTCGTGATGGGACCGCCGGCCTCCGTACGGCTTCCGACCGGATCCCATTCGTAATCCCGCTCCACTGCGTCGATCAGACGGTCGAAGATGTCCGGGATGGCGCCGGTCACACGACTCCAATTGGAAATCATCGGCACCCCGAGGGGGTCTTCCAGGAAGCTCTCGGTCGCGAGCTTCATACCTTTCAAAAAGACCTCCACTGCGCTGCGTTCCTCGTGCCGGTCGAACTGCAGGCTGTTGATCGCCGCGTCGTTTTGATACCGAGTGATGGCCTCCTGCGCTGCTTGGAGGTAGGTGGCGCGCAAGGCCTTGAGCACCGCTTCCGACAATACTACGCCCTCACTGGCCAGGTTACGGAACAGGGACTTCGTAATGTCCACGCACATTTTCTGGAGGCCTTGGTCGGCGTTGTCCGGCGACAGAATCTGATGCTTGTGTTCGTAGGCATCGGCGATGTCCGCCTGACAAATCCGCCGGAGAGCACAGTTTCTGTAGACCTCCGAGAGCACACCGACTTCCAAACCCCAGTCACCCGGAATTCTGTTGATCCAAGCCAAATCGCGCACCATCGCGAATTCCCCCGCCAGCGGATAGCGGAAACTGTCGAGGAAGGTCAGGAGAGGATGGGCACCCGCCACTTGCTGGAGGCTACGAATCAGCGGGGTGAGATAGAGTCTCGTCACCCGGCCGTGCAGACGATCGGTGACTCGACTGTAATACCCTTTGCAAAACTCGTAGCCTAAGTTCGTGTTGACGATCGGGTAACAAAGTCGCGCGAGGTATTCGCGGTTGTAACTTAGGATGTCGCAGTCATGCAGGGCGATGACGTTGCTCTCGCCTCGCGCCAAGACATAGCCGAAGGCCATCCAGCAGCCGCGTCCCTTACCTTGCAGACCCGTGTCGATCTCACTCAGAGACAGCAGTTTCAGGATATTTTGGATCCGAGAGCCGTCATTCCAGACAATGCGGACACGCTGCGGCAAAACGGAGAAGAACTGCTTGGCCAGCCGAAACTCCAGCGCCGAAGCCCGGTCCAAGGAGACGACGATCTCGTTCACGTAGGTGATGTCTTTCAGGACTTGGACGATGTGCTTGAGCGCAGGATTCTCCAACTCCGAATAGAGGGAGGGGAGGACCAGTGCGATCGGATTGGCCGAGGCATGCCGCTCCAATTCCTTTTCCAAATGCTCGAGATTCGGCTTCCCGAGCCTGTGGAGCACGGTAACCAACCCGTTTTGATGAAAATCCGACATAGCCCCTCCTCTACTGTAACCGGGAAATAGAGCGCCAGCGGTGGTGTTCGATCGACCGGACGCCGCACCCACTTGGGCAGCGGGTAAACGCAGTAGCGGGCACGGACGCTGTGGCGAGAGGGGACGACCTCAGCTACTGGGCTGGAGGCATGACTTTGCTGGTCGCGACCGCCTTCACGATCTTTGCGCGCTTCACGGACTCCAGGAACCGATCCCGGGGTTCCGGCTGCGGCAAATTCACTTCCACGGAGTACCACCCTGACTTCGCGGGCCCCTTCTTGGTCCCATGAATCTCCTGGATCAATTCTTCGATGCTCCTGTCCGTCGTCCCATCCTCGAACGAGACCCAGAACATAAAGGCCTGAGGATCGGTATCGCGATGGGGCTCTGCATTCGAGACAGGGATAGCGGCCTCCTTAGGAGGTTCAGCACTGGCCACCACGGTCGGCTTGGAGGCTGCGGCGTTCGCTTTCGCCACTTCGAGCGAAGCCAGCGCCAAGCGCGCATGCAATTCCCGATTACGGCTTTCGAGCAACGCCACTTGCTTGATGAGGGTTTCATTCGCGGTTTTTACCGCATGAATGTCCTGCGTGACCTGGGCGCGATCCGCCTCCGCCTTGCTCGCAGCCGTACGCAAACCTTCCTGCAATTCCTGGCTCGTGACAGTCTTGGCCGTCTGCAGTTCGTCCTGGACGGTCACGACCTGGGCAGTGAGTTTCTGCTGCGCGTGGGCCAAACCGTCCACCAGACGGCTCAGCTGGGTCAACTGTTCCTGGCCTGTCCGAGAGGCCGCCAGGGCCGACGACTGGGCATCCGCCAATTGTGCAAGTTGTTGATGGAGTCGATCGATTTGCTGGTCGTTCAGCTCCCGAGCCGCCTGCTCTTCCTCGACCTGATGCAGCCGGTCATCCCATCCAAACCAGGCAGGAACCCGCTCGGCCAGCAGAGCCGTGATACCGATCGCCAACACCACCTGGGCAAACGCGCCCGCAATCGCAAAACCACGGTGCGCGCCGGCAGGTACGGTTGTGCTAGGAAACAACCCGGCTGTCATCTGCGTCCACCAGCGGGGAGCGGCCTCATATCGCAACTGCAACGTCCCTCCGTCGAAGCGATTCTGGATCTGGGCTTCGAGCGAATCCTTACCGATGGACACGCGTACGCGTTTGGAGCCGGCTTCGGGTGCGACACAGCCGCCGAGGAGAATCCCGGCTTCGCTCCGGATCTCGAGGTTTTGAATGCTGCGCTCGCGAGTCGTAAAGTTGAATGACGGATCGCCGCCGGCACAGTCCAACGTGCCGACCCGCTCGTGGTTGACGAGAACCTGCAGAAGACCCGGTCGCTCCCCGGCTACCCGACGCGGCTGGTCCTCCAGGGCATCAAGCAGATGTTCGCGATAGTCGTTGAGCTCGTGTGCTTCCATGATGCCGTCCTCCTCGATCCCCGCTGAAAAGCGCCAAGATGCCACCTTTCTTCAACGGGTGAATATGGAGATTGATTTGCGGCTTTGCCCCACCGTGCCACTCAGCTTGCCGGCGATCAGCGACTTCCAAGAAACAATCGCGGCAAAATGCCAAATGCCACACGCGGTAATCGTGGCCGTAATCATCCTCAAATAGCTGTCCCCACTTGTGGGCAGGGAGACAGGGATAGTTTTCCGGTTCACTCTTGCGATAGTGCGACTGCAGCACGGGAATCAGCCGGTTCACTTCATGATGCAGGTGATCGGGACGCACCCGCAGCTCTTCATCCAGCAACTGGAGGTCGGAACCGCTCAATCCCGACTCGTCCATGGTGCGCTGCCACCCGGTCTGCCGCCACCTTTCAAAGTTCTTATAGACCCGCTGGCTTTCCGCCTGCCCCAATCCCAAGAGCTTCACCACATGGGCCTGTCCAAGCCCGTAGAAATGGTAGAAGAGTGCGATCAGGGCGTCCCGGCTCACGACAGCCCGCGACGCCAACCCGTCCAGGAATCGCCCCACGGGGGAGAGCAATTCCTTGTGATAACAGAGCGGGTCAGGCTGGCTGAACGACTTCGCAATTAGGCTATCGAGCAGGAAGAACGGCCGGCAGGGAACTTCAGTCCGACCAAACACGACAAACCGCTCCACCAGTTCATAGCCCCAGCGCAATGCCAATTTTTCATGTGTGATGTCATCGACCCACTGACCAGTTTCCCGCAGAAACCGCTTTGTCTGACTTGTCGCCCGATCCAGCAATTCGGGCAAGGATTTGGTGACTAACTCGTCGAAGTCCCGCTCTGTGGAGACAACGCTATTCAATTGAGCAGACAACGATTGACCCTCTCGCGGCGTTTTTCCCTCGAGCGATTTTCCCTGTATCATGGCGACTCCGAAGGCAAATGACAATTCGACAAGTAGAGGTATAGAAGACCATATTTGTCTACGGAGGGTCAATGCCCCAAGGCAGGACAAGCCGCTCCTGTCGCAGGTTGCAACAAGTCGCGGCTGGCCCTAAACCAGGGTGTCGCAGGTGGGCGAAACGGGAGGTCGAGACCCTCTAAGGCCGGTCGGTGGAAAGTCGCTTCGCCAAGCGTTTGGCTAGTCTGGTCATGGCAGGGGAACGGTCGGCCGGGTCCAGTAACACATTGATGACATAGGGTTGGGTCGCATCCCCGAGGGCCTTCCCCAAGGCCTGGACGAATTCTCCTTGGGTGGCCACGCGGACCCCCTGGCCGCCGCCGACCAACTCGCACACACGCTCATACCGCCAATCGGGGATATCATTAAAAGGCCCTTCCATTATCTCGCGTTCCGTCGAATAGCCCCGATTATTCAGTACGATCACAACCGGAGCCTGCCGGTATCGCACAGCCGTAGACAGTTCGCTCCCGGTCATTTGGAATGCCCCGTCGCCGACAAGGACAATCGGACGGAGGCTGGCATCGGCAAATCCCGCCCCAATGGCAGCCGGCACTGCAAACCCCATGGAAGTGTAATAGGCGGGGGAAAGAAATTCGAATCGCCGATGTACGTGAAGATCGACCGAGGCGAACAAGGATTCGCCGACATCGGCAATGACCAGCGTATGCTCGTCCAGCACCGTATCCAGATGTCGAAACACCCCATTGAGGGTGACCGATGCCTGCGCAGGGGGAAGCGGTTCCTCCGGCTTGGATGGAGCAGGCAGGGACGGGGCGGGGAAGGATTTCAATGAAGCATTGGCCAGCCCCTTCACAAAGTCTTCAAATCGAATGGAATCGTAACGGTGGTGCTTGATGGCCACGCGATCTGCCGTGGCATGGATCGTATGGCCATCCGAGAACAGCGAGGAGTGCGCGTCCAGGTCTTCGACGTCGGACAGAATCGACCCAAGGATCAAGAGACAGTCGGTTTGATTCACAAACTCTTTGACTTCCTCGCGCGCCACCAACCCACTGTAGACCCCGACATACAACGGATGATCTTCGTGAATAATAGACTTGCCCAAGAGTGTTGACGCAATAGGCACGTTGAGTCGTTCGACCAAACGAATCAATTCATCGGTCAGGCCAAATCGACCGACCTCGGCGCCTGCAAGAATCACCGGACGTTTGGCACTCTCCAGCATGGTCCGCACCTCGGCAATCGCCTCCGCCAAGGCGGCGGGATCCGTCGGTTCGTCTTCCAGCCTTTTCGACGCCGTGTGGTCCGGCAGCGGCACGTGCACCATGTCTCGCGGGATCTCCAAATAGATGGGGCGGCGATACCGCAACAGGGCCGCAAAGGCTCGATCCATCTCCCGTTGCGCGGTGATGGGGTCTTCGAGACTGACCGCCGCAACGGTCATTTTTTCGAATACCTCGCGCTGGGTGGAGAACTCTCGCACCATATGATGCAGATAGGGATTGCGCGCGCGCTCCGAGAGTCCGGGCGATCCGGTAATGAGCACCACCGGCGACCGTTCCGCATAGGCGCAGGCGATCGCGTTGACCGTATTGAGCCCGCCGACGCAATAGGTGACGCACAGGGCTCCGATCCCGTTGATCCGCGCATAAGCATCCGCGGCAAAGCCCGCACAGTCTTCCCGGGTCGTGCCGATATGTTGAATGGGAGAGGATTCCAAGAGTTTATAGAAACCGAGGACATAGTCACCGGGGATTCCGAAGATGTGCCGTACCCCCAGTTGATGAAGCCGATCCAGAACAGCGGTCCCGATCGTGCGTGTGGTCATGACACCTCGAATGGTTAGGTCATCATTGCAAAACACCTGTTGAACGCAGTCACTGTCTGCAGGAAACCACAGGCGTCACGGAAGGTCAAGCCTGGACACAAACGATGCGGACGGGTTGCGTCGCGCCGGATTTTCAGGCACCCTCACGTCCCAAATCGCCCCGCAGCAGGCTAAGAGGAGATTCCCTTTGCAATCGACACCGACCGCTCGCATTCGTCTTTCCCCGCAACGCGACACATCGAAATATCATGGCCACCTGTGGGTCTTCGACGGACAGGTAGCGGAGGTATCGGGCTCACCAGCCGCCGGTGATGTCGTCGACGTGTTCTCCGCCCGAAAGCAGTTTCTCGGCCGTGGGTTCTACAACCCCAATTCGAAGATCCGCGTTCGCCTGTTGACCTTCCGCGAGGAGCCTCTGGATGAGGCCTTCTTTGCCGCCCGATTACAAACTGCGGTGGCCCTCCGCCGGATCGTGGCCCCCGGGACGACGGCCTGCCGCCTGGTCTATGGAGAAAGCGATTTGTTGCCGGGACTCGTGGTGGATCGCTTCGGTAACACGGCCGTCATGCAGGTGCTCGGGTACGGCATGGATCTACGGAAGGAACTGCTGGGTGATCTCCTGCTGCAAGAAGGCGGGGTCGAGCACGTCTACCTGCGCAACGACGCAAAGAGCCGAACCCTTGAAGGGCTCCCTCTTGGAAAAGGGTTCTTGCGCGGCTCATGCGACACTACAATCAAAATCCGGGAGGGTTCGGCCAGGTTCTTGGTCGATATCGCAGAAGGGCAGAAAACGGGGTGGTTCTGTGACCAGCGCGACAACCGAATCGCCGCCGCCGCCCTTGCCCATGACCGGACCGTACTTGAGGTCTTCAGCCATACCGGCGCATTCGGTATCCAGGCCGCGCTTGCCGGCGCCCGATCCGTCGAGGGACTCGACGTCAGCGCTGCCGCTGTGGGACTGGCTGCTCGACACGCGGCCCTCAATGGAGTCGAGGAACGGTGCCGCTACCGACAGGCGGATGCCTTCGAAGAACTCCGCCTGCTGGAGCGGAGCGAGACCCGCTACCAGATGCTCATTCTAGATCCACCCGCGTTCGCTCGGAGCAAACACGCGATTCCCCACGCATTGGCCGGCTATAAGGAAGTAAACCTGCGTGGATTGAAGCTGCTCGAGCCGGGAGGTTTTCTCGTGAGTTGCTCGTGCTCACACCCGATCGACGATCAAGACTTTTGGACGATGCTCCAATCAGCCGCACGTGATGCGGGCCGGCAACTGCGCTTGATCGAGCAACGTGGCCAAGCGCCGGACCATCCGATTCTGGCCGGCATGCCCGAGACGCGCTACCTTAAATGCTACATCCTCCAGGTATTCTGAGGCACCGATGCCGGATGCGAAGGCTGTGACCGACCCACCGGACCGCCCGGCGAACCGCCCCGTGGTTTCCGCCTCCGAGCACCTGCCTGAAATCACGCCCAAAGCCGTAATCCTATCCGTAATCCTGGCGGCCGTGCTCGCCGGCGCGAATGCCTATTTGGGACTGTTTGCCGGTATGACCGTATCTGCCTCGATCCCGGCGGCCGTAGTTTCCATGGCCGTACTCCGCCTCTTTCGGCAATCGAATATTCTAGAGAACAACATCGTCCAAACCGCAGCTTCCTCCGGCGAGGCCCTAGCCGCCGGCGTCATTTTTACCGTCCCAGCCCTGGTGCTCGTGGGCCATTGGACGACGTTTGATTATTGGCAGACAACGATGGTCTCGCTGGTCGGTGGGGTGCTAGGCGTGCTCTTCACGATTCCATTGCGACGCGCCTTGATCGTGCACGCCCGGCTACAGTTTCCGGAAGGGGTTGCCACCGCCGAGGTGCTCAAAGTCGGCGCCAAGACCGATACCGGTAGTGACAGCCGAGTCCGTACCCTCGCGGTCGCAGCGGGACTCGCAGGGTTGTTTAAGTTCGCGGAAGGCGGGCTCAAACTTTGGAGCGACTCGCTCGAAGGCGTGGTCCAACTCGGCCGTTCGACCTGGTATGGAGGATTGAACCTATCTCCCGCGCTCCTCGCGGTCGGATACATTGTCGGTCTCAATACAGCCCTAGTCGTATTCCTCGGTGGGGTGCTCGGCTGGCTTCTGATCCTGCCATTCTATCAACTGGTTGCGCCTCCTCCGGACACAATGACAGGAATCGCTTCGGCACGAGCGACGTGGAGCGGACAGATTCGCTATGTTGGGATCGGGGCGATGCTCGTAGGCGGGATCTGGACCCTCATCCAAGTCCGCAGCCCAGTCATGGAAAGCTTAAGGAGCTTGGCCGGACTGTACCGCAGGGCCAATTCAAGCGGTTTCCAGGAACCAGATCTCCGAACCGAACGGGATGCCGGTGCCGGCTGGATCGCAACCTTGACCGTTCTTTCTGTTCTGCCGCTCATCTGGCTCTACAGCCACATCCTCGGGAATCTTTGGGGCGGACTCGGGCTGGCACTCGTGATGGCAGTGGCGGCATTTCTTTTTTCGTCGGTCGCCGGCTACATGGCTGGCTTGGTCGGCAGCTCGAGCAATCCGGTCTCCGGGGTCACGATTGCCACGATCATGCTGGCCTCGCTGTTTCTTTTGTTGTTCCTGGGACAAGGCAATCCCATGGGACCGCCGGCAGCCCTCCTAGTAGGGGCGGTCGTGTGTTGCGCCGCGGCGATGGGCGGAGACAATCTTCAAGACCTCAAGACCGGCCATCTGGTCGGCGCCACACCTTGGAAACAACAGATTATGCAAGTGATTGGGGTGGCCACCGGAGCGGTGGTGATTGTTCCAGTCCTTTCATTGCTTCAAGCGAAATACGGCATCGGAGACGTCACCGATGCACACCCGCACCCGCTCAGCGCCCCCCAGGCCACATTAATGGCGAATCTGGCACGAGGGGTCTTTGGTGGCTCCGTCCCGTGGCACCTGGTCGGTTTCGGAGCCGTGGTCGGCATTCTGGTGATTACAGTGGATCTGCGCTTGCAGGGACAGGAAAGCCGGTTTCGCCTGCCGGTACTGGCCGTCGCGCTTGGAATGTACCTACCGTTCAAGCTATCCGTCACTATCGTCCTCGGTGGCCTCATTTCAGAATACCGAACACGTCGAGCTATACGAGAAGAGGAACGGGAGGAGGCAGACCTTGGCTTGCTCGCTGCTGCGGGGCTGGTGACAGGGGAGGCGTTGGTCGGTATTCTCCTGGCCCTTCCTATTGCTCTAGCTGGTATTTGGCCCGCACTCTCGGGTGACCCATTCCAGATCTTTCGTGAGCCGCCCTTGAGCGGATGGCCCGGCTTGCTGGCCATGCTGCTGATCGCGGGTTGGCTGATTAGAACTGCCCTGGAGAATACTCGAACCACTGACCGTGGATGAGTCGGGGGAGGAGTATGGTTGGTTAGTCGCTGGGCGGTTCGAAATGTCCCGGTGGACGCGACTGCCATGGGACGGTCGCCTGCTTGGCCTGTTTGACGAGGCTTCGCAAACTGACTTCGGCCGCACGCAGCAACTTGGGATCGCCACTCTGCAGCAGCGCTGTGACGAGAACGAACAGCGTGCGCTCATGGCCGGCGGCACGAAGCATGCGGTCGATCACAGGGTCCGCCCCTTCAAGCATCCCCAAAAATTCCGCATCATCCTCGTCATCCTTACATAACAACTCGATTTGAGAGGGATGAATGAATAGCCAGGAAAGCGGTATGCCAAGGCCGTCCGCCACCGCTTGTAGAAGCGAATGGGGCGGATCGATCTGTTCGCCCTCGATCTCTTCTAGAAGAGGAAGAGGCATGCCAGCACGGATCGCCAGAGCGGATTCCGCACAGTTGCGGGAGGTACGCCAGGCTCGAATCAACGGTCCAATGTGCGACATGGGGCGCATCTTACTGTATCGCCCCTAGTGCTGCAACAGGCTTCCCTGCCGCCAATTACACATTCACGTCGTGAATTCAATAGGTTAGAATCACTCCGTCTATCTAGTACAAACCGACATGAATCAGGTAGAATGACCCCGTACCTTCGGGAACGTAAGAAGCGAGGAGGACCATCCGATGTTAGGAACCGATATTCGCGGCATCATGGCCGAGGAAGAGGAAGTCCAACGGCGGCAGGAAGCCCTACGTTCGCTGATGTCCATGCGCGAGAGACTCTTACGCGAATCACTCGAGGCAAGAATCAAGCGTGCCCGAACCACTGGAGATTGGACCAATCTTTCCCGAGCGGAATGCGCCAACATCTACAAACAGGAACGTGTCCATCTTCGCGCGCAGCTCGAACAATTGCGCGTCGAACAAGACCGAACCAGAGGTAAGCTCTCAGCCCTCAAGCGGGCGAAGGCACGTGCTCAGCGGATCAGGGCTGCCGAAGCGGCATCCGGGAAAAAGCGCAAATAAGCAATTTCGGATAACCCTACACCGCGCCTCTGCTCTGACCCATCCTCCGTTCCCTGGAAAAACCCTTGTCGGACCTGCGCCCCATCCCACGTACCCAAGCTTCCTACATTCTTGAGCTCCTGAAGGTCAGGCGCACTCGGGACCGTGAGCGGGTCTTCGTCTTGGAAGGTGCCAAGCCGATTCTCGAACTGGTCGAACATGTTCCTCAGAAAATTGTCACACTCGTTCTCTCACCCACCTTCCTCGAGCGCCAGTCTCCAGCCATGCAAGATCGCTTGCTGAGCGGCCCATATCAGACATATATGAGCCCAGACACACGCTTTGCGCAGTTGTCCGATGTGGAGTCCCCGGCAGGTATCCTAGCCATCGTGCGGCAGCCTCACTGGGACGAGGCTGCAATTCTCAGCCGCAAAACGATTCTAGGACTGTATGGGGACCGCTTACAGGACCCCACCAATCTGGGAACGATTGTTCGAACAGCAGCTGGTTTGGGGCTGGATGCCCTCTGGCTGTCACCGAATTCCGTCGATGTCTTCAATCCGAAAGTCGTTCGGGCTACGGCGGGTACGTTGTTTCACCTTCCCATTTTTCAACGAACGGAACTCGGAGCGCTTCTGTCCGATGGCATGACAGTCGTTACCGCCGATAGTCAAACCACTGGCAGCAAGCCAATCCGAAACTGGAGAAGCAGACATGCCAAGACGTTGCTAGCCATTGGAAGCGAAAGCGAAGGCCTCTCACCCACAGTCCGTTCCCATGCCCACCTGAGCATCACGATTCCACTGAACAAATGGGTCGAGTCGCTGAACGTGGCAGCAGCAGCAGCGATCGTGCTGTATCACGCGTCAAGCCTTCCGATTGAAGAATAGACTGTCCCAGCAAGGGATGGGCGTTAGGATTTGCTCTCGATCAGCGGAGGATTGGCGGAAATTATGTGGTGCCGAGGGACAGAATCGAACTGTCGACACCAGCCTTTTCAGGATTGAAAGAAAGCGAGCAAGATCAAATAGATACGACGAAAACGCAGTGCAAAAAGTGACATTTCATGTCATGTAAAATCAATGAGTTACAGGAGCAGGTGCCAGTACTGGCACCTGCATTTTGCTTGTCTCCAATTAGCATTGGATCCCTATGTAATAGGATTTCAATGGAGTGTGTCAGGACAATGTCTTGATACAATCAATTCATTGAGATAGCCTCACTGCCACTAGGAGGTACGAGGCTGCCAGCCCGGTCAGTTCGTAGGGAAAAGCTGGATCTTCGATTGAGTCCGGCAGATAAGCGGATCTTGGAAGCCGCTGCCTCTTTGTCCAATCGTTCCGTGAATGAGTTTGTCCGGGAGAGTGCCTTGTCTCGTACTCATGAAATGCTGGCCGATCGTCGTACGTTCCTCTTGAGTCAGTCCAAGTGGGCTGAGTTTCAAGCCGCTCTGGATGCTCCCACTCGCCACAACCCCCGTATACAGCGTCTCTTGACCGAG
The DNA here is from genome assembly GCA_019637075.1 of Nitrospiraceae bacterium. Taxonomy (NCBI): domain Bacteria; kingdom Pseudomonadati; phylum Nitrospirota; class Nitrospiria; order Nitrospirales; family Nitrospiraceae; species Nitrospiraceae bacterium. The sequence continues at coordinate 531 of JAHBWI010000009.1, read as the reverse complement.
CCGGGATTCTTTGACGCTGATCCTTCTTCTGCAATGGCAGAGAAACATTGACTTGGACTATCGAAAAACATCGGCGGCATCACACCGTTGAGGCGTTCGATCAAGAAATATCATTGATCTTCAGCAATAGACGGCGGTACCATATCCTCATGAGTATACTGGCGCGTATTACTGTCAATCCGGCCCAGTGCGGTGGTCGTCCCTGTATTCGTGGGATGCGGATTCGCGTGAAAGACATCCTCGACCTTCTTGCAGCTGGGGTGTCAACGGAGACCATCCTGGAGGACTACCCCTATCTTGAGAAAGAGGATATTCAGGCGGCCCTTGAATTTGCGGCGGCCCAATCCGATCACGTCATGCTCCGGGCCGGATGAACTTCCTGATTGACGCTCAGCTCCCTCCAGCATTATCTCGTCTTATCATATCTCTCGGCCATGGAGCCGTTCACGTCGAAGAAATAGGCATACTCCTCGCAACGGACCAGACGATCTGGAACTACGCCGTTTCCAATGCCCAGGTCATTGTCACAAA